>CAZKAX010000013.1:0-49334 GCA_964550775.1 uncultured Novosphingobium sp. | reverse complement strand
GAAGAGATCATGGCGCTCTACAAGAAGGAAGGCGTCAACCCGCTTGCGGGCTGTCTGCCGATCTTCCTGCAGATCCCGGTGTTCTTCGCGCTGTACAAGGTGCTGACCCTGGCCATCGAAATGCGCCACCAGCCGTTCGTGCTGTGGATCAAGGATCTGTCCGCGCCCGATCCGCTGCACGTGCTGAACCTGTTCGGCCTGCTGCCGTTCACCCCCCCGGCCTTCCTGGCGATCGGCATTCTGGCGATCCTGCTGGGGATCACCATGTGGCTGCAGTTCAAGCTGAACCCGGCGCAGATGGATCCGGTGCAGCAGCAGATGTTCGCGATCATGCCGTGGATGATGATGTTCATCATGGCCCCGTTCGCCGCCGGGCTGCTGATCTACTGGATCACCTCAAACGTGCTGGCGATCGCGCAGCAGGCCTATCTCTATCACAAGAACCCCGCGCTCAAGGCCCAGACTGACAAGGACGCGGCCGATTTCAAGCGCAAGCAGGAACGGGGCAAGTAAGATGGACAGCGATACCGCCGAACGGGCGCGCCGCCTGTTCGCGGGCCAGATCCAGTTCCTGAAAAGCGCGCCCGCGCTGCAGTTCCTGCCCGATCCGGACGTGCCGGAAATTGCCTTTGCCGGGCGTTCCAACGTCGGGAAAAGTTCGCTGCTCAACGCGCTGACGGGCCGCAAGGCGCTCGCCCGCGCCTCGGTCACGCCGGGGCGGACGCAGGAACTGAACTTCTTCGACGTGGGCGATCCACCGGTCATGCGGCTGGTTGACATGCCGGGCTATGGCTATGCCAAGGCCCCGCTGAAAGTGGTCGAACAATGGAAGCGGCTGGTCCGCGATTTCCTGCGCGGGCGGGTGGTGCTGAAACGCGCGCTGGTGCTGATCGACAGCCGCCACGGGATCAAGCCGGTCGATCTCGACATGCTGAAGATGCTGGATGAAGCGGCTGTTGGCTACCGGCTGGTGTTGACCAAGGCCGACAAGATCAAGGCCAGCGAACTCGCCGCAGTGCTCGCCGCGACCGAAGCCGAGGCGCGCAAGCATCCGGCGGCCTTCCCGGTCGTCTCGGTGACCAGCGCCGAAAAAGGCATGGGCATCGCCGAACTGCGCACCGCCGTGCTGGAAGATGCCGGGATCTGACCGGCGTGCACCCGCACATCGCCGAGGCTGACCTCGAACGGGTGATCCCTGCGTTCTACGCGCGGGTTCGCGACGATGCGTTGATCGGCCCGGTGTTCAACTCCGCCATTGCCGACTGGGACCATCATCTGGGCAAGCTGGTCGCGTTCTGGTCATCGGTGATGCGTTCGACCGGGCGATACAAGGGCAGCCCGATGGCCGCCCACGCCCGGCACCGCGACACTATTACGCCCGAGATGTTCACCCGCTGGCTGGCGCTGTGGAGCGAAGTGACCCGCGAACGGCTGAGCCCGGAAGGGGCCGCGGCGATGCAGGCCAAGGCCGCGACCATCGCCGAAAGCCTGCAGCTGGGCCTGTTCTTCAAGCTTGAACCCGGCGCCGCGCCGCAGCCCTACAAGGTCACCGCCGAATGGGACGAGGCGAGCTTGCCGCAAGCGATCCGCAGCCGCCATAATACCAAGCCGGGCACCTGGGGTCTGCTGCGGGTGCTGGCGGGCAGCGTCGAACTTGTGTTCGAGGATCCGCCGCGCCGGGTGCATGTCACGCCGGACAGCCCCGCCGAAATTCCGCCGCAGCAATGGCACCACGTCGAAGTGACCGGGCCGATGCGAATGGTGGTGGAATTTTACCGGGCGAAGCCGCTGGGGTGATCCTGGGGCGCGTGGCTGAATTCCATCGTGCTTGCCGTCAGCAATCAGGTCAGTCTGACTGAAAAGCTGCTTGTCCGGATGCGACGAGAAAGCGGACCCAAATCAACTCGTCACCCCGGACTTGATCCGGGGTCCAGCTGCCTTGCACCGTAGCACTGAGCCTCAAGAAAAGCTGGACCCCGGGTCAAGCCCGGGGTGACGGGTGGGGAGGGAAGCGCGTCCCTTCCCCCCAACATTTCAGCCACTCAACGGCGTGATCAGACCTCCCAAGGACTGGCGATTGTTCAGGTCTGAACTTGCCCACGCCCCCTACCTCGCGAACAGTTGTTCCAGATCGGCAAAGGCCTTCATCTCGATCGCGTTGCCGCTGGGATCGCGGAAGAACATCGTTGCCTGTTCGCCGGCCTGGCCCTTGAAGCGCACGTAGGGTTCGATTTCGAACTGCACCCCGGCGGCGGTCAGCCGGTCGGCCAGTGCCTGCCAGTCTTCCAGCGTCAGGACGATGCCGAAATGCGGCACCGGCACGCCGTGGCCATCGACGGGGTTGCTCCCCGCATCCCCCGTGCTTTCGCCGGTGCAGTGGGCAACGATCTGGTGGCCATAGAAATCGAAATCGATCCACGTATCGCTGCTGCGCCCCTCGGCGCAGCCCATCACCGCGCCCCAGAACTGCCGCGCTTCGGCCAGATCGCGGACGGGGAAAGCGAGGTGAAACGGGCGCAGCGACATGTGTTCAGACTCGACATGGTTTGGATGAATGACTAGCCGCTACTTATGAAGCTCATCATCGGCAACAAGAACTATTCCAGCTGGTCATTGCGCGGCTGGCTGGCCTGCAAGCAATCGGGGCTGGCGTTCGAGGAAATCACCGTCCCGCTGTTTGGCGAGGACTGGGACGCGCGCAAGAAGGGCGACGATGATCTTGCCCCGTCCAGCGGCAAGGTTCCGGTGCTGTGGGACGGCGAGGCGGTGGTGTGGGACAGTCTGGCGATCATCGAATATCTGGCCGACAAGGTCGGGCGCGATCGGTTCTGGCCCAAGCAGGACGATGCCCGCGCCATGGCCCGGTCAATGGTCGCGGAAATGCACAGCTCCTATGCCGCGCTGCGCAGCGAATGCCCGATGAACATGCGCACCCGCGTGGAAGGCATCGAACTGAGCGCGGCGGCGCGCGGCGACGTGGTCCGCATCCTGACCCTGTGGGCCGAGGCCCGCGCCCGGTTCGGCAAGGGCGGGCCGTTTCTGCTGGGCACCTACAGCGCGGCGGACATCATCTATGCCCCCGTGGTCAGCCGCTTCATGACCTATGGCATTGGCGTCCCCGGCTTCGCACTCGCCTATATGGAAGCAGTGTGGGAACACGAATGGCTCCAGGCCTGGCTGTCCGCCGCCGAGGCCGAGGACTGGGTGATCGAGCAGTACGAAATGCCGGTGGGGAAGAAGTAGGTCGGCCGAGTCATTCAGGCTTGCTCCGTTCGTGTCGAGCGCAGTCGAGACACCCGGCGCTGAAGTGTCTCGACTACGCTCGACACGAACGGAGCAAGGTTGAACGATTCGTTCTCAGTAAGCTGTTCCATCTTTGTGGCGGTACAGATCATCCGTGCCCCAGATCATGTCGATATCGGGATAGACCCCGCCCAGTTCCTGCCCGGCGCTGACGCAGAGGAAAGTGCAGTCCTCCGCGCTTTCGTTGATCACATGATGGCCGTCCTCAACTCCAGCGGGCCAGGTGCAGATATCGCCCGGGCGCAGCACGGTGCGACCGCCGTCCTCCACCAGCACGGCCTCGCCGCTCAGCATCACCAGCAGTTCGTCCTCGCCCTTGTGCCAGTGGCGCTGGCTGGACCAGGCCCCGGGCTTCAGCACGATCAGCCCAGCGCCAAGGTGGGTCAGCCCGGCCACCGGACCGATCCGGCGGGAGTGGCGCCCGGCGATCGGCTGATCGAAGGGGGCAGGATAGTCGCTGGTGGTCTTGACCGGGATGGCGGTGAGATCGAGTTTGGGCATTGCGGCACTCCGGCTTGTCTTGGCCCGGCATAGCCCATATGCCCCTATCCAGCCATGACCTCTGTCCTCTCCCTTGCCGAAGCGCTGATCGCCTGCCCCAGCGTGACCCCCGCTGCGGGCCTCGTGTTCGATTGCCTCGAAGGGCAGCTGCGGCCCTTGGGATTCGAGGTGCACCGCTTCAGCGCGGGCGAGGCACCGGACGGGCCGGTCGAAAACCTGTTCGCGATCCGGCGCGGGCCACAGGGCAGCCGCCACTTTGCCTTTGCGGGCCACGTCGATGTGGTCCCCCCCGGCGAGGGCTGGACCAGCGCCCCGTTCGCGCCCGAACTGCGCGGAGAGCTGCTCTATGGGCGCGGCGCGGTGGACATGAAGGGCGCAATCGCGGCGATGGTTGCCGCCGCGGCCGAGGTGCCGAGCGATGCGGGAACGCTGAGCTTCATCATCACCGGGGACGAGGAAGGCCCGGCCCGGTTCGGCACGGTCGCCCTGATCGAACACATGCGCGGGATCGGCGCCCTGCCCGACCTGTGCCTGGTGGGCGAGCCAACCAGCGTGGGCCGGCTGGGCGACATGATGAAAGTCGGCCGCCGCGGCTCGGTCAATGTCTGGCTGGAAGTGGAAGGCAAGGAAGGCCATGTCGCCTATCCGCACCTTGCGGACAATCCGATCACCCGGCTGGTCGCCCTGCTGGCCGAGCTCAAGGCCATGGTGCTGGACGAAGGGACCGAATGGTTCCAGCCGAGCAACCTTGAAATTACGGACGTGACCGTGGGCAATCCCGCCACCAACGTCATCCCCAGCCGCGCCAGCGCGCGCATCTCGATCCGCTTCAACGCACTCCACACCGGGCAGGAGCTGGCCGAGCGGGTCGGCGCGATTGCCCGGAAACATGGCGGCAGCGCCCGCCCGGTGATCAGCGGCGAAGCCTTCCTGACCCCGCCCGGCGCCTTTTCCGCGATGATCGCCCGCGCGGTGGAGGCCGAAACCGGCCTGACCCCCGAGGCCAGCACCACCGGCGGGACCAGCGACGCGCGGTTCCTCAAGGACCTGTGCCCGGTGATCGAATTCGGCCTGTGCAACGCCACCATGCACAAGCGCGACGAGGCCGTGGCCGTGGCCGATCTGGATGCTCTGGCGCGGATTTACGCCCGCGTGGCGCAGGATGCTTTGGCCCAGAGCTGAACCCAGGCTTCTGATCCTGCCATCACATACGAGGGGTCTGCACGGCGGCGGCATCATTGCTCCCCGGCCCCGCCCCTGTTAGCATCGCGCCAGACAGACAAACCGGGGAGCCGCATGACCACCACCACCCAGCGCCGTTCGGCCTTTGGCCTGCTGCTCCACGTGCTGAGCGAGCACCTGACCAAGGCGATCATGGCCGGGATGGTGCTGGGGATCTTCGTGGGCTGGCTGGTCAACCAGGGCCAGCTGGCCGGGGTGATGAGCACCGAACACTGGACCCGGTCGTTCCAGATGCTGTCCACGATCTTCCTCAACCTGATCAAGATGCTGGTCGCGCCGCTGGTGCTCGCCACCATCGTGTCGGGCCTTGCACATATGAGCGACAGCGCGGCGGTGGGCCGGATCGGCTTTCGCGCGATCGTGTGGTTCATCCTTGCCAGCTTCATTTCGATCAGCCTGGGGCTGGTCATGGTCAACCTGTTCCAGCCCGGCGTGGGCGTGGACCTGACCACCAAGGCCGCCTCGATTGGCGAGGTCAAGAAGCTCGACCTGTTCGAATTCATCGAACACGTGTTCCCCAAGAACATCATTACCGCGATGGGCGAAAACAACGTGCTGCAGGTGCTGGTCTTCGCGCTGTTCGCCGGGATCGGTCTCACCGCGATCGGCGAAAAGGGCAAACCGCTGGTGCGCGGGGCCGAGGCGCTGGCCGAGCTGATGCTGCAGGTAACCGGCTATGTCATGCGCTTTGCCCCTTTCGCCGTGTTCGGCGCCCTGGCCAAGGTCGTGGCGGAAAACGGCCTGGGGATCCTGGGCACTTACGCGCAGCTGCTGGGTGAATTCTATCTCAGCCTGGGCCTGCTCTGGGCGCTGCTGCTGGGCATCGGCTTCCTGTTCCTGGGCCGCCGCGCGCTGATGCTGGTGCGCTATGTCCGCGAACCGGTGATGATCGCCTTTTCCACCGCCAGCAGCGAAGCGGCCATGCCCAAGCTGTTCGAACAGCTCGACCGGTTCGGGGTGCCGCGCCGCATTTCCGGGCTGATGATCCCGCTGGGCTATTCGTTCAACCTTGACGGGTCGATGATGTACGCCAGCTTTGCGACGATCTTCATCGCGCAAGCCTATGGCATCCATCTCGACATGACCACGCAGGTGCTGATCCTGCTGACCCTGATGATCAGTTCCAAGGGCATCGCCGCCGTCCCCCGCGCCAGCCTGGTGGTGATCGCGGCGACGCTCGCGATGTTCAACCTGCCGGTGGAGGGGATCGCGCTGGTGCTGGCGATCGACCAGTTCCTCGACATGGGCCGCACCGCCACCAACGTGCTGGGCAATTCGGTCGCCACGGCGGTGATCACCAAGTGGGAAGGCATGCTGCAACCCCCGTTCGACCCCGACGCCCCCGAACCCGCCGCTCCCACCGAAACGCCCGAGCATGGCAAGAAAGGGCTGCATCTGGAGGGCGGGGCCTAGAAGGGGTTCACGCAGAGGCGCAGAGGAAGAAAAAGAGCCGCGGAGGAGTCGCGCCATCCGCGAAGCGGCTTCCCATTTGCCACGTTGCGTCAATCGCAAGGTCAAAGAGAAGCGCGGCTTCGCCGCAGGCACAACCTCTCTGCGCCTCCCTTTCTTCCTCTGCGCCTCTGCGCGAACCCCCTACTTCCTCGGCCCCTCACTCTTCGGCTTGAAGGTGCACAAGTCCGCCACCGCGCAGCGCCAGCATTCCGGCCGCCGCGCCTTGCAGACATAGCGGCCATGCAGGATCAGCCAGTGGTGTGCGCCCACCCGGAACGGTTGGGGGACTTTCTTTTCCAGCGCCTTTTCCACCGCCAGCACGGTCTTGCCTTTGGCCATGCCGGTGCGGTTGCCGACACGGAAGATGTGGGTATCGACCGCAAAGGTTTCCGCCCCGAAGGCGCAGTTCATCACCACATTGGCGGTCTTGCGCCCCACCCCGGGCAGCGTGGTCAGCAAGTCGCGGTCCGCCGGAACCTCACCGGCGAAATCGCGCACCAGAATTTCGGACAGCGCGATCACATTCTTCGCCTTGGCGTTGAACAGCCCGATCGTCTTGATATGCGCTTTCAGCCCCTCCTCGCCCAGCGCCACCATCTGCGCCGGGGTCTGCACATCCCGAAACAGCGCCCGCGTCGCCTTGTTTACTCCCACATCAGTCGCCTGCGCCGACAGCACCACCGCCACCAGCAACTGATAGGTATTGCCGAACTCAAGCTCGGTCTCGGGCGAAGGGTTGTCCTCGGCCAGGCGGCGGAAGAATTCAAAAATCGCCTCGCGCTTCACCGCAGCCACCGGGTCATCGCCGGGAAGGGTTCGCGGCCCCATTCGGCGGCGCGGTGGGGTTCGGCGCTCATCCCCCAGGCGGAGAGCAGCGGCACGCCGGGGCCCATCGGGCCGCTGAAGGCACCGATCATTTCCGCCGAGCCGCCCTTATAGCCATCGGGGTGGAACACCACCTCCAGCGGCAGGCCGCAGTGGGCGGCGGCGGCGACCGACCAGGCCATTGCCGCCATTTCCTCGGCCGGATCAGCCTCTACCGCGCTGGTGCCGCTGCGCCGTTCGGCCTCGATCACCGCCAGGTGACCGGCTTCGTGCAGCAGATCGCCCGGATAGGCGGCGCGCGCCGGATCGATCCGCACGGCGCCCTGATGCACATCGATCCCCGGCAGGAACATGTCGCCCGACACCGGTTCGATCCGCACGGCGATCCCGATGTCCTGCAGAAAGGCGCAGATGGTTTGCGCGGCCTGCACCCCGCCCGGTTCACGCCATTGGCAGCCCGCCACGTCCGCCGCGCTGATCACAGATCGAGCACCTGCGGCATGGTATAGCGCCCTGGCGTCTTGCCGATCAGCCACTGCGCCGCGCGGACCGCGCCCTTGGCGAAGATCCGGCGGTTTTCGGCGAGGTGCGACAGGCTCAGCCGCTCGTCATCGCCGAGGAAATGGACAGTGTGATCGCCCGCCACGCTGCCTCCGCGCAGCGCGGCAAAGCCGATGTCGCCCGCTCGCCGTGCGCCGGTGATCCCGTCACGCCCGCGCGCCGAGACATCGCCGAGATTGACCCGCCGCCCCTCTGCCGCCGCCTGCCCCAACAGCAGCGCGGTGCCGCTGGGGGCATCGACCTTCATGCGGTGATGGGTCTCGCTGATCTCTATGTCCCAGTCCTCGCCCAGCCGCGCCGCAGCCTCGCGCACCAGGTGAGCGAGCAGGGTGACGCCAAGCGAGGTATTGCCGGTCTGCAGCACAGCGATCCGTTCGGCAGCGGCATCGCACAGCCAGTGGTGCCGCTCTTCCAGTCCGGTGGTGCCAACCACGATCGGCACGCCCGCCGCCATTGCCGCATCCAGATTGGCCTCCAGCGCGTGGGGGCTCGAGAAATCGACCAGCACATCGGCTGCGGCGGCCAGCGCAGCGACATCGTCGCCCTTGTCGACCCCGCCGGCATGCATTTCGCCCGCCGCCGCGATCGCATCGACCAGCGCCTGCCCCATGCGCCCCGCGCTGCCGATGATGCCGATTCGTGCCATTGCCATTCCCCTTCAGGCCGTGCTTCATGGCGGGGATGAGGGAAATCCGCAACATCGTGATCCTGACCGGCGCGGGCATATCCGCCGAAAGCGGGATCGATACCTTTCGCGGCGGCGGGGGCCTGTGGGAACAGCACCGCGTGGAGGACGTCGCCACGCCCGAGGCCTTTGCCCGCGATCCCGATCTGGTGCTGCGGTTTTACGACATGCGGCGCGAAGCGATCCAGACCAAGGAGCCCAATGCCGCGCACTTTGCCTTGGCCGAACTCGATGCCCGGTGGCCCGGCGAGCTGCTGATCGTGACACAGAACGTCGATGACCTGCACGAACGCGGCGGGGCACAGCGGGTGCTGCACATGCACGGTGAGCATCTGAACGCCTGGTGCACCTGGTGCGACAGCCGCCACCGCTGGACCGGACCGCTGATCGATCGCCCGCCCTGCCCCAAGTGCGAGGCTCGCGCGCTGCGCCCCGACGTGGTCTGGTTTGGCGAGATGCCGTACCACATGGAGCGGATCTATGGGGCGCTGCGCCGGGCGGACCTGTTCGTTTCGATCGGCACTTCGGGCGCGGTCTATCCGGCAGCAGGGCTGGTCAGGAATGCGCGTGATCTGGGTGCGCAGACGCTGGAGCTCAATCTCGAACCGTCGCAGGGTTCGGCGCTGTTCCACGAAAGCCGGCTGGGCCCGGCCAGCGCGGTGGTGCCGCAATGGGTCAACGAAATCCTAGGCGGCTGAGCAGCCCCGGCATTCCGGGTCCCTGACGATTCGCATCGTCCGCAGGCTGGGGACCAGTCCTTCGATCAGGTGCAGCTTGCCCCATTGCGGATCGCCCAGGGCGGACTTGCCATCCAGAACCACGCGGATCGCGGCCAGCGCCGCAAAAGTGCCGACCATGCCGACGAGCGCCCCCAGCACCCCATCCGCCGCGCAAGTATCGCAGTCCTCGGCATCGAAGGCATCGCCGACAAAGCAGCGGTAACAGCTTTGCCCCGGCAGATGTCCGGCAAAGTTGGCGACCTGCCCCTGAAACCGCCCAACCGCCGCCGTGGTTAAAGGCACACCAAGCTGCACGCAGGTATCGGACACCAGCAGACGAGTCGCGAAATTGTCACATCCGTCGACTACCACAGTGGCACCCTCGAGGACCTGCGCGGCGTCAACCTCCCCCCCCAAACGCCCGACGACCGCGCAGGCTTCGAGGACCGGATCGAACCGCCGCACCCATTCCGCCGCGACCTCTGCCTTGGGCCGGCCCAGATCGGCGGGGGTGTAGATCGTCTGGCGCTGCAGGTTGCTGGCTTCGATCACGTCACTGTCGATCAGCGTCAAGCGCCCGATTCCCGCGCCAGCAAGGTATTGCAGCGCCGGTGAGCCGATCCCGCCGCAGCCCACCAGCACCACATGCGCCTGGGCCAGCGCCACCTGCCCGGCCCCGCCGATCTCGGGCAGGACGATGTGGCGGGCAAAGCGATCGAGGCGGTCAGGCGGGAGGTTCATCGCCCCTGGCCATAGCGCCTTGCGCTTTCCCGCGCAAAAGGTGGTGACAAGCAACCGATCGCTGCGCACAGTGGGGCAAAGCACAAAAGAGGATGCGATTCATGGGTGAGCTGGAAGGGCGGATTGCGCTGGTCACGGGCGCATCGCAGGGACTGGGTGCGGCAACCGCGCGGGCACTGGCCGCGGCGGGGGCGAAAGTGGCGCTGACCGATCTCAAGGCGCCGGAGGAACTGGCCGCGGAACTCGGCGGCATCGCCCGCGCGCAGGACGTGACCAGCGAGGCGGACTGGGCCGCGACGATGGACTGGCTGCGGGCCGAAGCGGGCGGGCTCGACATTCTGGTGAACAATGCCGGGCTGTGGCTGTTCAAGCCGATCACCGAAACCACGCTCGAAGACTGGCGCCGGCTGCATGCGGTCAATGTCGAAGGGGTGTTCATGGGCACCCGCGCGGCGATCCCGCTGCTGGCAGAGCGCGCGGCGAAGTGGCCGGGCGGGGCAGCAATCGTCAACCTGTCCTCGGTCGCCGGGCTGCGCGGCGCGGCGGGGGCGAGTTGCTACAATTCGACCAAGGGTGCGGTGCGGCTGTTCACCAAGGGCGCGGCGCTGGAACTGGCCCCCATGCGGATCCGGGTCAATTCGGTTCACCCCGGAGTGATCGAAACCCCGATGGCCAAGCAGCTGATCGATGATTTCGCAGCAGCCGGCGGAGTGGGTGACAACGAAAGCCGCGATTCGGTGGCCGCGATGCACCCGCTGGGCCACATGGGTGTGCCTGCCAACATCGCCGATGCCATCACCTTCCTCGCCTCGGACCGCGCTGCCTTCATGACCGGCAGCGAAGTGGTCGTCGATGGCGGACTGACTGCCAGATAACAGGATCCCCAACCATGACTGACACCACTCAGCTTTATGCCGAACTGGCCCGCGCGCGCGCGGAGCTGACCGGACCGGGCGGGCAATTCGAGATTGTCGAGCAGGAGGTTCTGGGCCACCAGCTGCGCTGCTTCAAGAATGCCCCGCCCAGCATCCGCGAATTCTGGCTGTCCACCGCTGCCTATGGGGAGCGCGACTATATTGTCTACGAGAGCGACCGGCTGACCTATGCCGAGGCGCACCGGCAGGCCAATGCCTTCGCCGCCTGGCTGTTTGCGCAAGGCGTCCAGCCGGGTGACCGGGTGGCGATCGCGATGCGCAATTACCCCGAATGGCTGACCGCCTATTGGGCCTGCACCAGCTGCGGGATTGCCGTGGTCGGCATGAACGCGTGGTGGACCGGCGAGGAAATGGCCTATGCGCTGAAAGACTCGATGCCCAAGGTGATGATCTGCGATCGTGAACGGCTGGCCGCCTATCGCGCGGTGCAGGACCCGGCCCAGCCGATCAAACTGGTCGGCGTGCGGCTGGAACATTACGACGCCGATGTTACCCCCTGGACCGAGGCGAGCGCGGGCACTGCCGCGATGCCGCAGGTGACGGTCGATCCCGATGCGGATGCCTGCATCTTCTACACCAGCGGCACCACCGGCTTTCCCAAGGGCGCGCAGCTGACTCACCGGGGCTGCATCGCCAACCTGATGAACATGCTCTACGCCACCACCAGTTCCGCGCTGGCGATGGAGCGCGCCAAGGGCGAAGTGCCGCCCGAAGTGCCGCCGGTGCCGGTGGTGCTGCTGACCACGCCGCTGTTCCACGTCACCGCCAACAATTGCGGCGCCTATCTGACCAGCGCGGCGGGCGGGACGATCGTGCTGATGTACCGCTGGGATGCGGGCGAGGCGCTCAAGCTGATCGCGCGCGAGAAGATCTCGTCGATGAGCGGGGTGCCGGTGATGAGCCGCGAGCTGATCAACCATCCGGACTTTGCAACGACCGACACCTCCTCCCTCACCGGCCTGTCCGGCGGCGGGGCGCAGGTGCCGCCCGATCTGGTGCTGAAAATCGATGAAAAGGTTTCAACCGCCCGTCCGACCACCGGCTATGGCATGACCGAGACCTGCGGGATCATCACCAGCGTCAGCGGCGATTTCTTCGTCAATCGCCCCGATACGGCCGGCCCGTGGATGCCCAGTTTCGAGGCCAAGGTGGTCGATGATGACGGCAACGAGGTGCCGCTGGGCGAAGTGGGTGAGCTGTGGGTCAAGGGCAGCCCGGTGATCAAGGGCTACATCAACCGCCCCGATGCCACTGCCCAGACCATTACCAATGGCTGGCTTCACACCGGCGACGTTGCCCGGATCGACGCGGACGGGTTCATCTATATCGTCGACCGCAAGAAGGACCTGGTGATCCGCGGCGGCGAGAATGTCAGCTGCACGGAAGTGGAAGCCTGCGTCTATCGCCACCCCGCCGTGGCCGAATGCTGCGTGTTCGGCGTGCCAGACGAGCGGCTGGGCGAGGAAATCGGGGTGGCCGTGGTGCTCAAGCCCGGCGCGGCCTGTGACGAGACCGAGCTGCAGAAGCACTGCCTGGAACACATGAGCAAGCACAAGGTCCCGCGCTATGTCTGGTTCGAGGCCGAGGCCCTGCCCCGCAACGCCAGCGGCAAATTCCTGCGCCGCGAACTGCGCGACCGCCTGAGCGCGGGGGTGGCGGGTTAGCCCTTCTTGCCCTTGGCTTTCGGCTTCGCTTTGCCGCCAGCCTTGACCGGCGGCGGCGGCGGGTTGCGCAAGGTCACGAAGCTGGCGCTATCCTCGATCACCCCGGGCAGCGTATCCAGCCGCGTGCCCATCGCCGCGTCGAGCTGTTCGAGCCGTTTGACCGGTTCGGGGTGGGTCTTGGCATCGAGCGCATAGGCGCGGTCGCCGGTTCCGGCGCTGAGGGTTTGCAGCACTCCGGCCAGACCGAACGGTGAAAAGCCGGACCGCCCGGCGATCACCACGCCCATCCGGTCCGCCTCGTACTCGTCCTCTTCGCTCAGGCCCTTGGTGTACATCTCCTTGCCCGCTTTCATCAGCGCAGAGCGGAACTGGCCCGGAATCACGCCGGTGTTCACCGGATGGAAATAGCTGTTCATGTCGCCCAGCGCCTGCTCGCGCAGCGGGCGCTGCAGCGCGGTGATGTGGTGGCGGCGGGTGACGTGGGCGATCTCGTGCGCGAGCACCCCGGCCAGCTCGGCCTCGCTACGCATCCGCTCGATCAGCCCGCGCGTGACCAGCACATAGCCGCCGGGCATCGAGAAGGCGTTGAAATCGCCGTTGTCGATCACGCCGAACTTCCACGGCAGGTCGGGCCGTTCGCTGTGCAGCGCGAGCCAGCGGCCCAGCCGGTTTACGTGGTCCTGTTCGGCCTGATCCTCCACCAGCGGCGCTGCCCCCAGGATCATCCCCGCCAGGTCCCCGCCGAGCTGCACTTCCTCCTGCTCACCGATCTTGCGAAAGCTGTCCCCGACCTTGCCGAGCGCCTTGGCCTTGTTCAGAATTCCGTTGAATTCGCCCATGCCGGGCAGCTGCGCCTGCGCCGGAACGGCAAGCGCCAAAGCGATCAGGGCGATCAGGCCCCCCCTCATTTCACTTTGCCCTTCTTGAGGTAATCGACCTTGTTCTCGGCCAGCTTGTCCGCTGCGGCCATGGTCCGGGCCTGTTCCGGGCTGGCCCCCAGCGCATTGAGCTTGTCGAGCTGTTCGGCATCGAAGCTGGCCTGGCGAATGTTCTCCTCGTCCAGCCCCTTGACCCCGGTGGTCACGGTCTGGCGGCTGCTGCCGGTCTGCAGCTTGCTCTTGCGGCCGGCCAGCCCGGCGGGTTCGAGCGGGCCTCTCGCTCCGCCTTGCAGTGCCAGCCTGGGTCCGACGCGCGGGACCGGGACCGGGCCGGCCCCCGCGGCCAGCCGCAGGTTGAGCGCGCGGACCCAGCCGGTCTTGCCGCCATCGGCCGCGACCTGGACCCAGCCGCCCTGGCGCTTGAGCACGGTGACCCCCTGGTTCGCGGTCAAGGGCCCGGCTTTGGCGGCATCGATGAAGGGCTGGGCCATCAGATCCCCGGCGCGGACGACCTGCGCGCGCTCTGCCATGGCGGGTGCCAGGGGCAAGGCTACGGCCAGCAGCACAGGCAGGGCCAGACGCAGGCGGCGCATTGCGCTCAATTCCCCTCGGTTGTGGCTGGATCGTTCCGCGCCAGCGGTTCAAACAGCCGGACCTCGTTCTGCCGCCCTCTTACCGCAAACAGCCCGTGATCGCGCCACAAAAATGCATCGCCCGCCGCCAGCCGCGTCGCTTCGGTCACCAGCACCGGGGCGACGCCCTTGGTCAGCCCTTCGACCCGGCTGGCCAGGTTCACCGTATCGCCGATCACCGTGTAGTCGAGCCGGTCGGCCGAACCGATGAAACCCGCCACCGCGCGGCCCGTGTGCAGCCCCAGCCCGATTTCCAGCCCGGCGCCCAGCACGCCCATCTCGCCGCGCAAATCGTGCAAGGCCTGCGCCATGGCCATGGCCGCGCCGACCGCGTGGGCCGCGCTGTCGGGATCGGCCACCGGCGCGCCCCAGAAGGCCATGATCGCATCGCCGATGAACTTGTCGAGCGTGCCGCCATGGGCGAACACCACCTGGGTCTGGCGCGAGAAGTAGGCGTTGAGCATGGCCACCACTTCTTCGGGGCTGGCCTGTTCGGACAGCGCGGTAAAGCCGCGAATGTCAGAGAACAGCACGGTCACTTCCGCACTGCGCGCCTCGCGCCGGTAATCGAGATCGCCGCGTTCGATCAGATCGTTGACCACGCGCGGATCGAGGAAGCGCTTGAACATGCCCGATGTGCGCAGCCGCACCCGCCGTTCGTCGAGATAGGCGATCGCGCTGGCCGCGAGGTAACAGGTCCAGCCCCAGGCCAGCGCGCCCAGCACCGGCACGAACGTGCCGCGCGTCAGCAAAAGCCACATCGCACCAATCGCCAGCACCGTGATCCCGGCCATGGCCGTGCCCAGCCGGTTGGCGCTGACCCCGCGGGCCAGCCCCAGGCCGACCAGCGCAATCAGCGCCAGCGCCAGCGGCGCCATTCGGGCGCGCGGCACTTCGCGCAGCCAGTCCCCCCGATCGAGATTGTCGAGCGCAGTGGCGAGGATTTCCACCCCCGGATAGGTGCTGCCGAGCGGGGTCAGCCGCAGATCCATCAGCCCCGGCGCGGCGGTGCCTACCACCACGATCTTGTCCTTGAACTCATCCGGCGGGCGTTGCCGGTGTTCGCGCAGGCTATCGAGATAGAGATCGGCATAGGACACATGGTGCCACCCGCTGCGCCAGTTGAGCAGCACATCGGGGCCGGCGGGCAAGGGACGGCCCAGATCGGTCATGATCCGCGCGGCAAGCGAAGGGAACCGCCACCCCGCCCGGTCCATCGCCAGCCGGTGATGCCGCCCGACATTGTCGCTGTCGGGAGTGAAATTGATCAGCCCGCCGCGCAGCGCCTCGGGCCGGGAGAGCAGCGCCAGCGGCATCATCAGCGGCACCCGCGCATCGCGCGGCGGGCTGGTCAGCGCGGTGCGCGGCACGGCGGGCGGCATATCGCTGACCAAGGCGCCCGCGCCATCGGCGTTGAGCGTCATCGCCAGCCAGGCATTGGGATTGCGCGCCACGCTATCGGCAAAGGCGGCGTCGCTGTCAGGCCGATAGACGTCGGCTTCGTTGAACAGAATGTCGAATGCCACCGCGCGCGGGCGCTGGGCGGCGATGGCGTCAAGCAATTCGCCATGGACCGAGCGCGGCCAGGGCCACGATCCGGCGAGATCGTTCATCGCTTCAAGCGAGCGCTGGTCGATATCAATCACCACCACCCGGTCCGACACCGGCCGCCGCGCCGCATGGGCGCGCAGCAACAGATCGCCGCCGCGCTGATCGACGATCCGCGACAGCCCCAGCCAGCCATAGTCGAGCAGCACCAGCGCGGCGAACAGCGCGGCCAGCACGCCCCACCGCCCCCATTTGCGCCACACCAACCAGTCCTGGATTGAGCCTAGGGTCATGTCCGGAGTGTGGCCGAGCAGGAAGGGTTAGGCAACCGGGGCGCGCGGACGCTTGGTTGGTGCACCAATCGCCTTCGCGATTGGCTTGGCCCAGCCGGGCCAGGGGTGCGGGCCGGTTGGGCCAGGAAAGCTGGATGGCTGTTCCACCCCGCCGGAGCGGCGGCAAAAAGCGGGCGGGCAGATTGCTCTGCCCGCCCGTCAGGGAGGAAGGGATTGACCGGTGAGGATCAGAAATTGATCATCGCTTCAAACCCGAACGTGCGCGGCGGGTTGAAGTTGGCGTAGGAACCCAGCACGCCGTCATTCGCGTTCGAACGGCGATAGTAATGGGTTTCATCGAACAGGTTGCGCACCCAGGCCGATAGGGTCAGCTTTTGGCGCTCACCCAGGCCGATGTCGGCCACGGCCAGACGGCCGTTGACAATGAAGTTCGGTTCCACCTTCACATCTTCGTTCTGGAACGAATAGGCGCTGCTCGAATAGTTGCCATCAAGGTGAAGCTTGATCTTCGCGTCGCCGCTGCCGAACGGGATCTCGTAATCGAGGTAGCCCGAAGCGGCATTGCGCGGGGTGAACACCACGAACACCTTGGTGTAAACCGGCTTGGCCGCCGTGCTGAGGAACGGGTTCAGCGTGTCCGGCACATTGGTATAGGTATAGGCGTAAGACGCACCCATGGTCAGGTTTTCGGTCGGCTTGATCGTCAATTCGGCTTCGAACCCGCGGATCTTCGACTTGCCAGGGGCATTCGCCGTTTCTTCGGTGTGGAGATTGAAGGTCGGGCTGGTCGGGACGGTATCGACGTTATCGAAATCGATCTGGGTGCCCGTGCGGTTCATCAGGTAGGCCGCCAGATTAAGCCGCACGCGGCGATCCAGCAGGTCCAGCTTGGCCCCACCTTCCCAGGCCTTGACCGCTTCCGGCCCGAACGGTGCAAAGGTCTGCGAACGGCTGTTGGCACCGCCAGCGCGGTAGCCGGTTGAATACTTGGCATAGAGATTGACCCCGTCTGCCGCATCGAGTGACAGCGTGATCATCGGATCGAACCGGCCCTTGTCGAAAATGAACGGGAAGTTCGCGGCCTTGCCCTGCACGCGGGTCAGCGCGCCGTCGCGCTTGTCCTTGGTATAGCGCCCGCCAGCGAGAATGTGGATCTGCTCGGTGGGCGACCAGGTCGCCTGGGCAAACGCGGCATAGCTCTTGGCCACGGCCTGGCTGTCGCGCTGGCGCACCCAGTTGTTCATGTTCCAGGTCAGCGCATCGTTGATGGTATAGCCGGTGCCAGTCGCGTTCCACTTGTTGGTGCTGGGCGTGGCGGCAAATTCGCGGACGTGTTCGTTGAAATAGTAGAGCCCGAACACATAATCGAACTGCCCGGCGCTGCCGACGGCCTGCAATTCCTGGCTGAACTGGTCCTGGGTCAGGTACGAAAGCGAATAGCGGCTGAAGTTGGCATTGGGGGCATAGATCGTGCGGTGCGCGCCGCCCGAGTTATCCCACTGTTCGGTTTCCACCGAGCGCCAGGCGGTGATCGAACGCAGTTCCAGCGCGGGCGACAGCTTGTACTTCAGCGTCGCGCCAAAGCCGTGGGTTCGATCGGTGCTGAGCTGCTGGGGCACACCGATTTCGGCCACATCCTGACGATCAGCACGGACCTGGACCAGCGAGGACAGCGGTGCGATGCAAGTGCTGCAAACCACCGAAGTGCCCGCCGGGCTGCCGGGGGCCACCAGCCGCAGCGTCACCGGATCATACTGGCCCACCACTTTGCCTAGCGGGTTGTAGTTGATCAGCTGGCTGTAATTCGGGGTATTCTCGTCCTTGGCCTTGTCATAGGTCAGCACGGCGGAGAACCCGTCAATCGGCGTCCACTTGGCCGAAATGCGACCACCCACGGTGTTGTGGTAATTCCAGCCATACTGCCCGGACAACGGGTTTTTGACCGTGGCGTCCTGATGCTGCATCACCCCGTCGACCTTGAACGCGATGTTCGCGATCTTGGGCAGGTCAACGTGGGCTTCGGTTGTGTAGCTGCCAAAATTGCCTGCACCGCCAACCAGTCGTCCGCCAAACTCACCGCTCGGTTCCTTGGTGACGATGCTGACAGCGCCGCCTTCGGTATTGCGGCCAAACAGGGTGCCTTGCGGCCCGCGCAACACTTCGATCCGCTGGGCATCGAACATCGCGGTGTTGAGGCCCTGCTGGCGGCCGAGGTATACGCCGTCAATGTAAACCCCCACGCCCTGGTCGCGCGCGGTCTGGTTGGCATCGAATGGCACGATCCCGCGAATACCCACGGTCAGCGCCGAGTGGCGCGCTTCGAACGTGGCAACGCGCAGGCTGGGCACAGCGCCGTCGGCCAGGTCGATCAGGCTTTGCACATGGCGGTTCTTGATCGCTTCGGGAGCCATCACCGAGATCGCGATCGGGGTCCGTTGCAGGTTGGTTTCGCGCTTGGTGGCGGTGACGATGATTTCGGTCAGGCCCGAATGATCGGTCGCCTGCGGATCTTCTGCGGGTGCCTGGGCATCTTCTGCGGCGGCGCCATCAACGGTCACGCCGGTTTCGGTCACGGTCACGGCGGCGAAAGCGGGGCCGGCCAGGCCCAGGCTCAGGGCCAGGGCCAGCGCGGAACGAGAGGCGTGCGAGCAGGCAGTCATGCGGTTCATGGGGTGAAATTCCCTGGGTCAGCGTTTTCTTGTTCGAGTCGCCAGCCCGGTTGCGAATCGCCCCCCGGCTAGCCTCAGCGCCGCCTCTAGGCCTGTCATGTGTCGCTTCGGCGTAGGTTGCATGACAGGAATGTGACCCTTGCGTGTCAGATGAGCGGCACGCGTTTCGCCACGGGCGGGTGCCGGCCTGGTTAGAGTTCTTCCGTTTTACGTTGAGCCATTCCAGCCCCCCTCCCCGCTGGGGAGGGGTTGGGGGTGGGGGCTCCACGCCAGGATTGACGCGAGGCCTTGCAGCCTCGCTCCCCCATCCCCGGCCCTTCCCCGCCGGGGAAGGGGGATTCAGGTGCCGACTCAATCAAATACGGAAAAACTCTAAGGCAGCGGCGCAGAAGGGCGATGCAGCGCCGCAGGCTCAATCGCCAGGCAGCATTGCGTGATCGGCCAGACCCGGATTGGCCAGCGGCTTCGCCGAGGGCTCTACTCCTCTGCGCCTCCCTGCTTCCTCTGCGCCTCTGCGTGAACCCCGGTTACAGCCCGGCGGCCGGAACCCTAATCCAGATGCGCCAAGGCGAGCATCGCCAGCCATTGGGCGCGCGCATCGTCGGCCAGAGCGCCTTTTTCGTGGACCGCGAGCAGGAACAGCGAGCGTTTGCCCGCAACCACGCGGTACAGGCTGCGCCGGACCGGTTCGGCGGGGCAAATGGCCGTGGCGTGGCGTTCGAACGTGATCGAAGCGTCATCCTGCGCCAGCACATCGACCCGCCCGGCGCAGCGGGCATCGGCCTGGCGGAGCAGCTCCGCTTTCCAGTCCGCTGCGCTGCGCATGCCCTTGGCCGGGGTGCGGGCGATGATTTCCAGCAGCTCGGTCCAGTTCGCCGCAGAAGTGCCCTGCACTGCGATCCGATCGACAATATAGCGCGGGTTGCCGGCCTGGTAATCGATCCGCGTGGTATCGCCGCTGTCGAGCACGGCCTTGAGCTGCGGTTGCAGCCGGTGATCGAAAGTCAGCCGCTCAGCCTGGGCCGGAACCGCCAGTCCCAGCAAGACCAGCCCCAGCAGTGCGCGCAGTTTCATTTCGAGGCCTCCTGAAGTTCCAGGTCCGGAAATAGGCCCGAAACGGCCGGGTTGCATCCGTTTTACTGTGACAGAATTATGACAGGCGGGGTGTGCATTATTTGCGTCATGAAACCGTCACGCAAGCGGCGCACACTGCGCGGGCACTCCAGCCACGCCCTGAACCCATGCCACAGAACCCGCCCATGACCCTGCTGCTCACGTCACCCGATCCCAAGCTGCTGCGCGATCTGGCGCGGGTGCGGCCCGATCTGCGCGCGATGCCGCTGGGCAACCAGGTGCCCGGCGAGCGGATCGACGGGCCGGTGTGGTGCTTTGTCGACTGGTTGCTGCCCGAGATTTCCGGACTGGAAATGGTCCGCCGCCTGCGCGATTCGCGCGTGACCCGGCACAGCCACATCACCATGGTGCTGGAAGACGCCGACCCCGAAGACAAGCGCCGCGCGCTGCGGGCCGGGGCGGATGATTACATGATCGGTCCGCTCAGCCCGGCGCGGGTGGTCGAACGGATCGACCGGATCGAACCCGGCGAAGTGGCGCGCCCGGCGGCCCAGCGGCTGACCCACGGCGAACTGGTGCTCGATCTGACCGCCCACCAGGCCCGCTTTCGCGGTTTTCCGGTGCCGCTGCGCCCCAATGAGTTCCGCCTGCTGGCCTTTTTCATCGAACACCCCGACCAGGTGTTCAGCCGCGCCGCGCTGATCGAACGGATCGGCAAGGACAGCGAGGAAATCGACGACCGCACCGTCGACGTCTGGATCGGCCGCCTCCGCCGCGCTCTTGCCGCGCATGGCGTGCCGGAAGTGCTCCGCACGGTGCGCTCGCTGGGCTACGTGCTGGATTCGGTTTGAACGGCCCTGCCGATAGCAGGCGCCAGGTTGTATCACTCAGCAGAGTGCCATTTTCCTACAGGGTTCGAACCTGTTATGGTCTCATCTGCTCTTTGAAACGTGAAGAACAGGAACCCCGGCATTATCGTTCTGCCAATGAACGCGCCGCGCATGGGTTTCATCAACTAAACCCCCGCCACTCACGCAAATGCGCGAGTCGCGGCAGGGGCTTGGTTGCTGGCTGGTGCCTGATGTCCCCGCAAGTGGCCTCCACGCGCCTCGGAACCAGCCCGAAGCGCGGGTAAGGCCCCCGCTCCGCCTCAGCTTTCCAGCTGGCGCAGCAGGCTGCGGACGTCACCGTCCATGTCGGCGTCGCGGGTCCGCAGATCCTCGATCAGGCGGACGGCATGGATCACCGTCGAGTGGTCCCGCCCGCCGAACTTGCGGCCGATTTCGGGGTAGCTGCGCGGGGTCAGCACCTTGGCGAGGTACATCGCCACCTGGCGCGGACGCACCACCGCGCGGGCGCGGCGCTTGCTGGCCATTTCGGTCCGGTCGACCCGGTAGAACTGGCAGACGGTGCGCTGGATCTCGTCGATCGTGATCCGGCGGCGGTTGGCGGAGAGGATGTCGGTCAGCTGCTCCTCGGCCAGCTGCAGCGACACGGCCTGGCCGGTCAGCTGGGCATAGGCGATCAGCTTGTTGAGCCCGCCGACCAGTTCACGCACGTTGCGGTTGATCGTGCGGGCGAGGAATTCGACCACGTCCGCCGGGACATGCGTCGGCGAGAAACGGGCGAGGCGGTGTTCGAGGATCGCGCGGCGCAGCTCGATGTCGGCGGGCTGCATATCGGCGACGAGGCCCATCGAAAGCCGGCTGAGCAGGCGCTGTTCCACCCCGTCGAGCGCCTGGGGCGCGCGGTCCGCGGCGAAGACCAGCCGCTTGCCTTCGGCGAGCAGCGCATCGATCGTGTAGAGCAGTTCTTCCTGGGCAGAGGCCTTGCCGATGATGAACTGGATGTCGTCCACCAGCAGCAGGTCAAACCCGCGCAGCCGCGCCTTGAACTCGATCGTCTGGTTCTGCCGCAGCGCCTGGACGAATTCGACCATGAAGCGTTCAGCCGAACAATAGAAGATCCGCGCCCGCGGGTGGCTCGCCAGATAGGCGTGGCCGATCGCGTGGAGCAGGTGGGTCTTGCCCTGCCCGGTCGCCGCCTTGAGATAGAGCGGGGCGAACTGCGGGGTCTCGGTCGCCGCCATACGCTGGGCGGCGTTGCTGGCCAGCACATTGGCCGCGCCGGTGACGAAGCTCTGGAAGGTCAGTGAAGGATCGAGCCCGATCGAAGTCTGCCCCAGCGAGCCAAGCTCTGCCGCGCCCAGGCCAAGCGCATCGCCGGGCTGCGAGCCCATGCCATTGTCGCTCGATCCGCGCCGTCCGCGCTCTTCCCCGCCCAGCCGCAGACCCGGCATGGCGCGGCGTCCCGGCAAGACCGAGATCCGCACATGCCGCACATCCGGCCGCGCGATCTTCCAGGCCAGCGAGAGCCGGTCGGCAAAGCGATCGGACACCCAGTTGGCGGAAAATTCGGTCGGCAGATAGAGATCGAGCGTGCCCGTCTCCTTGCAGAAGCTGCCCAGCTGGACCGGCTTGATCCACTGGCTGTGGAGCTGCTGGCCGAGGTCCTTGCGGAGCCCCTGGCTGATGTCGGCCCAGTCTGCCGCGAGATCGAGCGCTTCCTGTTCTTCCATCATGCGCTCGCGCTCAGTCCTGTTGTCGGCAGGCGCATTTCCGCGCAGCCCGCCCGTACCCGTCCCAGTCACCCGGTACGCCCCCAAAATAAATACCACACCCACCTATGCCGGGGCATTTCGGCCCGGGCACAGAACCAACCGACCCCCGAAAAGCGGTTGGACGACACTTCGAATTTGTTCAGTGATGCCCGGGCAGAAAGCGCCACGGGCAATTCCGGTTTTATGGACCAGTGGCGGCTGAGGGCAAGCGCCGAGGCGTAAATAAACTGAAATAATTGGCCTTGACACTGGGTTCGCGGGGAGAATCCCATGGCTATGACTAACAGCCTGTTAGGCATGGCTTTTTTTCGCGCGCCCTATGCGAATCGCGGGATTCCATCACCTTAGTGCAACGCAGCATTTCCGTTGCAGCGCGCAACAGAAAAGGCCGGCGGGAAACCCACCGGCCTTGTTCGGATTTCGTTCCACAGCAAGGGCCGGCTCGCCCCGCCGATTCGCGAATCAGAGCGCGGCGACGCGCTTGGTCAGACGCGACAGCTTGCGCGACGCAGTGTTCTTGTGCAGCACGCCGCGCGCCACGCCGCGCGCCAGTTCCGGCTGGGCAGCCTTGAGGGCGTCAGCGGCCGCAGTCTTGTCACCACCGGCCAGCGCAGCTTCGACCTTCTTGACGAAAGTACGAATGCGACCGAGGCGGTTGCCGTTGATTTCGGCGCGACGTTCGTTGCGGCGGATGCGCTTCTTGGCTTGCGGCGTATTGGCCATTTTCGTCCTTCGTTCGGCTGACTCGGTGCAGCCCTATCTGTTGAATCTCGTGCAAAACGCGGAGAATCGACCAAAGCCGTCCCCGCAGGAAGCGCGGCCCTTAGCGAGCGTCATCCGAATCGTCAAGCGATCCCGCTATTTCTGGCACTTCGCGCAATGCCAGGTGCTCCGTCCGCCCTGGGCAAAGCGCCGGATCGGCGCACCGCAGGCGGTGCAGGGCTGGTCGGTGCGGTCATAGACATCGAACTGCTTGGAGAAGTAGCCAAGCTGACCATCGGGCTGGGCATAGTCGCGCAGGGTCGATCCACCCGCCGCAATTGCTTCGGCAATCACCGCCTTGATCGCGGGAACCAGTCGTCCCAGCGCCGGGTGGGAAACGCGGCCCGCAGCCTTGCGCGGATCGATGCGCGCGCGAAACAGCGCCTCGCAGACGTAGATGTTGCCCAGCCCGGCAACGATCCGCTGATCGAGCAGCATCAGCTTGATCGCGGCGCTGCGCCCGGCCAGCGCGGCGGCCAGATGCGCCGCGGTCAGTTCGTCCCCCAGCGGCTCCGGCCCCATCGCTGCGAATTGCGGCCAGGCGTTCAGCGACGCGCTGTCGAGCAGATCGACCGAGCCGAAGCGGCGCGGATCGCACAGCGACAGGCGGTGCCCGGCCCCGGTTTCCAGCACCAGATGATCGTGCGGCCCCAATTCCTCCGGCTCGATTCGCCAGCGCCCCGACATGCCAAGGTGGAACACCATGGTCTGCGCGCGATTCGTATGGATCAGGCCGTATTTGGCCCGCCGCCCCAGTCCGATAACCGTGGCCCCGGTCAGTTGCTGCACCAGCCCGTCCGGAAACGGCCGCCGCAGATCGGCACGGCGCTGTTCAACCCGCACCACTTGCGCGCCTTCCAGATAACGCGCCAGACCGCGCACGGTGGTTTCGACTTCGGGAAGCTCCGGCATGGAGGGGAGGTAGGGTGCGAAGCATCGCTTGTCCATTGGCCGCAACAAGGGCTGTTCCCTTTCCGGGAAGGGCACAGACAATCAAAGTTTCGAATTGCAACCAATCGTCGGCGTGGCTAGACCCGGCACCGCACAACCAACCATCCCCGGGAGAAACAAACATGTCCGCCTCACCCTATCAGTCCAGCGTGCCCGCGTTCATCGCCATGCTGACCAACATCAAGAACTGGCTGGACAAGGCCGCCGCGCAAAAGAGCGAGAGCGAGTTGATCGAAGCGCGGCTGGCGCCGGACATGTTTCCGCTCGCCCGCCAGATCCAGATCGCATCGGACGCGGCCAAAGGCGCTGCAGCACGGCTGACCGGGGTCGATGCACCTGCCATGCCCGATACCGAAACCACCTTTGCCGAGCTTCAGGCCCGCTGCGACAAGACAATCGCCTTCCTGCAGAGCGCCGATGCGGCTGCCTATGACGCCGGGATCACCCGGGAAGTGGTGATCACGTTCCCCAACGGCGCGGGCATCCGGTTTGACGGGCACAATTTCCTGACCGGATTCGCGCTGCCGAACTTCTACTTCCACGCCAGCATGACTTACGCGATCCTGCGCGCGAATGGCGTTGACCTCGGCAAGCAGGACTTCCTCGCCCACCTCGCCCCCTTCATGTTCCCGCCGCCCGCCGCCGCGTAATTGTGTCGGCTTCGCTGATCGCCTCCGCGATCAGCCTGGCCTGGCCGGATGGCTTTTCCGCACCGCCGTCAGGCGGAAAGAAGTGGCACCCAGCCGCGCGCTTCGCTAAGGCGCGCGGCATGAAGAACACAGTATCTTTCGGCTACGAAGAGGTCTCTCCCGAGGAGAAGACCGAGCGCGTCGGCGAAGTCTTTTCCAGCGTCGCCAAAAAATATGACGTGATGAACGATGCCATGTCGGCCGGCATGCACCGGCTGTGGAAGGACAAGTTCGTGCGGCGGGTTCGCCCCCAGCCGCACGAACAAATCCTGGATATGGCTGGCGGCACCGGCGACATCGCGTTCCGCATGGCTGCCAAAGGCGCGCTGATCACGGTCAGCGACATCAATCAGGACATGCTGGACGTGGGCATCGAACGCGCGCTCAAGAAGATACAGGAAGGTGGGGATCGCGGGCTCGACAGCCTGGTCTGGTCGCGCCAGAACGCCGAGGAGCTGAGCTTTCCCGCGCGGTTCTTCGATGCCTATACCATCGCTTTCGGGATCCGGAATGTCACCCGGATCGATAAGGCGCTGGCCGAAGCCTACCGCGTGCTCAAGCATGGCGGGCGGTTCTATTGCCTTGAATTTTCGACCACCGAATGGCCGGGCTTCAAGGAAGCCTATGATTTCTATTCGCACCAGCTGGTGCCCCGGATCGGACAGGCGATTGCGGGGGATGCGGATTCGTATCGCTATCTGATCGAATCGATCCGCCGGTTCCCGACCATGCCCGAATTCGAAAAGATGATCCGCACCGCGGGCTTTGTGAACACCCGCGTCGAACCGATTCTGGGCGGGCTGGTGGCCATTCACAGCGGCTGGAAAATTTGACCCGGCCCAGCACGCATATATTGCGGCTGCTCAGCTGGGGCCGCACGCTGGCGCGGCATGGCGCGCTGCGCGGGATTGAGCGTGATCCCAATACCCCGCCGCAGATCCGGCGGCTGGTGCGGCTGGCCCGGTTCGGCACATTCCAGCCGCGCGAGCCGGACTATGCCGGGGCGTTTCAGGCGATCGGTCCCGCAGCGATCAAGCTGGGCCAGACGCTGGCCACCCGACCAGACATCGTCGGCGATAGCGCAGCCAGCAACCTGCTGTTGCTGCAGGACAGCCTGCCACCCGTGCCTTTCGCCGCGATCCGGCGCGAGATCGAGGCGAGTTTTGCCAGGCCGGTCGAAAGCCTGTTCGCCAGCATCGAGGAACAGCCCGTCGGCGCCGCCTCGATCGCGCAGGTACACCGCGCGGTGACCACCGATGGCCGCACCGTGGCGGTCAAGGTGCTGCGCCCCGGCATCCGCGAGAAGTTTGGCGCGGATATCCAGACCTATGAATGGGCCGCTGCCCATGTCGAGGCGCTGGGCGGCGAACCGGCGCGGCTGCGCCCGCGGCTGGTAATCGCCAATTTCAAGCGCTGGACCCTGCGCGAGCTGGACCTGCGGCGCGAGGCGGCCTCTGCCTCGGAACTGGCCGACAGGATGCAGGCCGAAGCTGGCTACCGTGTGCCGGGGATCGATTGGGACCGCACCAATGGCCGGGTGATGACGGTCGACTGGATCGACGGGATCAAGATCAGCGAAACCGAGGCCCTGCGCGCCGCCGGGCACGATCTGCCCGCGCTGGGCGAGCGGCTGGTGCTGACCTTCCTCAAGCAGGCGATCAGCCTGGGCTATTTTCATGCCGACATGCACCAGGGCAACCTGTTCGTTCAGGCCGATGGCACGATCGCCGCGATCGATTTCGGGATCATGGGCCGGATCGACCGGCGCGCGCGGCTGTGGCTGGCGGAAATCCTCTATGGCCTGACCACCGGCAATTACCGCCGCGTCGCCGAAATCCATTTCGAAGCGCAATACGTGCCGAGCTATCACTCGGTCGATGAATTCGCCACCGCGCTGCGCGCCGTGGGCGAGCCGACGCGCGGGCGCCCGGTGAGCGAGCTGTCAGTCGGGCAGATGCTCGATTCGCTGTTCGCGATCACCCGCGAATTCGACATGCAGACCCAGCCACACCTGCTGCTGCTGCAAAAGACCATGGTGATGGTTGAAGGGCTGGCGACCCAGCTCAACCCGCAAATCAACATGTGGGATGTTGCCGCGCCCTTCGTGCGCGAATGGATCCGTGACGAGCTGGGGCCCGAGGCCGCGATTGCCGACCGGCTGCGCAAGGACGCGCAGACCCTGCTGGGATTGCCCGATCTGGTCCGCCGGATTGAGGAAAAGTTCCCGCCCAAGGGCGGCGCGCCCGATGCGCCGCCGCTGCCGGAAGTTGAGCTGGTGTGGAACCGGCGCAAGGGCAATGGCTGGCTGGGCTATGTGCTGGCCGGACTGGCGGGCGGCGGCGCGCTGTGGGCCGCGCAGGCACTGGGCTGGCTCTGATGGACCTCGACGCGCTGATCCACCACTTTTTCGGCACGGACGATCCCGGCACG
Organism: uncultured Novosphingobium sp.; assembly: GCA_964550775.1. Taxonomy (GTDB): domain Bacteria; phylum Pseudomonadota; class Alphaproteobacteria; order Sphingomonadales; family Sphingomonadaceae; genus Novosphingobium. Next base: position 22,160 of record CAZKAX010000013.1, on the reverse strand, counting down.
CTGACCGAGGCCGAATATGAGCGCGGCCTGGAACGGCTGGGGATCGGCTTTGGCGTGGAACGCGAACCCAGCCGCAAGTTTGCGCTGTGGACGCTGATGGACGCGCTGGGCGTGGCTCCGCTGCCGGCCGAAGCCTTTGCCAAGGAACCGCAGCTCAAGGCGGCGGCGGAGGATTACCTTAAGGCCGCGTTCCGGATGGAGCGCTATGGTGATCAGGATGACTGATCCGGCGGTGCTGTTTGTGTGCCTTGGCAACATCTGCCGCTCCCCCATGGCCGAAGGGGCGTTTCGCGCCGAGGCTGAGCGTGCGGGGCTGCGCGTGACCTGCGATTCCGCTGGAACCGCGGATTACCACGTGGGTGAGCCTCCTGATCCGCGCGCGGTACAGACTGCGCGGGCGCATGGGGTGGAAATCGGGCACTTGCGCGGGCGGCAACTGGTGGCGGAAGACTTCCACCGCTTCAGCCATGTGCTGGTGATGGATCACGCCAACCTGGCGAATGCCCGGGCAATCGTTCCGGCCAATGCGCCAACCCGGCCCATGCTGCTGCTCGATCTGGTCAAGGGACGCGAGGGGGCGGCGGTGGCCGATCCCTATTACGGCGGCGAGGAGAACTTCGAATACACCTGGGACGACGTGACCCGCGCCGCCCGCGCTCTGGTGACAGCCTTGCGGCAATGACCGAGGCGCCCTTGCCCCTCGCCTATTGCCACGGGATGCCGGGTGGGCCGGGGGAATGGGCCGCCAACGCGCCGCCCGCTTTGGCCAATGCGGCCTGGCTGGCGGATCGCAATGATCCGGACCTGACATTCGATGCCATTGCCGCCGCGCTGACCACGCAATTTCCGGACGGGGTCTGCCTGATCGGTTTTTCCGCCGGGGCCTTTGCGGCGCTGCAAGTGGCCGCGCGGATGGGCGCGGGGGTGCGCGCGCTGCATCTGATTTCGCCCGCAGCGCCTTTGCAACTGGGGCAGTTCCTGCCAGACATGGCGGGCGGCCCGATCTTTCGCCTCGCGGCCTGCCACCCCCGGCTGTTCGGCCTGGTGGTGCGCGTGCAGAGCCTGCTGGCCCGCCGCGCGCCGTATTTCCTGTTGCACCGCCTGTTCGCCACGGCGCAGGGCGGTGACCGAGCCTTGCTGGCTGACGCGGCATTTGTCGAAGGGATGGCGGAAGTGCTGCGCGCAGGCCTCGGCTCCATTCCCGGCGGGTTCCGGCGCGAGGTGCTGGCCTATGTCGCCGATTGGCGCGGTGATCTGGCGGGGGTCACGGTGCCGGTGACGATCTGGCAAGGCGATCAGGATAACTGGACCCCGCCCGCGATGGGCCGGGCACTGCATGCGGCCCTGCCGGGATCAGTGCTGGAAATTCTGCCGGGCTGTTCGCACTATTCAGCGCTGCGCGCGGCGCTGGCGCGTATTTAGGCCTTTTCCAGCGTACATTGCAGCGGGTGCTGGTTCTGCTTGGCGAAATCCATCACCTGGTTGACCTTGGTTTCGGCGATTTCATAGGGAAAGATCCCGCAGACCCCCACGCCCTTCTGGTGGACGTGCAGCATCACCCGGGTCGCCTGTTCCAGATCCATATTGAAGAACCGCTTCAGGCACATCACAACGAATTCCATCGGCGTGTAATCGTCATTCAGCATCAAGACCTTGAACTGGCTAGGCTTCTTGGGCTTCGCACGGGTCTTGGTGGCGATCCCGATCTGGTTCTGCCCCCCGCCGTTTCCGGCAGAATCGTCCTCCTCCGCGGCGCGGATGGGTGCTTGGGCAATCAGGCGGTCAATCGGCATCGGGCTAAAATATCGCATTTGGGGGCACTTGGACAAGTGCTGTGCAGCACAGGTGTTGCAAAAAGCCAAACGGGCCGGTCAGTCGCAGTGACTGACCGGCCCGGATGGGAACTCGCGAGACCGGCGTGGAGAGGAAGCGCCGGTACCCGCGAGGAGCGGCGCGCCCTTAGGCGGCCTGCTTGACCTTTTCGATCGCCTGGGCGACGCGGGTCGAGATCGGGGCGAAGCTGTCGTTGGCCAGCTTGACCATCATTTCCGAATGCTTCGAACCCGAAGCCACGGCGGCGTCAAAGTTGCGACGCAGGATTTCGCCCTGCAGCTTGAAGAAATCGGTCGGGCTCTTCACCGCGGCCAGTTCCTTGACGTCGGCCTGGACGGTTTCCAGCGCGGTCTTGGCTTCGGCGACATAGTCCTTGCCGAGGGTCTGGAGACCGGCGGCGAGCACCTTGCCCGATTCGACGATCGCTTCGACGTTGCCCTTGCTGAATTCGCCGGCATCGGCGAACAGCGCGGTGCCCTTTTCATAGGCAGCCTTGGCGCGGCCCTGGGCTTCGGTGAAAACTTCCTGCGCCTTGGCGGTGAAATCGTCGGCGACGTTCTGGGTCTTGGTCATGATGGTGTCCTTGATCTGCGAGATGGAGGTGGTCTTGGCGGCCGGGTTGAACGCGGCAGCCTTCACGGTCTTCTTTGCGGCAGGCTTGGCAGCCTTGCGCTTCACAGCCGCCTTGGCGGGCTTGGCCGCGACAGTCTTCGTGGCAACCACGGCCTTCTTCGCCGGAGCAGCCTTTTTCTTGGCAGGAGCAGCCTTGGCAGGCTTCGCTTCAACCGCAGCAGCGGCTTCGGCATAGGCTTTTTCCGCGACAACGTCGGCCAGCGCCTGGTCCATCTTGGTTTCGGTGGCTTCAGCCATCGTCCATATCCTTCGCGAGGCCCGCGCCGACCATCGGCACAGGTCATGTTGCAGTGCACAAAATAGTTATTGCGCTCGCGAAGTCAAGGAATTTTTGTGCAGTGCAGCATAAATCGCTGAATGATCCTGATTTTCAGCACTTTACCGCGATTTGACGTAGCTCCCTGGGGCCTCTTCCACCACCGTATCGCCTTTCCCGCCTGGCACGCGCGTGCCCTTCACGGGCACTACAGCTTGGTCCTGGCCGTGCAGCCATTCAAGCCAGTGCGGCCACCAGCTGCCCGGAGTCTCGGTGGCCCCGGCCACGAACTGCTCCAGCGTTTCGGCGGGGCCCGCGTTGGTCCAGTACTGGTACTTCTTGGCCGACGGCGGATTGACCACCCCGGCGATATGGCCCGATCCCGCCAGCAAAAAGGTCCACGGCCCGCGCAAGTGCCGGGTCAGCCGCCAGACGCTCGCCGCCGGGGCAATATGGTCCTCACGCCCGGCCTGGATATAGGCCGGGGTTTCGATCCGGGTCAGGTCGATCGGCGTGCCATCCGCGCTGATTGCGTCGGGCACCACCAGCTTGTTGTCGCGATACAGGTCTTTCAGGTACGACATGTGCCACTTGGCCGGGAGGTTGGTGACATCGCCGTTCCAGTGCAGCAGGTCGAACGCCGGATAGTCCTCGCCCAGCAGGTAGTTCTTGACCACATAGTTCCAGATCAGGTCATTGCCGCGCAGCAGGTTGAAGGTCGCAGCCATATAGCGCCCGTCAAGAAAGCCGGTCTGCGCCGAAAGCTTGCCCAGCGCGTCAAGCTGCTGATCGTCGATGAACACCTTGAGCTCGCCCGACTGTTCGAAATCGACCTGAGCGGTAAAGAAGGTCGCGCTCTTGACCTTGTCCGCCTCGCCGCGCCGCGCCAGCAGCGCAAGCGTTGCGGCGAGCGTGGTGCCGGCGACGCAATAACCGATGGTGTGGACGCTCTTGACCCCCAGCCGTTCGCGCACCGCGTCGATCGCGTCGATCTGGGCGCGGATGTAATCGTCCCAGACCAGCTCTGCCATGCTCTCGTCCGCCGACTTCCATGAGACCACGAACACGGTGATGCCCTGTTCCACCGCCCAGCGGATGAAGCTTTTTTCCGGGCTGAGATCGAGAATGTAGAACCGGTTGATCCACGGCGGAAAGATCACCAGCGGCACTTCCAGCACACTTTCGGTGGTCGGGCTGTACTGGATCAGCTGATACAGCGGGGTCTGCCGCACCACCTTGCCCGGGGTGGTGGCGATATTCTCGCCCACCCGGAACGCCTGCGGATCAACGTGGGTCAGCTGGCCCTTTTTCAAGTCAGCGAGCAGGTGCTCCATCCCCTTGACCAGATTCTCACCCCGCGTTGCCATGGTCTTTTCGACCACCAGCGGGTTGGTCATCGGGAAATGCGCCGGGCTGAGCATTTCGATCAGCGTGCGGGCAGCGAACTTCAGCTGTTCGGTCCGTGCCGGATCGCCGGTTTCGGCCTGTTCGGCCATGGCCAGCACCTGTTCGGCCAGCAGCAGGTAGGTCTGGTGAACCAGCGCGAAGAACGGCTGGTCGCGCCATTTCGGATCGGCAAAGCGGCGGTCCTTGCGCGGCAACTGGATTCCGCCTTCGCCCTTTTCATGCGCGCGCGGGCCGATCCCGTACTGGCCCAGCACCCCTTCCCACAGTGCCAGACTGTCCTGCCACATCCGCTGCTGGGTTTCCGGTGAGGACAGCGGCAAGGCCTTGAGCCAGCCCTGCATGATCCCGGCGAAGTTGCCGGGATCGGCAAACAGCAGGCCGGGCAGCTTGCCCGCCATGTCTGCCGCCTGGCCGGACTGGAACTCGCTCCACATCGCCTGCAGACGCTGGGCGACACTGGCCCACTGGGTCATGTCGCCCATGGCCTGGCCGTCGCCCGCGCCAGCCACTTCGGGGGCGAACTTGGCGAACAGCTGCTGCGCCATTTCGGCCTGCTGGGTAAGCATTCCGGTAAAGGCAGAGGCGAGGTCGGCAGGATCAGTCTTGTCAGCCATCAAAGGACTCCGTTGGCCGGGCACTTAGGCCCGGCATGTTGCAGTTTCGGGTCCTCTCCTCCCCGCCACGTACCGGTGCGGATCAGCGGGCCTTGCACACGGCCTTGCCCTTGGGCTGATAGACCGAATGGAAGCTGGGCATATTGTCAGAGCGCTCGCCAAAGTCGTACCCCTTGCCAAGGTACAGTTCGAGCTGCTTGCCGCCATCCGCCGGATCGTTGTCGTAATGGTAGATCACCACGTTCTTGCGCTCTTTGCCCCATTTGCCGTGGCCGCGCAGCGGCTGGTCCTGGCCATCGAGATGTTTGGACAGGAACCGGAACAGCACCGGCCCGCAGACCCCCTTGTCCCCCACGCTGACCCCGCAGAAATCCTTGCCGCAGGGGGCCACATCGATCATCCGGTAGTCGCGCCCGCGCACGGTAAAGGCGCGGTTCGGTTCGGTCGTGGTCCAGCGCCCGAAATAAGGGCTGGTCGGGGCGGGCTGGGCCTGAGCCACGCTGCCCGCCAGGGCCAGGGTGGCAATCGACAGACGGGCCAGACGGTGGAATAAGGGCATCATGTCATCCTCCAGTTCAGGGCCGACACCGGTTAGCGCGATTCCTGCGCGGCTGCTTCGTTGGGGTATCCTAGCAGCATTGACCGCCTTTGTAATAGTCACCGCGCTCAAAGCCTTGCGAGCACCCCTGGTGATCGACGATTTCCCCGAAGAACTGCTGATCAAGGCAGAGCTGCTGCCGGTGATCTTTCCGGTTCATATGGTCACCGGCGGGCTGGCGCTGCTGCTGGTGCCCGCTGCCTTGCTGCTGAGCAGTCGTCCACGCTGGCACAAGCCCGTGGCGCGGCTGGCGGCGCTGGATGTGGCGCTGGCCGGGATCACCGCCTTTCCGGTCGCCTGGGTTCAGCCGGTGACGATCGGTTCCGCACTGGGCTTTTCGGCGCAAGGGGCGCTGTGGCTGGTGCTGCTGGGGTTGGGGCTGCGATCCATCCGCCGCGGCAACCGCGCCGCGCACCGCGCCTGCATGCTGCTGATGGCGGCGGCGACCAGCGGGGCGGTGTTTTTCCGGGTCTATCTCGCGCTGTTCGCGATTTTCGGTTCGTACCGCCATTACACCTGGTTCTATGCCTGCGATGCATGGGCCGCCTGGGGCTTGCCGGTGCTGCTGACTGCGCTGTGGCTGAAACGCACGGGTGGCTTTCCGGTAAAAGCCTGATAAGGACCGGGCAGCGCCAATTCCGGCGCAACTGGAAAGGTCCAATGTCCGAGGAATTCTACCGCATCAAGCGACTGCCGCCCTATGTCATCGCCGAAGTCAACGGCATGCGGGCTGCGGCACGTGCGGCAGGCAAGGACATCATCGACCTGGGGATGGGCAACCCCGATCTGCCCCCGCCGAGCCATGTGATCGACAAGCTGTGCGAAGTGGCGCAAAAGCCAAATGCGCATGGCTATTCGGCCAGTTCCGGGATCCCCGGGATCCGCAAGGCTCAGGCCAATTATTATGCCCGCCGCTTCGGGGTCGATCTCGATCCCGAAACCGAAGTTGTGATGACCATGGGCAGCAAGGAAGGGCTTGCCAGCCTTGCAACCGCGATCACCGCGCCGGGCGATGTGGTGCTGGCCCCCAACCCCAGCTACCCGATCCACACCTTTGGCTTCATCATCGCCGGGGCGACGATTCGTTCGGTCCCGACCACGCCGGACGAAGCCTATTTTGCCGCGCTGGACCGGGCCATGGCCTTCACCGTGCCGCGCCCGTCGATCCTGATCGTCAACTACCCGTCGAACCCCACGGCCGAGACGGTCGATCTGGCCTTCTACGAACGGCTGGTCGCCTGGGCCAAGGAGAACAAGGTCTGGGTGCTGTCGGACCTCGCCTATTCAGAGCTGTACTTCGATGGCAATCCGACCCCGTCGATCCTGCAGGTGCCGGGGGCCAAGGACGTGGCGGTGGAATTCACCTCGATGTCCAAGACCTTCTCGATGGCCGGCTGGCGGGTTGGCTTTGCGGTCGGTAACCAGCGGCTGATCGCGGCGCTCAAGCGGGTCAAAAGCTACCTTGACTACGGCGCCTTCACCCCGATCCAGGCCGCCGCCTGCGCCGCGCTCAACGGGCCGCAGGACATTGTCGAGAAGAACCGCGAGCTTTATCAGAAGCGCCGCGATGTGCTGGTCGAAAGCTTTGGCCGGGCCGGGTGGGACATTCCCAGCCCCAAGGCCTCGATGTTCGCTTGGGCACCGCTGCCCCCGGCGCTGAAGGACATGGGCAGCCTGGAATTCTCCAAGCAGCTGCTGACCCACGCCGAAGTGGCCGTCGCCCCCGGGGTTGGTTACGGCGAGGAGGGTGAAGGCTTTGTCCGGATCGCCATGGTCGAAAACGAACAGCGCCTGCGCCAGGCCGCCCGCAACATCCGCAAGTACCTCGCCAGCATGGGGGTCAACAGCTCGGCGGCCTAGGACAGTTCCGGCAATTTCGCACAAGCCGCTCTGCTTGCTACGAACTTGCTTGCAGCAAATGGTAAACCGTGCAGCCTGCTTATCCATTTGTGGTGAGCACAAGGGGGCCTCTTGCGGCGGTTCGAATGGTTGGCGGTGGGGCCGATCCCTGCCGCCTGGGATCTGCGCCGGCTCGGCTGGCGGCTGACCGAATGCGTCCGCGCGACGGGCGACGATGAACTGCACCCGCTGCTGGTAACCCCGACTGGCCTGTCCTTTGCCGAATGGCTGGCGCTGACCGGCTGTGCCCCGCGCCGCCGGGTGCGGGTGATCATGCTGGGCGTGGCCGACAGCGCGGAACGGGCGCGGCTACTACGGCTGGGGTTTGGCGATGCCCTGCCCCCGACCGCCGGGATCGAAGAGCTGGAGGAACGCGCCCTGCTGCGCATCCGCCAGGCCGGAGCCCTGCCGCGCTACCGCCAGTTGGGCCAGCTGCGGCTTGACCTGCTGGCCCGCGACGGCACGGTCGCCGGGCGGTCGCTGGCCCTGCACCCGCGCGAATTTGCGCTGGTCTGGCGGCTTTCGGACGAGCCGGGCAGGCCGGTTGCCGCCGATGTGCTGCTGCGCGATGTCTGGCGCCTTGAATTCCGGCCGGAAACCAACAGCCTGGCGGTCCACGTCAGCCGCCTGCGCGGCAAGCTGCGGCTGGCCGGGCTCGACGGACTGATCGAGACCTTGCCCGACGGTGCCTATCGCCTTGCCCTGGGACAGGGTCCGGCCCTGCCCCTGCCCCCGGCCCAGGGCAAATTGGCACTGGACGCCCACCTGCGTATCGGCGAGGAACCGGCAGAACAGGAAACAACCAGACCGGGAGCTGAACCGCGCCATGCATTATGAGCTGAAGCCCAATAACCGCGTTGCCATCACCATGGAGCCGAACGGCGTAGCCCAGGTCCGGCTGATCCGGTCGGACAAGATGAACGCGCTGGATCCCGACATGTTCGCCGCGCTGCTCGATGCAGGCCGCGCGCTGTATGACATGCCGGGGCTGCGCTGCGTAGTGCTGGCGGGCGAAGGGCGCAGCTTTTGCGCCGGGCTCGACATGGGCAGCATGGCCCAGACCGGCCGCCACCGCGAGAACCCGCTGACCGACCGCACCCACGGCAATGCCAACCAGCCCCAGCAAGTGGCGATGCAGTGGCGCAAGCTGCCGGTCCCGGTGATCGCCGCGGTCCACGGGGTCTGCTTTGGCGGCGGGCTGCAGATCGCCAGCGGCGCGGACATCCGCGTGGTCGATCCCGCCGCGCGGCTGGCGGTGATGGAAATGAAGTGGGGGCTGGTCCCCGACATGGCCGGTTACGCCCTGTGGCGCGGCACGGTGCGTGACGATGTGCTGCGCGAGCTGACTTATACCAACCGTGAGTTCACTGGCGAGCAGGCCCTGGAATACGGCTTTGCCACCATGGTCGACGCCAATCCCGTTGCCCGCGCCACGGCGATGGCCGCCGAGATCGCCAATCGCAACCCCCAGGCCCAGCGCGCCGCCAAGCGCCTGTTCGGTGCCTACCTCCACGCCTCGACCGACGAGATCCTGATGGCTGAGAGCATCGAGCAGCAGGCGCTGATCGGTTCGAAGAACCAGATCGAGGCGGTGATGAGCCAGATGGAAAAGCGCCCGGCGGTGTTCGTCGACCCCTAAGCCGGAGGGGCCGTTTGGGCAGACTGAGTAGACACAGAACGGGGGGTGAAAAGCGTCCTGTTCTGGATCGGGTTTGTCTGTTTAACATATTGAAACAACGCAGGTAAATACCGAATATCGGGAGCGGAAAGTCACAGAGGCGTGTGACTTTCCGTATTTACCGGTTTGCCCGGTTCGCACGGGCCGGAACGCGGGCGAATTTACCGCGCCATCCCCAGATCGACGATGTCAAAGAGGCCCGGCGCGATTCGCGCGGGCCGGGTGGAGTTTGACAGGAAGGCGGCGTGTAGGAAAATCGGAAATTGCCGAAAGTCCGTGTTACCCTTTCGCGTCAAAACACCGCGTCAAACGCCGCTTCAAGCCGCTTCAGGCTGGCCGGCACATCCAGCAGCTTGTCGAGCCCGAACAGCCCGATCCGGAAGCTCTTGTAGTCCGGCCCTTCGTCCACCATCAGCGGCACCCCGGCGGCGACTTGCAGGCCCTGGGCAGCGAATTTCTTGCCGTTCTGGACGTCCGGATCCTCGGTAAAGCTCACAACCACGCCCGGCGCGGTGAAGCCTTGTGCCGCTACCGAGCGGACCCCGCGCGCGGCGAGCATGGCGCGCACGGCATTGCCCTGTTCCCACTGAGCCTTGCGCAGGGTCTCGAACCCGGCGGCGCGGGTATCCTCAATCGCACGGTGGAACGCGCGCAGTGCGTCGGTCGGCATGGTCGCGTGATAGGCGTGGCCACCGCCGAGGTAGGCCTCCATGATCGCCAGCCACTTGCCCAGATCGACCGCAAAACTGGTCGACTGCGCGGCGCGGACCCGTTCGAGCGCCGCATCGTTCAGCATGACCAGCCCGGCGCAGGGCTGCGAGGACCAGCCCTTTTGCGGAGCGGAGAGCAGCACATCGACCCCGCAGGCCTGCATATCGACCCAGACGCAGCCCGAGGCGATGCAATCGAGCACGAACAGCCCGCCGTGTTCATGCACCGCATCGGCAATGGCGCGCAGGTAAGCATCGGGCAGGATCATGCCCGATGCGGTTTCGACATGCGGGGCAAAGACCACGTCGGGCTTTTCGCTGCGGATCCGTTCAATCGCCTGTTCGAGCGGGAACGGGGCGAACGACCCGTCGGCCTGGCGCTGCGCCTTGAGCACTATCTCTTCCGCCGGGATGCGGCCCATGTCGAAAATCTGGCTCCAGCGGTATGAGAAGAAGCCGTTGCGGATCACCAGGGCCTTCTTGCCACTGGCAAGTTGGCGCGCGACCGCCTCCATGCCATAGGTTCCGCCGCCCGGCACCACCACCGCCCGCGCCGCGCCATAGACTTCGCACAGGCTGGCATGGATCTCGCGCATCACCTGCTGGAAGGCCAGGCTCATGTGGTTGAGCGAACGGTCGGTGAAGACCACCGAATATTCGAGCAGACCCTGGGGGTCGATCTCAGGACGCAGGCCGGGCATTGCTGTCTCCATCGGGCAAGGCGCGGGTGCGCCGTTCGAGTTCCGCGAGGTCCGCGGGGGTGTTGATATTGGCGGGATCGCTGGGCAGGGCAATCTCGCGTGCGCCGATCCGCTCGGCCAGCGCGCGCAGCGAATGCTTGCCAGACCCTTGTAGAATCGCGGCGACGTCATCCGCCGCACTCGCGGGCCATAGCCCGATCACCGGCTGCGCGGCGAGCATCGCCGGAGCCGCACCCAGCCGCGCGGGCAAGTCATCGGGCAAGTTGGGGCAATCGACCCCGACAGTCAGCACTTCGGCAAAACCCTGCGCCTCGGCATGGCGCAGCGCGGCGGCGATTCCGCCGAGCGGGCCCATGCCGGGGGCAGGCCAATCGGGCAGGACCGGGGCGGGAGCGCTGGTCCGCCCCACCACCACCACGGCATCGCACCACGGGCTGAGCCGCGTCACCGCGCGCTCGATCAGGCTGGCGCCTTCCAGCACGGCCAGCGCCTTGTCGCTGCCGAACCGCGATGACTGGCCGCCCGCCAGCACCGCCCCCAGGCGGCGCGGCGCGGTCACGCCTTCAGGCGCTCCGCATGCCAGGCGACATGCTCGGCCATGAAGCTGGAGATGAAATAGTACGAATGGTCGTAACCCGGCTGCATCCGGATCGTTGCGGGAATTCCGGCCTTTTTGCAGGCCATCACCAGCAGACCGGTCTTGAGCTGTTCATGGAGGAAATTGTCGGCATCGCCCTGATCGACCAACAGATCGGGCAGGCGCGCCCCGTCCTCGATCAGCGCGCAGGCATCATATTCGCGCCAAGTGGTCTTGTCCGGACCGAGATAGCCGCCCAGCGCCTTTTCGCCCCAGGGGCAATTGAGCGGGCTGACGATTGGCGAAAAGGCGCTGACCGATTTGAACCGATCGGGATTGCGAAGGCCGATGGTCAGCGCGCCATGGCCGCCCATCGAATGGCCGGTTATCCCTTGCCGCTCCAAATCAGCCATCGGAAATTCCGCTGCGATCAGCGCGGGCAGTTCCTGCTCCACATAGTCGCGCATCCGGAAGTTCGCGGCCCAGGGCTGCTGCGTGGCGTTGACGTAGAAGCCCGCGCCCTTGCCGAAATCATAGCCCTCATCATCGGACACGTCATCGCCGCGCGGGCTGGTATCCGGCGCGACGAAGATCACCCCGGCCTTGGCACAGGCCGCGCGGAATTCCCCCTTTTCGGTGACGTTGGCATGGGTGCAGGTCAGCCCCGACAGATACCACAGCACCGGCAGCTTTGCCCCCGGTGCATGGTCCGGCACGAAGACCGAGAAGGTCATCGATGTGCCGGTGGCGGCGCTGTGGTGGGTATAGACCCCCTGCACGCCGCCGTGGCTGCGATTGGTGCTGACCTGTTCCATTTGGCTCGCTCAGTCAGGCATCTGGCAGAACGCGCAGAGCTTGTGCCCGTCCGGATCGCGCAGGTACGCGCCATAGGCCTTGCCCGGAGCGCCCGGACGGTGGCCCGGCGCGCCTTCATCGCTGCCGCCATTGGCAAGACCCGCGGCGTGGAAGGCATCGACCGCCGCCATATCCGGCGCGGCGAAGCCGACGGTGAAGCCGTTGGACGCGGTGGCCGGCTGGCCATCTGCCGGCGGGCCGACGATCAGGGTGCTCGATTCCGAGGGGAAGATCAGGCGCGGCTGGTCAGCCGGCATCACATTCGCCCGGCCCAGCGGGGCCAGCGCAGCCTGATAGAATGCGCGCGAACGATCCATGTCGTTGCTGCCCAGGAACATATGGGTAAACATCGGTATTTCCTCTCCGTTTATCTGATTCAGAACACAACGACGCTGCGGATCGACTGGCCCGCATGCATCAGATCGAAAGCGGTGTTGATTTCTTCCAGCCCCATCACGTGGGTGATCATCGGATCGATCTGGATCTTGCCGGTCATGTACATGTCGACGATCTTGGGCACGTCGGTGCGGCCCTTGGCCCCGCCGAACGCCGTGCCGCGCCAGTTGCGCCCGGTGACCAGCTGGAACGGGCGGGTGGCGATTTCCTTGCCCGCTTCGGCCACGCCGATGATGATCGAGGTGCCCCAGCCGCGGTGGCAGGCTTCCAGCGCGGTGCGCATCACTTCGGTGTTGCCGGTGGCATCAAAGGTATAGTCCGCGCCACCATCGGTCATTTCGACCACCTTGGCGACGGTGTCCTCGCGGCTCATGCCCTTGGAGTTGAGGAACTGGGTCATCCCGAACTTGCGGCCCCATTCCTCACGGTCGGGGTTGATATCGACCCCGATGATCTCCTTCGCACCGGCCAGCTTGGCCCCCTGGATCACGTTGAGCCCGATCCCGCCGAGCCCGAACACGGCAACATTGTCGCCCGGCTGGACCTTGGCGGTGTTCAGCACCGCGCCGACCCCGGTGGTCACCCCGCAGCCGATGTAGCAGCTGGTCTTGAACGGTGCGTCCTCGCGGATCTTGGCGACCGCGATTTCGGGCAGGACGGTGAAGTTCGAGAAGGTGGAGCAGCCCATGTAGTGATAGATGGTCTGGCCCTTGTAGCTGAAGCGCGAAGTGCCATCGGGCATCAGCCCCTTGCCCTGGGTGGCGCGGATCGCGGTGCACAGGTTGCTCTTGCCCGACAGGCAGGTTTTGCACTTGCCGCATTCCGGCGTGTAGAGCGGGATCACGTGATCGCCGGGCTTGACCGAGGTGACGCCCGGGCCAACCTCGCGCACGATCCCGGCGCCTTCGTGGCCGAGCACCGAGGGGAAGATCCCTTCGCTGTCGAACCCGTCAAGCGTATAGGCATCGGTGTGGCACACGCCGGTCGCCATGATTTCGACCAGCACTTCGCCCGCCTTGGGGCCTTCGAGATCAAGCTCGACAATTTCGAGCGGTGTCTTGGGCGCAAAGGCAACTGCGGCGCGGGTCTTCATGGCTGGACGTGCTCCTCTCCACACGGGGGCATGGTAATTTGTAAGCATTGCTTACAGAATGATGGAAGGCGGCGTCAATGCCGCTGGTGGCGGGTAATGCGCAGGACTGTGCGGCTTGGCAAGGGGCGACGGGCGGTATAGCCACGTCTGATGAAGAGCTTGCGCGATCCCGATTGTCTGCTGAGCGAAGGACTGGCGGCGATCCGCGATCAGTTCAAGGTTCCGGCCCACTTCCCTCCCGCGGTTATGGCCGCTGCCGAAACTGCGGCGCAGCGCGAGCCAGCCGCGCATGTTGTCCGCACCGCGATGCCGTTCGTCACGCTTGATCCCGCGACATCGACCGACCTTGATCAGGCTTTCGCGATCGAAGCGGCGGGCGCAGACTTGCTGCTGCACTATGCCATCGCCGATGTGCCGTGGTTCGTGGATGATGGCGATCTGATCGATCAGGAAGCCTGGCTGCGCGGCGAAACCATGTACCTGCCAGATGGCAAGGCCGGGCTCTATCCCCCGGTGCTGGCCGAACAGGCCGCCAGCCTGCTGCCCGATGGCCCGCGCCCGTGCTTTCTGTTCACCACCCGCGTTGGCCCTGACGGCGCGGTCAGGCTGGAAGGGGTTGAGCGCGCATTGATCCGCAGCCGGGCCAAGCTCGCCTATGACAGCGTCCGCGCCGAGGATGTTGCGCCGCAGTTCGATGAACTCGCCCGCCGGATCGCCGCTGCGGAAGATGCGCGCGGCGCGGCCCGGATCGATCCGCCCGAACAGGAAGTGGAGCGCGATGCAGCGGGCCATTTCACCCTGCGTCTGCGCCCGCTGGTGCAAAGCGAGGTGCAGAACGCCGCGCTTTCGCTCGCCACCAACCTGGCGGTGGCCGATGCGCTCCATGCGGCGGGCACGGGGCTGTTCCGGGTGATGGCCGGACCCGATGCCAGCGCGGTGGCGCGGCTGCGCTTTACGGCCAAGGCCTTTGGGTTGGACTGGGCGGCGGACCTGCCGCTGGACCAGTTCGAACGCAGCCTCGACCCCGCCCGGCCCGCCGCGCAGGCTTTCATGCTGGCGATCCGCAAGGCCGGGGACGGGGCCAGCTATGTGCCCTATCAGCCGGGCGTGAAGCCCTGGCACGCGGCCATGGCCGCAACCTATTGCCACATGACCGCGCCCTTGCGCCGCCTGGCCGACCGCTATGTGCTGCGCGCGATTCTGGCCGTCGCCAATGGACAGCCGGTCCCCGTGGCAGTGACCGAGGCATTCCAGCGCCTGCCCGCCGTCATGGCCAGGGCCGACGCCCGCGCCAGCCAGATCGACCGCGCGGTGATCGACCTGGCCGAATGCGCCACGCTGGCCGGCCGCGAGGGCGAGACCTTTGCCGCCGTGGTGACCGACCTTGGCCAGAACGGCACGCGGATCCAGCTGTGCGATGAACCGGTGGTGGCACGGGTCGATGCCCATGCGGTCATGCCGGGCTCGCCGGTGCGGGTGCGGCTCGATACCAGCGATCCAATCAGGCGCGAACTCCACTTCACCAGAGTCTCATGATTCAAGTTGCGCGGCGCTGCGTGCTCCGCTAGTGGCGCGCTTCTCTGCGGTTCGCCGCAGGTGAGGCCCGATGGCGGAGTGGTTACGCACCGGACTGCAAATCCGTTTACGCCGGTTCGATTCCGGCTCGGGCCTCCACCTTTCCCCCGCTGCAATTCGATCGGCCAACAGGCCCTGCCGCGCGCGCTGCGCGGCCCACAGCTGTGCGCCCGGGACCGATAGGCAAAGCGGATTTTTGCCGCCATAAGAGCGTTATTCAGACATTTGCCGCGGGGCCTTGCCCTGCCAGAGGACTATCCATGCGTGCCACTCCAGACTTCGATTTCGGCCTGACCGAAAGCGCCCAGATGATCCGCGATGCGGCCGGGCGCTTTGCCGATGAACAGATCATGCCGCTGGCGGCAGAGATCGACCGTAATGACCGTTTTCCCCGCGAACTGTGGGAACCGATGGGCGCGCTGGGGCTGCATGGGATCACGGTGGAAGAGGAATGGGGCGGGCTGGGGCTGGGCTATCTTGACCATGTGATCGCGGTGGAGGAAGTCAGCCGGGCGAGCGGCGCGGTAGGCCTGTCCTATGGCGCGCACAGCAACCTCTGCGTCAACCAGATCCGCCGCTGGGGTAACGAAGAGCAGAAGGCAAAGTACCTGCCCAGACTGATCAGCGGCGAACACGTCGGCAGCCTTGCCATGTCAGAGGCCGGGGCCGGATCCGACGTGGTTTCGATGAAGCTGAAGGCCGATAGCGTGCCGGGCGGTTTTCGCCTCAACGGCACCAAGTTCTGGATCACCAACGGCACCTATGCCGATACCCTGGTGGTCTATGCCAAAACCGCGCCCGAAGCGGCCAGCCGGGGGATCACCGCCTTCCTGATCGAAAAGGACATGCCGGGGTTCAGCATCGGGCAAAAGATCGACAAGATGGGCCTGCGCGGCAGCCCGACCTGCGAACTGGTGTTCGACGATTGCTTCGTCCCCGAAGAAAACGTCATGGGCCCGCTCCACGGCGGGGTCGGCGTCTTGATGAGCGGGCTGGACTATGAACGCGTGGTGCTGGCGGGGATGCAGATCGGGATCATCCAGGCCTGTCTTGACGTGGTCATCCCCTATGTCCGTGAACGCAAGCAGTTCGGCAAGCCGATCGGCACATTCCAGCTGATGCAGGCCAAGGTCGCAGACATGTATGTCGCGATGCAATCGGCGCGGGCCTATGTCTATGCCGTAGCCAAGGCTTGCGATGCCGGACAGACCACCCGGTTCGACGCGGCGGGCGCAATCCTCCTGGCCTCTGAAAACGCCTTTCGCGCGGCGGGCGAGGCGGTGCAGGCGCTGGGCGGGGCGGGCTATACCAAGGATTGGCCGGTCGAACGCTTCCTGCGCGATGCCAAGCTGCTGGACATCGGCGCGGGCACCAACGAGATCAGGCGGATGCTGATCGGGCGGGAACTGATCGGAGCGGCGGGATGAGCGCCCCCGTCCTCCCCACCAGTCTCAACCCCGACGATCCGCAGGCGCAGGCGCGCGCCGCCCACAACCGCGCGCTGGCTGCAGACTTGCGCGAACGCGTGGCCAAGGCCGCGCTGGGCGGGGATGAACGCAGCCGCGAGCGCCATGTATCGCGCGGCAAGCTGCTCCCGCGCGAACGCGTCGAACGCCTGCTCGATCCGGGGGCGCCCTTGCTCGAAGTGGGCCAGCTGGCGGCGAACGGGATGTACGGAGATGAAGTCCCCGGTGCCGGGATCATCACCGCGATCGGCCGGGTTTCGGGCCGGATGTGCATGATTTTTGCCAACGATGCGACGGTCAAGGGCGGGACCTATTACCCGATGACGGTCAAGAAACACCTGCGCGCGCAGGAAATTGCCGAGGCGAACCACCTGCCTTGTATCTATCTGGTCGACAGCGGCGGCGCGAACCTGCCCAACCAGGCCGAGGTGTTCCCCGACCGCGATCACTTTGGCCGGTTCTTCTTCAACCAGGCCAATATGAGCGCCAAGGGCATCGCCCAGATCGCGGCGGTGATGGGCAGTTGCACCGCTGGTGGTGCTTACGTTCCAGCGATGAGCGACGAGACGGTGATCGTGCGCGAACAGGGCACGATCTTTCTGGCCGGCCCCCCGCTGGTCAAGGCCGCGACGGGTGAGGAAATCAGCGCCGAGGATCTGGGCGGCGGGGACCTCCACGCGAAAAAAAGCGGCGTGGTCGATCATCTGGCCGAGAACGACGAGCACGCGCTCAGCATCGTGCGCGATATCGTCAGCCACCTGGGCCCGGCGAGCCGCCATGGTCTGACCGTGCTGGAACCGCGCGCGCCGCTGTACCCGGCGGAAGACCTCTACAGCATCGTCCCCGAAGACGTCCGCGCGCCCTATGACGTCCACGAAGTGATCGCGCGGATCGTCGATGGCAGCCAGTTCCACGAATTCAAGGCGCATTACGGCACCACGCTGGTCTGCGGGTTCGCCCATATCTGGGGCATGCCGGTGGCGATCCTGGCCAACAACGGAGTGCTGTTCAGCGAGAGTGCGGTCAAAGGCGCGCATTTCATCGAACTCGCCTGCCAGCGCAAGGTCCCGCTGCTGTTCCTGCAGAACATCAGCGGCTTCATGGTCGGCGGCAAGTACGAGGCCGAAGGCATCGCCAAGCACGGCGCCAAGCTGGTTACCGCCGTCGCTACCGCGACCGTGCCCAAGATCACCGTGCTGATCGGCGGCAGCTTTGGCGCCGGCAATTACGGCATGTGCGGCCGCGCCTATAGCCCGCGCTTCCTGTTCACCTGGCCCAACGCGCGGATCTCGGTGATGGGCGGCGAACAGGCCGCGTCGGTGCTGGCCACGGTCCACCGCGATGCGGCCAATTGGTCTCCCGAAGAGGTGGAGGCGTTCAAGGCCCCGATCCGGCAAAAGTACGAGGACGAAGGAAATCCCCTCTACGCCACCGCGCGGCTATGGGACGATGGCGTGATTGACCCGGCGCAGACCCGCGACGTCCTGGGCCTTGCCCTCGCCGCCGCGCTGGAAGCGCCGATCCCGGATCGCCCAGCGTTCGGCGTGTTCCGGATGTAGTGTGATGTCCCCTCCACCCCCGCTTCGCGGCGGTCCCCCTCCCCGTTCCGGGGAGGTTTGAAAGGAAAGCCATGGCAGGACGCTATTTCGAACATTGGACCGTGGGCGATCGGATCAGCCACGAGATCCGCCGCACCGTGACCGAGACAGACAATCTGCTGTTCTCCACCATGACCCACAACCCTCAGCCGCTGCACATCGATGCCGAAGCGGCGCGGGCCAGCGAGTTCGGGCAGATCCTGGTCAACGGGACTTTCACTTTTGCGCTGATGGTCGGGCTGTCAGTCGGCGATACCACTCTCGGCACGCTGGTGGCCAACCTGGGCTATGACAAGCTGGTCATGCCCAGTCCGGTGTTCATCGGCGATACCATGCGCGCCACCACCGAAGTGGTGGAGCTCAAACCATCGAAGAGCCGCCCCAATGCCGGGATCGTCACGTTTCAGCATGAACTGATCAACCAGCGCGATCAGGTGGTGTGCCGCTGCCTGCGATCGGCGCTGGTGTTGCGCGCGGCGGGCTGAGCACCGGCGGGGTGCGCAAGCAAGGCCGGTTTGCCCCGGCAAAGGATTCCTTGTCGGCCCGCCCGCTTAACAGTGGTGCATTGTCGGGGCCATGCAGCTATCCGCAGCGGGTCGAACTTGCAGGAATCGGTTCCGTATGAATGCCACGCTGACCCACCTCGAACGGCTCGAAGCCGAAGCGATCCACATCATGCGCGAAGTGGTGGCCGAGGCGGAGCGGCCGGTGATGCTGTACTCGGTGGGCAAGGACAGCGCAGTGATGCTGCACCTGGCGCGCAAGGCGTTCTACCCCAGCCCGCCGCCCTTCCCGCTGCTGCATGTCGACACCACCTGGAAATTCCGCGCAATGTACGAATTGCGTGACCGGATGGCCAATGAAAGCGGGATGGAGCTGCTGATCTATCACAATCCCGAAGCGCAGGAGCGCGGGATCAACCCGTTCGATCACGGCGCACTGCATACCGACATGTGGAAGACCGAGGGATTGAAGCAGGCGCTCGACAAGTGGCAGTTCGATGCCGCTTTCGGCGGGGCCCGCCGCGACGAGGAAAAGAGCCGGGCGAAAGAGCGGATCTTCTCGTTCCGCACCGCCAGCCATGGCTGGGACCCCAAGAACCAGCGGCCCGAGCTGTGGAACCTTTACAACGCCCGCAAGCACAAGGGCGAAAGCATCCGCGTCTTCCCGATCAGCAACTGGACCGAGCTGGACGTTTGGCAATACATCCACCTCAACGATGTGCCGATCGTCCCGCTGTACTTCGCGGAAAAGCGCCCGACGGTGGAGCGTGACGGGATGCTGCTGATGGTTGATGACGATCGCTTTCCGCTGCGCCCCGGCGAAGTGCCGGTCGAACGCTCGATCCGGTTCCGCACGCTCGGCTGCTATCCGCTGACCGGCGCGGTCGAAAGCACGGCCGCGACCCTGCCCCAGATCATCCAGGAAACCCTGCTGACCACCACCAGCGAACGCCAGGGCCGCGCGATTGACAAGGATGCGGGCGGCGCTGGCATGGAAGTCAAAAAGCAGCAGGGGTATTTCTGATGAGCAACCCCATCTACGTCACCGACCAGCTGATCGCTGACGATATCGACGCCTACCTGGAAACGCATCAGCACAAGACCATGCTGCGCTTCATCACCTGCGGCAGCGTGGACGATGGCAAAAGCACGCTGATCGGGCGGCTGCTCTATGACAGCAAGATGATCTTCGAGGACCAGCTCGACGCGCTGCAATCGGATTCGAAGAAGGTCGGCACCCAGGGGCAGGAAATCGACTTTGCGCTGCTGGTCGATGGGCTGGCGGCAGAGCGCGAACAGGGCATCACGATCGACGTAGCCTACCGGTTCTTCAACACCGAAAAGCGCAAATTCATCGTCGCCGATTGCCCTGGGCATGAACAGTACACCCGCAACATGGTGACCGGTGCCTCCACGGCGGACCTCGCGGTGATCCTGATCGATGCGCGCAAGGGCGTGCTGGTGCAGACCCGGCGGCATTCGTATCTGTGCCACCTGATCGGGATCCGCAATCTGGTGCTGGCGGTGAACAAGATGGACCTGGTGGATTACGACCAGCAGGTGTTTGACACCATCGTCGCCGACTATGCCGCGTTCGCGCAGTCGATCGGGATCGAAAGCTTCACCGCCCTGCCGATCTCCGGCTTCAAGGGTGACAATATCACCGCGCTATCGGCCAATACGCCGTGGTACCGGGGCCGGACGCTGGTCGAACATCTCGAAACGGTCGAAGTGCTGACCGCGCGCGATGCGGACAAGCCGTTCCGGCTGCCGGTGCAATGGGTCAACCGCCCGAACCTCGATTTCCGGGGCTTTTCCGGCCAGATCGCATCGGGCAGCGTCAAGCCGGGAGACGAAGTGCGGGTGCTGCCCTCGGGCAAGACCAGCACGGTCACCCGCGTGGTCACGATGCAGGGCGACCTGGACGAGGCAGTGGCCGGCCAGTCGGTCACGCTGTGCTTTGCCGATGAGATCGACTGTTCGCGCGGCAATGTGATCGCCGCGGCGGACAATCCGCCACAGGCCGCCGATCAGTTTGAAGCGACGATGGTCTGGCTCAATGACGATCCGATGCATGTCGGGCGGGCCTATTGGCTCAAGCTTGGCACGCAGACCGTCTCGGTCACGGTCCAGCAGCCGAAATACGCGGTCAACGTGAATACGATGGAGCATCTGGCGGTCAAGACGCTCGATCTCAATGCGATCGGGGTGGCGGAAATCACCACCGACAAGGCCGTGGTGTTCGAACCTTATGCCGACAACCGCACGCTGGGCGGGTTCATCCTGATCGACAAGCTGACCAATGCCACGGTCGCGGCGGGGATGATCAATTTCAGCCTGCGCCGCGCGCAGAACGTCCACTGGCAGGCGACCGACCTGACCCGCGAGGATCATGCCCGGCTGAAAAACCAGGCTCCCCGCGTGCTGTGGTTCACCGGCCTGTCGGGCGCGGGCAAGAGCACGATCGCCAACGAGGTGGAAAAGCGGCTCAACATGATGAACCGCCACACCTTCCTGCTGGATGGCGACAATGTCCGGCACGGGCTCAACAAGGATCTGGGCTTTACCGAAGCCGACCGGATCGAGAATATCCGCCGGGTTGGCGAAGTGGCCAAGCTGATGGCGGATGCCGGACTGATCGTGCTGACCGCCTTCATCAGCCCGTTCCGCGCCGAACGCGACATGGTCCGCGCGATGCTGCCCGAGGGTGAGTTCGTGGAGATCCACGTCGATACCCCGCTGGCCGTAGCCGAAGCGCGCGACGTCAAGGGGCTCTACAAAAAGGCCCGCGCCGGGCAGCTCAAGAACTTCACCGGGATCGACAGCCCCTATGAGCCGCCCGAAGAGCCCGAAATCCGCGTCAACACCGCCGAGATGACCGCCGCTGAAGCCGCGGATTTCATCATCCGGCAGCTCTTGCCGCTCAAGTGACGGAAGGCTAGCCCCGCGCCATGACCGACGCCGAACTTGCCGCGCATTTGGCCGAAGTGGCCGGGCGATTGCTGATCGAAGTGCGCGAAAGCGGCGTGCTCAGCCTCAAGGCGCTGGGCAAGGCCGGGGACGCCACGGCCAACCAGTTCCTGTGCCACGCGCTGCGCGAACAGCGCCCCGACGATGGCCTGCTGTCCGAAGAGGAAAAGGACAACTTCGACCGCCTCAACGCCAGCCGCGTGTGGATTGTCGACCCGGTCGATGGAACCCGCGAATATGGCGAGGCGCGCGCCGACTGGGCGGTACATGTCGCGCTGGCGGTGGACGGGGTGCCCGTGCTGGGCGCGGTCGCGCTGCCGGGTGCCGGTCTGGTGCTGCGCAGTGACCAGCCTGGCGTGATCCCGCCCGTCCCTGCGCAGCTCCGCATGGTCGTCAGCCGCACCCGCCCTGCTGCCGAAGCGGTGAACGTCGCCCAGCGGCTGGGTGCAGAACTGATCCCGATGGGCAGCGCCGGGGCCAAGGCCATGGCCGTGGTGCGGGGCGAAGCCGACATCTATCTCCACACCGGCGGCCAGTATGAATGGGACAGCTGCGCGCCGGTGGCCGTGGCCTTGGCCCACGGCCTGCACTGCTCACGCGTCGATGGATCGCCGCTGGTCTATAACCAGGCCGATACCTACATGCCGGACCTGCTGATCTGCCGGACCGAGCACGCCAACCGGGTGCTCGATCTGGTCAGGGAACTGGGCGGGCGAGAGTAGAGACCGGGTCTTCCGAAACACTATCCGTTCGTGTCGAGCGAAGTCGAGACACACCAGCGCGAGGTGTCTCGACTTC
>CAZKAX010000012.1:0-51225 GCA_964550775.1 uncultured Novosphingobium sp. | reverse complement strand
GGTCTCTTTTGGGATACCGTCCGCGCTACAGAACCCGGCTTACAGGCCCCCTGGCATTTTCCCGGTTACCCGGCGCGCTTGGCGAGCCAGTCTTCCAGCCACTTGATCGTGTAATCGCCGTGGATGAAATCGGGTTCGTTCATCAGCGCCTGGTGCAGCGGGATGCTGGTCTTGACGCCGCCGATCACCATTTCTTCCAGTGCGCGCTTCAGCCGCATGATGCAGCCTTCGCGGCTGCGGCCCGAAACGATCAGCTTGGCGATCATCGAATCGTAATAGGGCGGGATCTTGTACCCGGCATAAAGCCCGCTATCGACGCGCACGTGCATGCCGCCCGCCGCGTGATAGTTTTGCACCAGCCCCGGTGAAGGCGCGAAGGTCCACGGGTCTTCCGCGTTGATCCGGCATTCGATTGCGTGGCCTTTGAATTCAATGTCTTCCTGCGCGACCGAAAGCGGCTTGCCATCGGCGATGCGGATCTGTTCGCGCACCAGATCGACCCCGGTGATCGCTTCGGTCACGGGGTGTTCCACCTGCAGCCGGGTGTTCATTTCAATGAAATAGAACTCGCCGTTTTCCCACAGGAATTCGATCGTCCCGGCCCCGCGATAGCCCATGTCGGCCATCGCCTTGGCCACAATCCCGCCCATCCGGTCCCGCTCTTCCGGGCTGATGACGGGGGAGGGAGCCTCTTCCAGCACTTTCTGGTGGCGGCGCTGCAGTGAACAGTCGCGCTCACCCAGATGGATCGCGTTGCCATTGCCATCGCCGAACACCTGGAATTCGATGTGGCGCGGATTGCCGAGGTACTTCTCGATATAGACGGTATCGTCGCCGAATGCCGCTTTGGCTTCGGTCCCGGCCTGGGCGATCAGCGTTTCCAGCTCGTCTGGCCCCGTGCAGACCTTCATCCCGCGCCCGCCGCCGCCGCTGGCGGCCTTGATGATCACCGGGTAACCGGCCGCTTCGGCGATCTGCCGCGCTTCGACGATGTCGCTGACCGCGCCGTCCGATCCGGGGACCAGCGGCAGGCCCAGCGCGCCGGCGGTGCGCTTGGCCTCGATCTTGTCACCCATGGTGCGGATGTGTTCGGGCTTGGGCCCGATGAAAGTGATCCCGTGAGCTTCGACAATGTCCGCGAACTGGGCGTTTTCCGAAAGGAAGCCATAGCCCGGATGGATCGCGTCGGCGTGGGTTATTTCCGCTGCTGAAATGATTGCCGCGACGTTGAGGTAGCTGTCCTTCGCCGCCGGGGGGCCAATGCACACCGCGTGGTCGGCCAAGCGGACGTGCATGGCATCGGCATCGGCGGTGGAATGGACCGCCACCGTTTCAATGCCCATTTCGTGCGCGGCGCGATGGATGCGCAGAGCGATCTCGCCGCGGTTGGCGATCAGGATCCGGGAGATGCCCACTGGCTTGCTGTCCTTACGCGATGACGACCAGCGGCTGGTCGAATTCGACCGGCTGGGCATTGTCGACCAGGATTGCCTTGACCGTACCGGCGGCGGGCGCAGTGATCGGGTTCATCACTTTCATCGCCTCAACGATCACCAGCGTGTCTCCGGCCTTGACCTGCTGGCCAATCGAAACGAACGGCGCGGCGCCCGGTTCGGACGAGAGATAGACCGTGCCGACCATCGGCGATTTGACCGCATTGGGATCCTCGGCCGGGGCGGGCGCAGGCGCGGCTGCGGCTGGCGCAGCGGCTGCAGGTGCGGCCACCGGGGCAGGCGCGGCCACGGCGTGAACCGGAGCAGCGGCGGTGAGCTGGCGCGCAACCTTGATCTTGCGATCGCCGTCCTCGACCTCGATTTCGGAAAGGCCGGTTTCGGCCAGCAGCTCGGCCAGTTCGCGAACCAGCTTGCTATCGATGTTCATGCCGCCGTTCCGGCTGGCGCCCTTAACGTCGCTCATGCGCGTCCTCGTTGTTATGCATCACGCCGCCTATGCGCGGGGGCGCGGTGAGAGGCAAGGGGCGAATCGGCACTTTTGCCCCGGACTGGCCCCGGCGGGGCGCTCTGGCGCGTCAGCGCGCGATCAGGTTTCGGATGGCGGCGGGGCGTTTTCGCCGGGCTGTTCCGGGTTCTGCACCTGCGGATAGTCCTCGCCGTCGTCCGGTGCTTCGGTGGTCACGGTCGGCGTGGGGGTGGCAAGCTTTGCTGCGGCTTTTTCTGCCCGCTGGGCCGCGGATTCGGCGCGCGCGGCGGCGGCATTGATCGCCGCGATCTTTTCCGATCCTTCGGTGTCGCGGCCGGAACAGCCACCCAACATGGGCACGACAAGTCCGGCCGCGAACAGTGCGGTTGTGGCTCTTGCCTTCAAACCCTGCTTCAACGCCACGTCTTGGCTCCCCGGGCACGCGGATAAGTACAAATGCGCGCCGTTTCGAAACTGGGCTATAAAGACAAAAGATTACTCGAAAATAACCAAACGCCTGACGGCCTATTTGTCGCTGCCAGATACCTTGCCCCACTGCCGCGCGGCGGTGTAACCAAGGTAGCCGGTGCCGAACAGCGCATAGAGTGGCTCGGGCAGGCCTGACAGGTAGGCGTTCATCCCCTGGGCGATGGCCATGGCCGTATCGGGCCGGAACGCGCCGATCAGCCCCATCGGCAGGGCCCACAGCAGCAGGACATACATGACATAGAGGAAACTTGGCCGGGCCCGGCTGGTCCAGGGATCGTGCGAATTGGCCTCCGCAACGATTGCGGACAGCTGGGTCTGGATTTCGGCCAAGGCTTGCGAACCCTGCAATTGCAGCAGTTCCAGCTTGGCCTTGTCGCGTGCGGCTTTGTCGGGGATGACTTTGTCGATGATCGACACGACCGGGCCAATCAGGGCGTCAAGAATGGGCATGGCATACTCCTTTTGGTGCTAGAGGAGTAATTCACATAACCAAAATGGTTCGTGTAGGAAAACACTTGCGCACCGCTGCTGCCGTGGCATCGCTGGGCGGATCAAGGGAGGCTGCCATGGACAACATTCGAATCGAGATCAGCGGCGGAATCCGCCGGATAACGCTGAACCGCCCGCAATCGCTCAACGCGATCACGCCGGACATGCACGATGAACTGGAAGCCGCTTTCAATCAGTTTGCCGCCGCGCCGGACGAAATGGTCTGTGTGGTCACGGGCGAAGGCCGTGCGTTCTGTGCGGGAACCGATCTCAAGGCGGTGGTCGAATCGGGCGGGCACCGCAGCTATCCCGCGCATGGCTATGCCGGGATCATCGAGCGCTTTGATTGCCCCAAGCCGATCATTGCGGCGGTCAACGGCCTGGCGCTGGGTGGCGGGTTCGAACTGGCCCTGGCCTGCGATCTGATCCTGGCGAGCGAGGAGGCCAGCTTTGGCCTGCCAGAGCCGCTGGTGGGCGCGGTGGCGCTGGGCGGCGGGCTGCACCGGCTGGCGCGGCAAATCGGACAAAAGCAGGCGCTGGGCATGATCCTCACCTCGCGCCGTGTCCCGGCCAGCGAGGGTCTGCGACTAGGCTTCGTCAACGAAGTGGTCCCGGCGGGGGAACTGGATTCAGCGGTCGAACGCTGGTGTGCAGAGATAATGGCTGGATCACCGATGTCGATCCGCGCATCGAAGGAAACGGTCTATCGCGGACTGGATGAGCCGAGCCTTGCCGTGGCGCTTGGCAACCAGGGCAACTATCCTGCCTACCAGGCCTGGCGCGCCAGCGACGATGCCCGCGAAGGCCCGCGTGCCTTTGCCGAAAAGCGCAAACCGGTGTGGCAGGGCAAATAGCCGAACCGGGGCGCAGGCAGGCTTTCGTTCAGCATACGGACCCGCTCTGACCGACTGATTCGCCTGCGTCGCCAACTGTGTGAAAATTCGCACAACTCGTCCCTGTAGGACTGCCCCGAGTCGCGCCTGGAGGATGACTGGCGGATGCTCCTCCGCGCCGCCTTAGCGGCTGAATCTATGGTTAATTTCAGGTTGCGAGCAACGCGACGGAGCGCTTTGCGCTCAAGCAGATAACTCGCTAACGCGCCGCCAAGCCTCGGATTACAGCCATTTTTCCGTTTGCCACGGCTCCGTAGACCTGCGTAGCATCACCCCTGTCGAACGAGTCGCGCTGGCAATATTGCCAGGCGTGACGCTCTGACCGGAGACCTACTCCGGCAGACCTCTGGGTCGCTCTTCCCGAACTCCGGCCGTGATGCCGGACTGACTGGAGTTGCGAACAATGGCGACCAATTTTACCTACCCGGGTGTCTATATTGCCGAACGGCCATCAGGCCTCCGAGCGATCCCCTCAGCGGCAACCTCTATCGCGCTGTTCATCGGTATGGCTGACCAGGGCCCGATGCGCAGTCCGGTGCGGGTACAGGGCCTGTCGGAGTTTCAGCGAGCCTTTGGGGCAACCTCGTCCGGCGAGATGGCGGACCAGGTTTCGCAGTTCTTCATCAATGGCGGCGGGGATGCCTATGTCCTGCGGATCGCCAGCGGCGATGCCCAGGCTTCGGTCCGGCTGCGCAATGAAGGCGGGTCGACAGCGGTAATGAAAGTGATCGCCCGCGATTCCGGCAAGGCGGGCAACAACCTGCGGGTCGCGGTCGACTATGCGACGTCCAGCCCCGAACGCAGTTTCAACCTGACCGCGTTTCGCAGCACGCAAAAGACCGACGGCAGCTTTGAACGCAGCGACACCGAACGGTTTGTCGACCTGTCGATGGATCCGGCCAGTTCGCGCTATTTCGTCAATCTGGTCAACGGCATCAGCAAGCTGGTCACGGTTGAGGATCTGTCGGCTTCGGCCGGTACGACCCGCGGGGCTTCGATTGGCGGCGCGGTGCTGCACACCAAGGCGACGACCGGCGAACCCGATCTGGTCGCCGCGATCAGCGGTACGGCCAATGCCTTCATGGTCAGCGTGGACAACCTGCCGCCGGTTACTGCGGTGGTCGATGTGGCGGGGATTGCCTCCACCAATGTCCTGGCCCGGATCGGGGCGGCGATCAGCACGGCGGTCGCCAGCGCCCATTCGGTGGCGGTGACGGTTTCGGCGGATATCGTTAATTTCGGCGGTGGCGGCGTGCTGTGGATCGAATCGACCAAGGGCCCGGTTGTGATCACACCTGCCGCAGCCAATGATCTGGCGGCGGCGTTGCAGCTGGGTGTGGCATCGGGCGGGCTTGAGATCGACAATTTCGCCAAGCTGCGACCGGCCCCGTCCGGGATATTCTCGATCCTGGGTTCGCAGTCCGGCACGCTCGGGGTTACCTGGCTCAGCCGACTGGACGATTTCGCCAAGGCCCTGCGCAATACGCTGACCGGGTTCCGTATTGCCGATCCGGGCTCAACCGCGCTGGCTTATGAAGGCACCTTTGCGCTCAGTGGAACGGCGGGCAATGCCCTGGTCACGGGCGCGGTGACGGGCGTGCCGGGGGCGATCGGCTCGCTGGCCTATGTCCGGCAGGCGCTGGCCGAGCTGGCGGCGGCGGCCGGCGCGGCGGCAAGCGAGCGCTGGAATGTGGAAGTGCAGGGGTTGCGCCTGGCGCTGCGGCTGCGCGATGCCTTCAACCCGGCCTTCGGGACCGGCGTGACCATGACCACCGGGATCGGGCTGCCAGTTGCCGGCGGCTATAACCTTGGTGCAGCGGGCAACATGATGGCCCCCGCCGACGTTACTAACAGTGCGGCCTATCAGCTCGGTTCGGCCGGGCTGGGGTTCCAGACCAGTCATGTGGCGGGCCTGGATGGCAGCAAGCCCGGGCTGACTGAATACCAGGCCGCTTTCTCGATCGCCGAAACCGCGATCGAGATCGTGAACATGGTGGTCCTGCCGCGTGCCGACCTGCAGACCGATGTCGATCGCAAGGCGATCTGGGGCGCGGCCAGTGCCTTTGCCGCCAGCCAGCGGGCGATCCTGTTTGTCGATCCGGAATCGACCTGGACCGATATTGCGGCGGCTTCTGCCGGGGCCAGCACGATCAAGGCCGGGGTCGATACCCGCAATTCCGTGGTGTTCTGGCCGCAATTGCTGGTGCCCACAGCCACGGCCCCTGCCGGCAAGAAGATTGATCCATCCGGGTCGATGGCGGGGCTCTATGCCCGGACCGATTCCCGGTTTGGCACCTGGACGGCCCCGGCTGGGCTGGAAGCAACCCTGACCGGTGTGATCGGCGTGTCCGTGCCGATGAACGATCCGCAGAACGGGCAGATCAACCCCAAGGCACTCAACGCGATCCGCAATTACCCGTCTGGCATCACCAGCTGGGGCGCGCGGATGATGGTCGGGGCGGATGATACCGGCAACATGGACGATCGCTATGTCAACGTCCGGCGGATGATGCTGTTCATCGAGAACAGCCTATACCGCGGGCTGCGCTTTGCCACGTTCAAGAACAATGCCGAACCGCTGTGGGCCAGTATCCGGCTGGCGGCGGATTCGTTCATGAACGGGCTGATGCTGCAGGATGCCTTTGCATCGCGGACCAAGTCTTCGGCCTATTACGTGGTCTGCGACGAGACGAACAATCCGCCCGCCGATGTGGCGCTGGGCATCGTCAAGGTGCTGGTCGGCTTCGCGCCGAACCGTCCGGCCGAGTTCGTCGAAGTGACCGTCACCCAGATCGTTATGCAGGCCGCAGCCTGACGCGACCCTTGCGAGAGTAAGCAGCCATGACCGACAAGCTTTTCCAGGCGAATTCGACCCGGATCGATCCCTACAAGAACTTCAACTTCCGCGTCCTGTTCGGCACCGAAGTGGTTGCCGGCGTCAGCAAGGTCAGCGGGCTCAAGCAGACCATCGAAGTGGTCGAGCATCGCGACGGCGGTGACCTTTCGACCAAGCGCAAATC
Organism: uncultured Novosphingobium sp.; assembly: GCA_964550775.1. GTDB lineage: Bacteria > Pseudomonadota > Alphaproteobacteria > Sphingomonadales > Sphingomonadaceae > Novosphingobium. Next base: position 44,414 of record CAZKAX010000012.1, on the reverse strand, counting down.
GCCGGGTCTGGCCACGTTCGAGCCGATCACGATCGAGCGCGGGTTGAGCCACAGCACCATGTTCGAGGACTGGGCGACGCTGGTCTATGCGCCGACCGGGCCGGGCGACATCTCGCTCAAGGACTTTCGCCGCGACATCACGATCGAGCTCTACAACCGGCAAGGGGTGAAGGTGAAGGCCTGGCACGCCTATCGCTGCTGGGTCAGCGAATATACCGCCGCGCCGGAATTCGACGCGAATGGCAACGCAATCGCGTTTGAAACGATCATCCTGCAGAACGAAGGATTTTCGCGCGATCTGGCCGTTACCGAAAAGCGCGAATTTTAAACCGAAAGGCCGGGAAACCGGGCGAATCCGATGTATCTGGTCACTCTATCACTGCCCAGCATGGCGCCGCGACAGGTCCGCATCGCCGCGCTTGACGGCATGGCAGAGCTGGGCGCCGATCCGGCTGATCCGGGGGCTGCGGTGCAGTTGGTCGCCCGGCTGGGGCAAGACAATCCGGCGGGCTGGCTGGACGATCTGCCAGTGGCCCTGTTCGACCGGCTCTGCGCCCGGATCTTCGCCGCAGAGTTCGCTCAGACGATCGAATGCAAATCGACGTGTGAAAGCTGCGCAGAGCCGTTCGAATTCGGATTTGCCCTGGCCGAACTGATCGCGGCGCAGGATGCGGCGGTGGCGCAAAGCGGGTTCAGCGCGAACCGTGACGGGTTCTGGACCACGCCGCAGGGCCTGCAACTGCGCCCACCGACCCTGGCGGATCTGGCTGCCGCCCAAGACGGCGCAGACATGGCGGTGCGGCTGGTCACGGCGGGGGAGGCGGAACTTGCCGCCGTTGAAACGGTGCTGGAAGCCGCCGCTCCGCTGCTCACCCTGCCGATCGCAACTGCCTGTCCGCATTGCGCGGCAGCGCAGCAGGCCCAGTTCGACATGGCCCGCTTTCTGATCGATTCCATCGCTGCCGAACGGCCGTTCCTGATCCGCGAAACCCACCTGATCGCCAGCCGCTATGGCTGGGACCACGCCAGCATCAGCGCGCTGCCCCGGCGCGACCGGCAGGCCTATGCCGCGCTGATCGAAAGCGAGCGCAGTGCGGCGCTGAAATGGAGGGCGGGATGACCGGCTATCTCCAGCGGCTGTTTGATCGCACCGCGGCCTTGACTGGCGGCGCACCGCAGGCGGGACAGGGGCAACCCGCGATGCGCCCCGGATCGCCGCTGGCCCGGTTTGATCAACGGCTGGCAGCGCCGGAACTGGCCGGGGATTTCACCTTCGGGGTCGGCTATGAGACAGGCATCGAAGATGATGGCGCGCAGGACCCGACAGGGGATCCGTCCCCGGCGGCGCTGCGCCCGGCAGTGCAGCCATTGCCGCCACTGCCTGCTGCCCCGCAATCTCGTCGCAGCCCGGCAGGTGACGCCGTGCCTGCGTTGAGGCCTTCCGCACCGCCCGCTGCGACACCTGCACCTTTGCCAGTACGCGAGGGCTTGCAGCCGGTGCCCACCGAACCGGTGAGCCGCGCGGGTGATCCGGAATCGGGCAGGGCGGCAAAGCCGGCGCTGCAACCTCTGGCTCCGGCCCCGCGCGCTGTTCCGGCCCAGCCCCCGGTCTCAGCGCAGCCACGGGGCAGGGCCGGGCAGGTCGATCCGTCCCCCGCGCCGGAACGCCAGCGCGCTGCGCCTTCCGAGCGCCAGCAACCCCGGGTGACCGAAGCACGCGCGCGCCCGCACGATCCCGCCAGCCCGGCCCCGCAGTCCGAAACGCTGCGCGCGCCGGCCGCCCCCGCCGTGCATCCCGACGAACCGGCGCTGGCTCCGCTCGCTCCGGTTCAGCCTGCCCGCGCCGGGGTGGAACCACCGGCCTTGCCGCAAGGTGAGCCGATTGATTGGCGCGAGGTGGACCGGCGGATCGCCGCTGCAATCGAACGGCAGCAGACCGTGGGTGAGGCACAGGCACGCAGGCGTGAGACATCGGCCCAGGCCGATCAGGCCCCCGCCAGCGAACCGGCCCCGCGCGCGCCGGTGCTGAAGTCCGCTGCCGAAACGTCGATGATCGGTCCGATCGAGCCGCCGAGGCGTCCGCGCATGCTGTTCGGCGAAAGGTTGCGCTAAGCCATGGCCAGTCCCGCCAACCTCAACGATATTTCGCAGGCGCTGGCCAACCTGCTGGAATTCAATGTCAAACGGCTGGCGGGCAGTGCATTGGCCAGCCTGGTCGTGTCGCGTCTACCGCCGGAAAAGGCCGATGAATCGCAGGACACCCGGCTTAACGTCCACCTCTATCACGTCTCGCAGGACAATGATGGCGGGGCCGATCTGCCCGAAGGACAGACCGGACTCAATCCGATCGCGACCCGGCCCATGGCGCTCAAGCTGTTCTTCGTGCTGACTGCCCATGCCACGATTACGGCAACTTTCGACGATGTTGCCAGCCAGCACGCGCTGATGGGCTGGGCGCTGAAAACGCTGCACGATTTCGGCGAGATATTTGAGGATACCAGCATTGGCGGCCAGGCGCTGTTCAGCGGAGTGACGCTGGGCGGGCGCGCGATCGAGATCATCATCCGCCCGATCGAGCCGGAAGAATCGGTCTCGTTTTGGTCGGTCGACAAGGAACGCTCGGCCCGCCTCTCCGCCTTCCTCGAACTGCGCACGCTGCTGCTCAACCCCGAACCGCCGCAGAGTGCGGGGATACCCGTGCTGCAGCTGGGACTGGGGGTGCAGCCGGGCGGCGCGCCTATGCTGTCGGGTTCGCAGTCCACCTTGTCGATCACCCGTCCTGCGGCGCTTGGTGGCGGAACCCTGACGCTCCCGACCAGCCCGGCGGTGGGGGTGCTGCGCGCGGCCCTTGGCAGCGGCGATGCCCTGGTCAGCTTCAGCGGCGGCGGGCTGGGCGATGGCACCGATGCCGTGCTGGTGCTGCGCGGACAGGGCCTGACTTTCCCCGCGCTGGTCGATCCCGCTTCCAATCCGGACTGGCGGATCGTGATCAGCGACAGCCTACTGCAATTCGAAGTGCGGCCCACTGTCTGGGCAACCGATGCCAGCGGCGCGGGGCGGTGGATCGCGCTGGCGCCGGGGCTGTACAGCATTGCCTTGCAGCGCCGCCGCACGGCTCTGGCCGAAGATGGTACGGCCTATCCGGCGGCAGTCGAAAGCAACCGGCAGCCGCTTACCTTCGCTCCGGCGCTGGCCTCCGCCAGCCTCAAGGCCGGGCCCGATCCGCGCAACGTGCTGATCAGCGTGGATGCCGGCAGCGTGCTCAATCTGGCGAGAACCGAAGCGATGCTGGGGCTGGGCGGGGATGCCTATGAACAGGTCACCGCGTTCGCCGGCTCGCTGGCCAAAGATGCTGGCAAATTCGTGGTCACCGGCGCGCAGCAGATCGAGGCCGTACCCAAGGCAGGGCTTACGCTGCCCAGCGGCGTCTATCCCTTGCGCCTGACGGTCAACGGCGCGGATTCGCCCCCGGCATGGCTGGTGGTGCCGTGATGGCGGCGCGGCGGACAAAGGGGCCAAGCGCGGCCGAAGTGGTGGTCGACATGGCCCGGCTGCGGCTGGCCCTGGCCAGCGGCGCTGCGCCAAAGGCCGATCATGCGGCGATGCGGGCCGAGCTGGACGGGCTGGAACAGATCCTGGCTGGTCCGGCTGGCAAGCTTCGCGCTCGGCTGGCGCAGATGTTCGCGCTGGAACCGGCGGAACTCGCTGCGCTGGACCTGGCCGTGGCGATCGCGGTGGAGCCCGCGCTCGGGCCGCAAGTGGGCGCTTTGCAGGGCCGGGCAGAGCGGCCGCTGGCGGGCGAGATCGCCCTGCGCCTGCTCTATGCCGCAGGGCCGGAACCTGTCGTCCGGCCAACCCGGCCGCTGGTGCGCTGGGGGCTGGTCAGGCGGGTGGACTATTCCCCCGGTGAGCCGGTCTGCTGGTATGCCGACCCGGCGCTGGTCGATTACTATTTCGGGCGGATCACTTCGGGCGACATAGCCGTGTCGCAAGTGGCCGCAGTGGAGCCGCTGCCTGAATGGCAAGCGCCAGGGCTGGCGCGGTCGATCGGCGCGCTGCGCAAAAGCGGCCGGCGGGTGCGGGTAGCGCTGCGTGCGGGGCCGGGCAGTGGCCGCGCCAGTCTGGCCCGCTGGCTCGCGGACAAGCTGGAATTCGGCCATGCTCTGGCCGATGCGGACCTGATCGCGGGCGGCGATGGCCAGGCGGTCTGGCTGTCTTTGCAGCGCATGGCCCTGCTGGGCGGGCTGGCGCTGATCTGGCGGGGCATGCCGCCTGTACCTGGCGGCAGTCCGGCAATGTGCGAGTTGCAGTTCTTCCTGCTGGAACCCGGCGAAGTGCTGACCCCGCGAGCCGATACGGCGGATCTGCATTTCGATCTGCCGCCGCTGGCAGAGCCGAGCCGGGCCAGGTTGGTGCGACGCTATCTGCCGCAGCTTGAGGGTCAGTTGGACGATCTGCTGATCCGGCCCAGCCCGGCCGATCTGGCCGCAGCCGCACCGCACGGCTTTGCCGAAGTTCCCCCGTTCGCTTTGTGGCTGCGTCACCGCTATGCCCTGCAGGGCCGCAATGTCGGGCGGATCGAGAGCCCGCAGTTCGGCTGGGACGATCTGGTTCTGGCCGAACCCTTGGTAGTCCAGCTGGAAAACTTCGCGGCTGAGGCAAAGCTGCGCGCGCGGCTGTTGGCCGATCCTGAACGGCAGCGCATGTTCCAGGGCGCGGCCCCGCTTTCGGCGCTGTTTTCCGGCTCACCGGGGCTGGGTAAATCGATGTCGGCCCAGGTGATCGCGCAGGACCTGGGACTGGACCTGCTGGTGGTCGATGCATCGGCGCTGATCAGCAAATATATCGGCGACACGGCAAAGAATTATACCGAAGCCTTCGAACTGGCCCGCCGCTTGAATGCACTGCTGCATTTCGAAGAGGCTGACGGGATCTGCCAGACCAGGATCAAGGCCGAACAATCGAGCGAAAGCTTTCGCAACATCGATCTGGGGCACCTGTTGCAGTTGATGGAACGGTTCGAAGGGCCGGTGATCCTGTCGACCAACATGCGCGGCAATATCGATCCGGCCTTCATGCGGCGGATGCGCTATATCGTCGAATTCCGCCGCCCCGCCTGTGATGAAGCGCAGCGGCTGTGGCACGCCATGCTGGCTGCCGCCGGGGCGGACGAAGACCTGCGCGATACCTGCGCCGGCCTGCTGGCCCGCACGCATGATCTGACCCCGGCACAGATCAAGGGAGCCGTGGTCAGCGCCGCCTATCGCGCGCTAGCGGCAGGCAAGCCCATCTCCATGGCCGATGTCGAGGCCGGGGTGCGGCAGGAATTCCTGAAGGAAGGCAAGCTGGTCAGCGCGGTCAACACCGCAGCGGATGAACCGCTTGCCCGGATCTCTCCGGCGCGGAGCGGCAGTCATGGCTAAAACGGGTTTCCCAAGATCGCCGGTGGTGATGCGCGGCGCGCTGGTTCAGCTGATCGAGGACCTGGGGATCATTATCCCCAATATCGTACCCTTCCAGTACAATCCGGCAAAAGTGACACGCGGGTTCGAAACCTGGAATCCGTTCAGCACCGCACCACAGAACCAGGCGGCGCAGACTCCCCTGGTCCAGCCGTTCGATCCGCACCAGACCTATCGCTTCGATCTGGAATTCGATGCGGCGGACGATCTCGAAATGGGCAATCCCATTGCCGAACTGACCGGGGTGGCATCGCGCCTGGCAGCGTTGAAAAAGCTGATTGAGCCGACCGAGGGGCTGTTTGGCGATCTGATCGCCAGCGCCGGGGCCCTGGCGGGCGATGCGATGCGCCAGGCCGAGCCGCGCAAGGTGCCGATCACCCTGCTGGTGCTGGGGCCGGGCACGATCCTGCCGGTGCGGGTGACCGAACTGTCGATCGACATTACCGAGTTCACCCCGGGGCTTTACCCCTTGATGGCCAAGGCCACGGTCGCGCTGCAGGTGCTGACGCCGGACGTGTTCAAATGCACCGATACCACCGCCAGCAAGATTGCGGTGGCCGCCTTCAAACTCACCAAGCTTCAGGACGATGCGCTGGCAATTGCCAATGTGGCCAATGTCGGCACCGCGATCGCCTCGATGCTGCCGCTTTAGAGGAAATGCGATGGCCCAGTTCGATCCGAAAAGCCGCTATGTGCTTTACGCCCAGACCCGGTTCGGAACCGACCGGCGCGGACGCAGCGTGGTCTGGGTCACGCCCGCGCGGGTGCCGGATCAGGTTGAGCTGGGGCTGCACCGCCGCAAGGCTGGGCACCGGCTTGACCGGCTGGCGGCCTATTATCTGGGCGATCCGATGGGCGGCTGGCGGATCAGCGCGATCAACGATGCGATCAACCCCGATGCGATCGCCGATCTGCCGCTGGTCCGGATTCCGGTGAAGGCGCGCTGATGGGCCTGGGCGCTATCATCACCTGCGGCGATGGCAACGCCAAGCTTGATGATCAGCTGACCGGCTGGGTGATGGAAGTGCGCGTCGAACAGAAGCTGAGCGAGCCAACCAAAGTTGCGATCCGGTTTGAGGACGATCTGTGCGATGGCGGGCTTGAACTTGAAAACCGCAATGAACTGAAGGCCGGACAGACCCTGGGCCTGTTCGTGCCGCTGGGCAGCACGCTATCGTGCCTGTGCCGGGGGCCGATAACCCGCGTGCGCACGGCGGCGATGACCGGCGGCACCGGCAGCTGGCGCGAAGTGGTGTTCAATGATCGCCGGGTGGAGCTCGACCGGGCGGGGATTCAGGCCAACTATACCGGCAAGGAATCTGATGCCGCAACTACGATCCTGCAGGGCTATGGCTTTACCCCCGATGTCCAGGCAACGCCCAAGGACTATCCTGAAACCCAAAAGCTGCAGCAGCGCGAAAGCGATCTGGCGTTCCTGAAAGGGATCGCGCGCCGCAACAACATGGAATTCTGGTTGACCTATGACGTAGTCAGCGCGGTTCCGCCCTTTGCCGTGACCACCAATGCCAAGATCCGCAGTTCGCCGCCAAGGTCCGATACCTCGGCCACCGCCATTAGCCTGCCGCCGCTGCCGCCGGTGCTGGCACCCGACCCGGGCCGGGTCATCCGGATCAACCCGCCACCAGCGGATGTGGTGTCGGTCTATCGCTTTGAAGTACGGGTCGATTCCGAACGGCCCAACGCCGCGCGCGGCTTTGCATCGGATGCCCGGTCTGGAACCCAGAGCGAGCAGAGCGCGACCCCCGCCGATCCCCCGCTGGACCAGCGCGCAACCACGATCGTCGATCTGGGGGTTGGGGACCGCACCTTGCTGACCAGTGCTGCGGCGACAGATCCGTTGGACCAGTACCTAGCCCAGCAGGCCGAACTGACCGAGGCGGCGTGGTTCGTCCAAGTCGATGCATCGGCCACGCTCGCGCAATTGGGCTTTGTGGTCGAACCGCATCAGGTGGTTGATGTCCAGTATGCCGGGGATCAGCTGTCCGGACCCTATCAGGTGACCGAGACGATCCACGTCATCAACCCCGCCAACCACCTGGTCGATTTCAAACTCCGCGCCAACGGGCTGCGCAACCTGGGAGCGGCGGCATGATCGATCAGCTCGACCGGGTCGTCGAAATGCTCAACCAGCGGTATTACGGCAAGTACCGCGGCGAAGTGACCGGCAATACCGACGATACGCATCGCGGCATGCTCGAAGTGAAATGCCCGTCGGTGATGGGCGAACAGGTGATGTGGGCGCTGCCGTGCACGCCCTATGCAGGTGACAAGGTTGGCTTTTTCGCCATGCCGCCGATCGGGGCTTCGGTCTGGATCGAATTCGAGGCGGGGAACATCAGCACTCCGATCTGGTCCGGCTGTTTCTGGAAAGACGGCGAAATCGAAGCGGCGGACGCTGTTCCGGCGATCATGTTCCTCAAGACTGCCGGAGTGACCCTGCGGATCGATGACGACGCTGGCACGATCGAGATCGAGACCAGCGGTGGCAGCAAGATCACGATCGAGGGCAGCGCCGTGAAGATCGAGTCATCCGAAGTCAGCATCGAGGCGAACGGCGGCTCGGCCAAGGTATCGGCCAGCGGGTTCGATGCGATGAACGGCGCCTTCACGGTCGTCTAGGAAAGGGAGAAAGCATCATGGCCGCACCCGTTCTGACCACCGCCGCAGGCGCCAATGCCGGCAGCCCCGCAACGTCATCAGTTACCACCAATTCGCGGGTGCGCAGCCAGACGGGCTTTCTGGCCTTGCAGACCGATGTGCCGCAGTTCGCCGGGCCGCCGGTGACCGGGGTCTGGACGGTCGCGGCGGCGCGCACCTTTGTGCAATCGGTGCCGGTGGTGACGCAGAACGCGGTTGGCGTAGCGGCAGTTCCGGCCCCGCCATCTTCGGTGCCGATGTCCGTAACCATGGGCGATGCCCGCGTGAAGGCGACCTGACATGGCCAATCTTGAACGTCGCATCACCTATCCGTTCCGCATCAACCCGCTTTCCGGCCGGGTGAGCGAAGAAGCGGACTATGACAGCTACATCCGCCAGCTGATCCGCCAGGTCCTGCTGACCGCGCGGGGCGAGCGGGTGTGCCGTCCGGATTTCGGGGTTGGCATTCGCCGCCAGGTATTTGCCCCCCTGACCAACGAAACCGCGGCCATGACCCGGACCCTCATCCTCGAAGGACTGGAGCGCTGGCTGGGCCGCCTGATCAAGGTTTCCGCGATCAATGTCAGCGCCGATCTGGCGACGCTGCGGATCTCGATCGAATACCTGGTGATCTCTCGCGGGGTCCAGCGCGTGCTGAATGAGGAGTTCGCGCTGACATGACCCAGGGCACTACCCGCCGGGCGCAACTGTGCGCGCAAAGTCCCGCCGTGCTGACCGGGATCGATTTCGTGCAGGTGGCCGATCCGGCGACGCAGTTGGTGCTGCGGGTGTTTTTCGTGATCGAGCCCGATGCCACCGTGCCCACACTGGTCACCAGTCCGGTTGCGTCCAACACCGCCGCCAACATGGCCGCCGTGCTGTCCTCGCTGTCAGGCGAGGCGCCGCCGCAGATCGTGGCCCAGCGCTGGTTGGCAGTCAGCGTGGGCGGGATCACGCGGGTTTGCCTGGAATTGACGGTCGATCGCCCCGGTGGGTTCGAACCCTACAGCCTGACTTTGACCCATCTGCCCACCGGGACCAACCCGGTGCAGCTTGATCCGTTCCTTTCCTCGATCGTCTTCGATTTCAAACAGGCCTGCGAAACCGGGTTCGATTGCCGCGAGGAACAAGACTGCGATTGCGAGGAGGAGGTCGATTTTCCGGTCGATTACCTGGCCCGCGATTTTGAAAGCCTGCGCCGTGCTTTGATGGACTTCACGGCCACGCGCTATCCCGACTGGCGCGAGCCGATTGAGGCAGACTTTGCGACCATGCTGATCGAGGTCATGGCCGCGCTGGGCGATGATTTCTCCTGGCAGCAGGACCGCCACGATGCCGAAGCCCGGTTCGGATCGGCGAGCCAGCGCGCCAGCCTGTTCCATCATGCAGCCCTGGCAGACTATCGCCCCGATTGCGGTGCTGCGGCCAGCGGTCCGGTGCAACTGACGGCAAAAGCGGGCGGGACGGTGCCGAAGGATGCGACCTTCTGGGCGAGCAGCGAATCGCGTCCGCCGGTTCCCTTTACGCTTGATGCTGCGCTGTGGGTCCATCCATCGTGGAACCGGCTGGCTTTCCACAATGCGGAAGGGGAAACCACTTGTCTGGCCCGCGGCGTGACCGCTTTGCTGCTTGCTGCGCCGCCTGTCATCTCGGGTGATATCAACAAGTCTGACCGGATCGCTTTCCTGGCCGGGCGGCAGGCGCTGATCCTGTCCGATCCGGCCGACGCGGCCGAGGGACGCAGGGCCTGGCCGGTCACGATCACCGGGGTTGAGGAACTGCTCGATCCGCTAGTCATCACAGCCGGAAACCCCACAGCGGTGCTGCGCCTGTCCTGGGCGGCGGAGCAGGCGGTGCCGTTTGACCTGCCGGTCGATGGGTTGGCCATGGCGCTTAACGTCGGCACCGTAACGGCTGGTGAAAAGGTGGTCGAATATGCCCGCGCGGGGGACGATGCGGATCTCCTGGCGGCCTTGGCGGGCGCTCCGGCAGAGGTTCTGTACCGGCTGAAGGAGGTGCCCCGCCTGATCGAGCGCGAAGGCCCGGTTCAGCTGGACAGCGGTGCGCGCAGCAGGATTGAACGGATCGGGCTGAGTGCAAGCGAAACCGGGGCCTTGCGCTTTCCGGGGGCGGGGCTTGCCGATCCGGTTGCGATCCGGCAGCTTACTCCCCCGGCGAGTTTTCCGGTCACCCTGCCGGTCGGGCAGGATGCCCTGCTGGCTCTGTTCGGCAATGGTCCGGCGATCCCTTATGTGCCGGATCTGCTGGATGTGGACGGCGATTCCGCAGCATTTTCGCTGGAACCGGGAACCTGGCGGACGATCCGCACCTACCAGCGGATGGGCGGCGATTTCCAGTTCCGGGACTATGCCGCGAATGCCGGCTGGTCAGTCAAGTTCGCATTTGGCGATTTCGGGATCGGCCCGGCGGACGGATCGCTGCTGAAGATCGAATTTTACACCGATCCCGGCCTCGCCGCCAATATTGCCAGCTTTGCGCTTGGTTTGACCGCACCCGCTGCACCGCCGCCGCCGTCATCGCTGACCGCACTTATTGCTGGGGCGACCAATCCGATCGCATTCGGCAATGCGCGGCTGGAAGAAGACGCCAGCTCGATCCGTCGCAATGCCCCGCAGGCCTGGCGGCAGGATCTGCACCGCGCGGTGCGGCCCGAGGACTATTCGGCGATTGTCGAAAAGCTGGACTGGGCGCAGCGCGCCTATTCGGTCACTGCCTGGACCGGCAGCTGGTCGAGCGATTTCGTCTCGGTCGATCCGCTCCGCTCGATTGGGATCAGCCCGCAGCAGAGCGCCGAACTGGCCGAACTGATCGACTGTGTCCGTCTCGCGACCCGTGATGCCCGGATCCAGACGCCCGACTATGTCGATGTCGATCTGGACATTTCGGTTTGCGTTGCGGCGGGCTTTGACAGTTCGGCGGTGCTCAAGACGGTTCGCCGGGCCCTCGTGCCGCCCGGGTTCTTTGCACCGGACAATTTCACTTTCGGGCAGCCGCTCTATCGTTCTGCGCTGGAAGCGACGGTTCAGGCTGTGCCGGGCGTCGCGCATGTCGAAGCGATCCGGATTCGGGTGCTGGGCAAGGGTGACTGGCGCGCCTTTGCCGAACCCGTGCTGGAAGCTGGACCCAGCGAGATCATCCGCCTGCAGAACGATCCGGCGCGGTCCACGCTGGGGCTGCTGCTGGTCCGTTCGCATGGGGTGCTGGCATGACACATTATCATCCTCCCACCTGTTGCCCCGATCCGGCCCATCCGGCGCTACCGGATATCGCCACCGGTCTGTCCAGCCTGCCGCGCGAAACCGCGCTGTTCGGGGGCTGGCGCGCGGCGATGCTGCGCGAACTGGGGAACTATCCCGCGCTGGCCGGGTGGACCGCCGACAGCCAGGGCGATCTGGGCGTCATGCTGGTCGAAGCATGGGCCTATGTGCTTGATGTGCTGAGCTTCTACGATGCGCGCATCGCTGAGCGGGCCTATATCGGCACGGCCACCGAGGCAGAGATCGCGGCAGAGATTGTCGGGCTGCTGGGCTATGTCCCGCGACCGGCGATGGCGGCCATGGTCGATCTGGTGCTGCGCGCGGGCGGGGCCAGCGATCCCGTGGCCGTGCCGGACCGCACCCGGTTTCGCAGCGAAGCCTTCGGCAGCGAGCCGCCGCAGATGTTCGAACTGCTGGGCGCGGCGCAGATCTGGCCGCAGCGCAACCAATGGACCTTTGCGCCCTGGCGGCGGTCGGAGTTTGCCGCACCGCTGCGTTTTCATGCGGGCGGGGCCCCGTCGGTTGGGACCGTGCTGGCCCTGACCCTTGACGACGAGCCCAGCGCCGCCGGGCGTGTGGCCGCGGTCGCCACCGAAGCGGCCAGCGATCAGGACCGCTATCAGCTGGTGACTTTTGAGGATGAGCATTGTCTCGATACCCTGGAAGGCGAAGAGCGCAGCGCGATCCGGACTTTCGCCATGGCCATGCGGATCGGGGTTACTCCGCTCGCACCAGCGGCGACACCTGCGGTCAGCCAGTCCGGATCCACGCTGACCTTGCTGCTGGATTCGCTCTATTCCCAGCTGGGTGCCGGGCAACTGGCCGTGATCGAGCTGGGCAGCACGCGCGGTGCCAGCACTTATCACGCGGTGACCATTGCCGAACATGCCCCGCAAACGCTGACCTTGCCCACGCCGGTCAGCACGGTGAACTATAACCTGACCGTATCGAAGCTGGTGGTTACCCTGCCCGAGACAGTGGGTTCGCGTTCGGTCCATGTCCATGCGATTGCCCGGCTGTTGGGGCGCGCAACCCGCACGGCAGAGCCGGTGCGCACCCTGGCCGATATCCGCACCGATGGCGATCTGCGCCGGCCAGCTCCTCCGCTGGGCGATGCGCCAACCGGCGGGCGGTTCGTGGCGCTGGGCGCTGCCGCTCAGGGCGGGGCCCTGGACGGGCTGTTGATCGAGGATGGCGAGCATCGCAGCTTTGTGCCCGATGGCGCGGCAGCAGAATTTGCCGCGCCGCTGGTCACCCCGGTCAAGCTGCTGGGCAATGTCGTGACGGCAGTGCGCGGCGAAACGATTGCCAATGAAGTACTGGGTTCGGGCGATGCATCGCAGCCCTGGCAGCGGTTCAAACTGTCACGGCGGCCGCTGACCTGGGTCGCCGATGCCCGCGCCGCTTCGCGCCGATCGCCGCAGATCGACTTTTATGTCGATGGGATGCGCTGGGAATGGGTGGAGAGCTTTTACGGCCAGAAGCCGGGCGCGCGGGTTTTCCTGATCGAGATGGAGGCTGATGGCACGGCCTGGGTCTGTGGTGGGGACGGGGTTACCGGATCGCGTTTTCCCAGCGGGAATGGCAATCTGATTGCCACCTACCGGGCCGGGGCCGGGCTGGCCAAGCCGCCTGCCGGATCGATCAAGCAGATCGTCCAGGCCGCGCCGGGACTGCTCGGCGTGGAATCGCCGCTAGCTCCTTATGGCGGTGCCGACGCCGAAAGCGCGAGCGAGATCGCCACATCCGCCCCCAGCGGCGCACAGATGCTGGGGCGGGCGGTGTCCCCGGCGGATTTCCTGGCTTTGGCGCGCAATTTCAACGGGATCGTCAACGCTTCGGTGACGGTGGAATGGAACGCAGAGGCGCTGCAGCCGATGGTGGTTGTCCGCTATATCGCCGACAGCGGCGATCCCGGCCCGGCGCTGGGCACGGATCTGGAACTGCGGGTTCTGCCGGGCACGCTGGTCGTGGTGGAAGCCGCGACCCGTGCGGTGGTGACGGGCTTTGACATCAGCCTGGACATCGATCCGCTGTGGGATGCGGCTCTGGTGCGCGATGCGGCCAGCAAGGCCCTGTTCGATCCCGCCACCGGCCTACTTTCGGCGCGGCACATGCCGATCGGCCAGCCGTTGTTCCATTCCAGCCTGAGCGCCGCGCTGCACGCGGTAGCTGGGGTGCGCTCGGTCACCTCGATCCAGTTCAACGGCAGCGAGATGCCCTTCGCCATCGATCCCGGACGCGGGGCCTGGTTCGATCTTGCCGCTGTGGGAAGGATCGTCTGACATGGCCGCCAGCATCCGCCCGATCCGCGATGAATTCGAACGGCATTATGCCGAAAAGATCTGGGAACTGATCCCGGAAGTCTATCGCAACGAGGACGGTCTGGCCGACATGCCCGGCCAGCTTCGCGCGCTGGTTGAACTGCTCGCCGGGCAGGCCGCGATCCAGCGCCGCAGCATCGATCGCCTGTTGGCCGACAGCCGGATCGAGGAGGCGGACGATTGGGCGGTGGCCTATATTGGCCAACTGCTAGGCACACGGTTCGGCAATCCGCTCAATTCTGCGGGACGGCGTGCGGATGTGCGCAACACGCTGGGCTATCGCCGCCGCGCCGGAACCGCGCGGCTGATCGAGGCTCTGGCGCGCGACATTGCCCGCTGGGATGCCCGGCTGAGCGAGGGGTTCCGCAGGTTGGTTCGCTTCCCCCACGGTCTCGACCGTGACTTTACGCCCGGCCCGGTCACGGCAACTCCGCCCGGCGCTTTCGCCGATCTGCGCTGCACGCGGGTTGGCGATGTGGTGGACGGTGCGTTCGATGACCTTGCCCATTTCCCCGATTTCCGGCCAGGGCCGGGGCGCAGGGGGCTGTACAACATCCCGCGCGCCAACCTGTTCGTCTATCGGGTAGAGGCGCGGCGGCTGACCGATTTCGATCCGGTCCGGCTGGATGGGCGGCACTGGGTGCTCGATCCGTCCGGGCGGGGCAATGTGGCGCTGTTCCAGCCGGGTGACCGCAATCTGGACGATTGCACCGCGCCGCAGGAATGGCAGCTGCAAATGCCGATCACCTGCCGCCGCCTTGGCGCGGTGCGCTATGAATTGCCGCAGAGCGAGGCGGGCAACGGGACCAACTGGTCGCGGCTGGTCGGGCGTTCGTTCGATGCGGTTGAAGATCTGCTGGCCGCCGCCGCCGATGTTGCTGCGGGCAATCTGGCCGCGTTGCCCGATGCTGCGCTCGATCCGGCCTCGATCAAGGCGCACTTGCTCGATACGGCGCTCAGCGATGGTCTGGCGTTCAGCCTGGCTCCGGGCGGGACGGCCGTTTCGCTGCACGAAATGACCCCGGCGGGCCTGGAAAACTGGGCCGATGGCGTTACTCCCGGCAGCCATGTCCGCGCGATGGTCGATCCGGCACACGGGTTGGTGCAACTGGTCAATCCGGCGAACCAGCTGGGGGTCGGCCTGCTTCACTTTGGCCAGTATCTGGGGCTGGGCGCAGGCACGCATGATCGCTCTGCCACCATCCCGGCCGCGACCGGTTCCACACCCACGCTGTCACCCAACTGGACCAGCCTGGCCGGAGACGTGCGGTTCGGCAACAGCCGCACCTATACCCCGACCACCACCACACCGGACAAGCTGACCGTCACCGCGACTACCCGGATCTGGGCGCTCGATCAGCGCCGTCCCTATGTTGTGCTGAGGCCCTCGGCCGGGACCAATGTGATCGAGCTGAAAGGGCAGGGCACCGCTGGCGCACCGAACCTGCTGATCAACGGACTGTGGCTGGGACAGATACTGTCAGGCGCGGCGCTCGCGGGCGGGCTCGCCATTCTGCGACTGACCGGGCACTGGAACCGGATCGACCTGCAACACGTCACGCTCGATCCCGGCGGGATCAAGGTGGCGCTGGCCGGATCGGGCAGCACGCCAGCGGTAGCGGCGGGTGACCCTATCGCCCATGTCCGGCTGGAAATCGCCGGGGTGGTGGAGGAGCTGGCGATAGCAAACTCGATCATGGGCGGGCTGCACGATCCCAATCCGGCGACCACTCCGGGTCACGCCGCCTGCAGCGCGGCACGGATCTCGATCACGGATTCGATCATCCATGGCCGCCCCGGTGAACTGGCGATCGATGTTCCCGGCGGGGTGTTCGAGATCGAGCGCAGCACTGTGCTGGGCGCTTGCCGGATGGGCCGTGCGGAAGTGTCCAATTCGCTGATCGATGGTGCGATCGAAGTTCAGGATCCGCAAGGCAGCTGCCTGCGGTTCTCCGCCTATGCCGGGGGCAGCCGGGTGCCCGGACCCTATCGCTGCGTTAGCTATCCGGGCGGCTTGCCCGCCGCGCTGTTTACCTCGCGCCGGTTCGGGGACTGGAACTATGCGATGCTCGCGCTCGATGCCCCGGCAGAGATTGCCGAAGGGGCCGAACACGGGACCGAGATGGGCGCTTTCAACGCGGCGCTGTTCCCGATCCGCCGCAACGACCTTTACGCAAAAATCGCCGAATTTGCGCCGATCCAGGCGCTGATCGAACCCATTTTCGAGACCTGACAGGAGAGGTCCATGACCGCTGACATCACTCGCAACTTCGCGGACAGGGCCAAGCAATATGCCGGCCTGCAGCGCCAACAAGGCCGCATCCCGACCGATGCCGAAGAAAACGCGGCTGACGAGATCGCACGGCGCAGCCACGAAACCGCCTTTGCCGAGGCGATCTGCCCGCTTGGCAGTCCGGACAGCGGATTCAAGATCGGCGCGCTCAATCCGGCCGGACCCGATTTCGAAATTATGGCTGGCAGCTATTACCTGGGCGGGACCCGGATCGAAAACCGCCAGACGATCAACTATTCGGCGCAGGCCAACGGCAACTGGCTGACCAAGTCCTCGACAGACAAGCCGGCGGCCGGAAGCAAGGTGTTTGTCTGGCTGGAAGCGAGCGAGCAGACCGTTTCCGCGATCGACGATGGCGAACTGGCTGAACCGGCATTGCGGGGGCCAGATGGTGCGGCCCGCAGCCGGATGGCCTGGCGGGTGCGGCAACAGGCGGTCACCGCAACCAGCTGTGCGGCAGCAATGCAAGAGGCGCTGGGCGCCACCCTGTCGGCAGCACGCAATCCGCTGACCGGGGCGATCGAGCCTGCGGGCACTTTGCAGATCGGCTTTACCACCACCGGGGTCGATACCGACCTGTGCAAGCCTGCGACAACGCCGGGCTATCTTGGTAACCGCAACAGCACCTACCGGGCCAAGATCACCGCCGCGGGCCGGTTTATCTGGGGCGTGGACAATGCTTCGCAACTGTTCCGGGTAGTGATCGGATCGGACAACCAGACCCTCACTTTCCTCAATTTTCCGCGCGATGAATATCAACGCCCCAAGGCCGGGATGACAGTGGAATTGCTGCGCCCCGATACCCTGCTACCCAACCTGGAAAAGCCGGGCGAAGCGGATGGTCTGCTGGTTCGGGTGGCGACCAGTTATGCCGACAAGCGGATCACGGTTTCAACCGATCCGGGCATTGCAGCAATGGCCACCTGGTTGAACGCGCTGTCGGCTGACAAATTCGCCAATCCTGCCGCGCCGCGGTTTGTCTATGCGCGGATATGGAGCGGGGGCGGGGATTCCGGTTCGCCGGACCAGGCGTTTGTAGCGGGGACAGCAAAGACCCTTGGGGCCACCGGCCTGACCGCGACGTTCGCCGGGTCCGTGCTGCCGGGGACAAGCTGGACCTTCAGCGCACGCCCCGATGCGCCTGCACAGGTGTTGCCCTGGGCCATGCGCAGCGGCATGCCCGCCCATGCGCCGCGTCGCCATATTGCGCCACTGGGGATCATCGACTTCGCCGCCGGCACCGTCCACCACTGCCGCGATCAGTTCCGGCCGCTGTGGCGGGTAGAGGATTGCTGCACTTTCACCGTGGGGGACGGGGAAAGCAGTTTCGGCGATTTCCAGTCGATCGGCGCGGCGGTTGCGGCTATGCCGGCGCAGGGCGGATGCATCTGCCTGCTGCCAGGTCAGCACCGCGCCAATGTGGCCCTGAACGGCCGCCGCAATATCAAGTTCACGGGCTGCGCCGGGCGAACGTTCTGGAGCGAGAGTGACAGCACCACCCCGCTGGTTACGCTGATCGATTGCAAGGACATCAGCTTTGCCGGGATCGCCATGTCGCACAGCAAGATGTGCTGCATCCTGGCGGACAAGAGCGGGTCTGCGGCGATCAGCGCCAATGTCGGCGCGCTGACGGTGGAGAACTGCACGCTGACCGTGCCCAACGGCTGGGCCCTGTCCGCCAGCCATCAGGCCGGGATCCGGGTCAGCGCCTGCAAGGTTGTTGCCGGGCCGCTGGTGCTGCGCGATTCAAGCGATCCGATCCAGTCCTTGGCGGCGATGTTCCTGCAGGGTGAGGACCTGACGGTTGAAAACAGCGCAATCGCCGCACCCTTGCCTGCAACAGCGGCGGAACAACTGCGCGCGATCGGCGGGCTGCATATCGGCGGTGCATCGCGCCGGGTTGTAGTAAGGGGCAACACGATCGAAAACGGGGCCGGCATGGGGATCATGCTGGGCACGGTGCATGATGTCGCGGTGACTACCACCACGCCGCTGGGCTGGGCCTTCAAGACCGGGGTCCATTACACGGTGAGCAGCGCGGGCTGCATCATCATCACTTATCTGCCCCCGGCCGGGACTGGCTCGACCACCACGATCACCAAGCATTCCGATGGCGAGATCGAGGATGTGCGGATCGGCAACAACGATATCGTCAACATGGGGTCGAACGGGATCGGAACCTATCCGCTGATCCTGATCGATGAAGACGGGACCCCGGCGGAAGACGCGGTGATCGTATCCCGTCTGGAGATCACTGAAAACCGCATCGCGGCCTGCTTGCGTTATGAGCCGCCCGCGCTGGGGCCGGTGGCTTCGGTGTTCACCCCGCGCGGCGGGATCGCGCTGGGCATGACCAGCGATTGCCTGGTGCGGGCCAACCGGATCTTCAACAACGGGTTCGGCGGCGGATATGGCAGCTGCGGGCTTGGCATCGCCTATGGCGAGGATGTTCGGGTGATCGACAACCAGATCGAAGCCAACAACAGCTTCGATCCGCACCGCCTGGTCGATGGCCCCAACAGCGGGGTGGACATCGTGTTGGCGGTGGGCGGCCTGGCAACCCTTGCCGAAGGCACGGGCGAGGTGGGCATCACCGGGATCGACAACCTGAACAATGCGATCGGCGCAATCCGCCCGCGCACGGTTGACCGGGCAGCCTTGCAGATGTCCGGCAACACCGTGTTCCAGCCGTCCGGTCGGGCGCTGCGGGTGATGGGGCTGGGGCCGATCATGGTCAGTGACAACCACCTGACCGGTGGCAACCCTTCGCGCCTGTTCCAACGCGGCTTTTCGGAACTCACCAAGATCGAGCGGTTGTTCAACGGATTTGCCCGGGACAATTTCGAACAGGCCATGTTGTTCGGGATTGTCACTCTGTTCGATCTGATCGGCGGGGATGCGGTGCAGATTGTCAACCTGGGCCCGCCCAAGGATCTGCTGCAGATGTTCTATGCCGCGCATGCCACTCCCCATGCCAGTGCCAATCCGATGCGGCGGGCATCTGGCCCGGTCGACATGCTGGTGGCCTATGCCGTGCTTTCCTCTGGCGGAACTGACATTGTCCCGATCCTCCAGCGCGGCGGGCTGGTGATGGTGGCCAACAACCAGATCGCCTTGCAGGAACCCCGCCCGGACGGGCCAAAGGGTACGCTTTGCTCGGTCCTGGTGGTAACGCTGGATGACCTGGGCTTCAGCGACAACCAGTTCGGGATCGATCTGACCCGCGGCTATGCCTTCTTTGATGCCCTGCTTTCCGCCATGTCGCTGCGGGTGACGGCCAACCGCGCGCAGGAAGCGGCGCTGTGCTGGGCATCGTTGCTGGTCCATTCGGGAACGACCGCGTTCTGCACGCACAACTATACGACCTACCGGATCGAAACTTCGGCCAAGGTCACTGTCCACGATACCCCCAACTTCAGCATTATCTAGGATGCAAGCGATGCCATTGGACACCAAGAATCTCGCCGCCCTGAAGTCCTTTTCCGATGGCTTGCCATCGACCGAGCGATTGCAGGGGCTGGCCGGGCTGGCGGGCAACACGATCGCCCGGCCTTTTGCCCAGCTGCGTGAAAACCAGGCGAAACGCGAGGCAGAGCGGGTCAGCTTGCTGGAAGGAGCCAATTCGCCCCGGGCGCTGGTGGCCCGCGCCACCGCAGATGCGGCGACGCTGCAGATCAGTGCCATCGGAAACGAAATCGCGCGGTTGCGGCTGGAACCGCCGGAACCGGATGAGGGAGAGGTGGGCGTCTATGGCTATATCCGCCGGGCCGGAAAGCCTGCCACGGGCTATGCGGTCGCCTTGCTGGGGGACAATGACACGCAGGTTGCAAATACCCGCAGTGGGGAGGATGGCTCGTTCTCGCTGCTGGTCAAAAGCGATGCCTTGCTCAAGCTGGCGGTGTTCAAGGGCAAGGAGCAGGTCTTTGCAGACCGCGTGGCGGTGATCGATGCCGGCCCCATCGCGCGGTACCGCATGGTCGATCTGCCCGGTGCAAAGAGTGGCGGCAGCAAGCGTGACGATGATGCCGGGCTTGGCGAAACGCCCGAGAATCTGCGCGGCCTTGTCGGGCTCACGCTAAACCGGGCGCTGACCTGGCTGGCAACGCACAAGCTGGAACTGGCGCGACTCTTGATCACTCCGCGCGGTCCGCAGAGCGGCCACGTGGTGCGCGCGGACGGGGATGGCCGGCAGGTCCGGCTGTGGATCAGCCTGCCCGATCAGGATGCGGAACAGCTCGATCCGCTGGCGGTGCTGATCGCGGCATCGCCGATGGCCGCACGTATCGGGCTGGGCACAATTGCCGCCGCGCGCGAAGCGCTGCGCACGGCCGAAACCAAATCGCTGCACGATGCGGGCGATTTGCTGCGCCTGAGCGACCGCGATCTTTCCGAGAAACTGGGGTTGAAGGGCATCGAGCAAGGCAAGGTGATGCGCGAGTTGCTTGAACTGAATCTCAAACTGATCGAGCTGGAATAGCGCGGCGATGGCCCAAGCCGCCCCTGTTCCCGCGAAACGCAAGCAGGACCGCAAGAGTGCGGCCAAGGCGCCTGCGGGCGTGCAGCGCAAACTATCGGTGGGCGGGGCGGGCGATCATTTCGAACGTGAGGCGGATCATGTCGCGCGCAAGGTGATGCAGGGCGGCTCGCCGGGGGCAGTCCCGCCAACGATCACGCCGCTTGGCGCACAGTGCAAGAAGCTGGCCGCACCGCCAGCCAAGGAAGAAACGGCCAAGCCCGCTGCAAAGGCTCAGCGCAAGGCTGCCGGGCCTGCCAAGACCCCCAAGGGTGAGGAGAAGAAGAGCCCGACCAAAGCCCAGCGCAAGCCTGCTCCAACCGGCAAGAAGCAAAGCGGCAAGGATGAGCCGGGCCCGGCAAAGTCTGCCACCAAGCGCACCCAGCGCAAGGAAGGTGGCGGTGCCCCGGCCGGTGGCGGCGTTGGTTTGGGCGGAGGAACGGCCCCCGGCGGGGTCGAAAGCGCGATTTCCCGGATGCAGTCCGGTGGGGCCCCGGGTCTTGATACTTCGACCCGCGGCTTCATGGAATCGCGGTTCGGACGAGACTTTTCAGGCGTCCGCGTCCACCGTTCCAGCGATGCTGCGGCTGCGGCCGGGGCGCTCAATGCCCGGGCCTTCACGGTTGGCAATGACGTGTTCTTCAACCACGGGCAATACCAGCCCCATTCTGCCGCGGGACGCGAACTGATCGCCCACGAACTGACCCACACCGTCCAGCAAGGCGCCACCCCCGCGCGCGCGGCGCGGCGGGTGCAGCGTGCTGAAGGCGATGAGGAGGACACAACCGCTGCGGCGACCAGTGTGTTCCCGATCCCCAGTATGCCCGGCGCAACCGTGGAGATTCCCGCATCCCCGGGGTCGGGCGGAACAATCAATGTTCCAGAATTGAAGCTGCCATTTATCGCCGGGGCACTGAAGGGCGCGCAAGGCGGAACGGCGGCACCGGCCTATGCCACCGGCAGGAGCTTTCCGGTCGAAGGACAACCATTCGATCTGCGCGCGCCCAAGCCGCACCGCGATCCGGATTCCGTTCCTGCACAGGTCTGGACCGATCAGGCCCGGACCGCCGGCGGTTTTGCCGATGCGATGCGCAACCGGCTGCAGCAACAGCTCAGCTCCGCGCCGAATGCCTTTGCGTTTCAGGAGGGCAGTCAGCAAGTCTATTACATGCAGCTGCGCCGTGGCTCGGCCAACCAGATATTCGTCGGCACCCTGACCGAACTGGTCACTTCAGATCCCTTCCTGCGCCCGCAATGGAAGGAAGACGGATCGGTGCCGTCCGCAGCGAATGAACGGTTCGATGCCGACCATTTTCTGGAAATGCAGATCGGCGGCGCAGATCAGCTCTCGAACATGTGGCTGCTGAAAGCGTCCTATAACCGCTCGGTCGGGTCTCAGCTGGCCCGCAACATCAGGACCGATGTCGAAGGCATCCTGAACCGCGCCCGCTCCATTTCGACCATGCCGCAGGATCGCAAGGATCGTATTCCCGCGACCTATGAGGCAGCCGAGGCGACCTGGAACATCCATTTCAATCAGGTTGCACGCGGCACGAATTACAGCACCGAAACGCCTTATTTCTGGACGCGCGGGCAAATCGCGCGCGGCGATCACCTTTCGGCGCTCAAGTTTTTAACCGAACCGGAACTGGTGGCCGCCGGGGTAAGACCTGCGCCGGGAGTCACGCCGACCAGGGTCCGCATCTTTCCATCGCCGCAGGGCGGCTGGATGAAGGAATTGCGCCTTCGCCCGGACGGCGGGGTGATCATTCCGACCGACAAGGTTCTGTTCAAGGGCGTCGAAATCAACAGTGCCACCTACAACGGGGGCGATGCCGTCAATGCCGAAGGTTCGGACTTGATGACGCTTGATGTGACCGTGTTCAAGACGCGGCGCGGAGAAGGCGATGAACTGGTCGAGCGGCGGCGCGGAACCGTATCGGTCAAACGCTCACCCCGCCTGGGTATCGCGGGTTACCTGTCGAGTGAATCGATCCGCGCCGCAGCGTCTACCACCCGGTTCAAATTGCTCAGCCCGCTCAACTTCACCGACATGGGTATCAGCGCGGATGGCCAGTTGACCGGCGTTGGGACCGTGGGTTCGACCAAGCTGGTGCTGCCGGGGCTCAACGTCCCGCTGATGATTTACGGGGATGAAATCCGGATGGATTTCCCGATCCCGTCTGCCAACCTCAGCCTAGGTCCGTTTTCGATCACGGAAACGACGCTGGGGCTTGGAGTGGGTGCCAGCGGGTTCTTTGTCCAGGGTTATGCCGGTTTCCAGATTGCGGGGCTGGGAACAGGCGGAGTGACCGCCACTGCCGGTGAAGGCGGAGTTCAGATTGCGGGCGATTTCAATCTGATAACGGATTTCTTCAACCCGGCATCGGTTGGAGTAACCTATGACTTCATCAACGATACGCTGACGGCGCGCGCCACTCTGGGCATCGATCGGGGCAAGATACCGGGGGTTGATTCCGCCAATGTGAACGTCACGATCACCCGCGATGCGGTGGACGTTGCCGGAACGATCAATTTGGGCGGGCCACTGGCCGGATCGGTCATCCAGGTTGGCTATTCCCGCGAAACCGGCCTGACAATCGGCGGTACATTCCCTCTACCTGTGGCCAATATTCCGGGGATTCAGAACGCCACCCTGACAGTTGGCGCGGTGCGTGATGCGACAACTGAAGCGTGGAGTTTCTCCGGCACGGGCACCGCCAACCTGGCACTGCCAGGGGTAACCGGCACGGTCACGATCGGCTATCTGGACGGCGTGGTGACCTTCACCACCGCTGCGACCGTGCAGAAAGGCCCGGCGACCGGCACTCTCAACTTCACCGCGACCAATGCGGCGATCGACGAGGAGGGGCATCCGGTTGATGGCGAGGTAGGCAATTCGATCACGGCTTGGGGGCGGGGGAGTGTGTCGATCCAGTTCGGCAGCATCATCACTGGCACAGCAGGCATCGAATATACCCAGGACAACCGAGTGATCCTGAGCGGCGAGATCGCCCTGCCGCCAACCTATGATGTCTTCGCGCGGCGCGAATACACGCGGGAACTGCTGCATCTGGAGCCGCCTGAATTCCCGATCTGGGGTGTGTCGGTGGCCGGGGTCGGGGTGGGCATTTTTGCCTTTGTCGATGCCCGGGTTGCGTTCAATGCCTATGTCGGGCCGGGGCAAATCCGCGATGCCTCGATCAGCGCCGAAATGGACCTCGACCGCCCAGAGGATGCGACGATCCATGGCCATGGACAGTTCTTTGTTCCTGCCTACGCCGGGTTCAGCCTTGACGTAGGCGGTGGCCTGCGCGCGCGGGCGGCGGTGGCCTATGCGCAGGGGCGCGTCGGGCTGACCGGTGAACTGGGACTTGCTGCAGATGCCTCGGCCACGGTCGACTTCGACTGGAACCGCGCCGCCGGTCTTTCGCTCGAAACTAATTTCGAGGCCAATGTCCGGCCCAAGTTCCGGCTGTCAGCCACGGCTTCGGTGACGGTCGGGGTTGATCTGCTGGTGACCGATGTTTCGCATACTTTCGGGCCCTGGCAGAGGGTGCTGGGTGAGTTCGGGCCGGATATGGAATTGGGGGTCAGCTTTCCGGTGCGCTGGTCTGAAGCCAACGGCCTGGACCTCAGCCTTGATAACATGACCGTCCGCCAGCCTTCGCTGGATGCATCCGCGCTGATGGGCAGCGTGTTTGACCAGCTGGTTGGATGAAGGATCAGACGACGGTTCCCGTGAAGTGTTCGACGCTATCCGTTTGATCTTGCCTGAACTCTTGCAGGGCGAGCTTTCCGGCAAACCCAACTGACCCAAAACGGTGTGCAACTTCATATCAGACAAACGATTGGCTGAGTCTGCTTGCATTGCCAGGGCAAGCGGTGGCAGTATCACCGCTAAGCTGCTTGAAAAGCTGCAAACGCGGGCGCGTGACCAGGGGATTAATATGTCCGACCGTGTA
This sequence comes from uncultured Novosphingobium sp., assembly GCA_964550775.1. Classification (GTDB taxonomy): domain Bacteria; phylum Pseudomonadota; class Alphaproteobacteria; order Sphingomonadales; family Sphingomonadaceae; genus Novosphingobium. The sequence goes on along the minus strand of CAZKAX010000012.1, from coordinate 19,921 downwards.
ACCGGCTTGCGAGCCACCGCGCTATTTATGGCGGTTGCCTTTGCGATTGCGGCCGGGCCACTATCTGCGCAGCAGCGGCCTTTGGCCGCTGAAAGTTTTCCGATTGGCAGCTCGGGGGCCGTATGCGAGGCGCAGGGTGCATCGCTGCGCGGACAGCGCGCATCGGTCTTTGATCGCAAATGGTCGATCCTGTGCCGCGATGCGTCTGTGGCGGTTGGAGCGGCGTTCCGGCTCGATCCGAAAAGCAACGCGGGATTGGCTGCGGCCGGCCTTGAGTGTCAGCCTGCGTCAAGCCAGCCGATGGAAGGCGTCGGCACGGTAGCCGTATCGGAATGTCGCGAACCGATGGGCGGCCAGTGGCGCAGCTATAGTTATCGCACCGGCCGCGCACTGTTCGTGGTTCAGGGGCTCAGTGGTTACGATTCGGCCTTGCGGTTGGCCTTGCAAAGCTTGGTCACCAACCGCCAGATCGCCGGGGAAGTATCGGTAGTAAGGACCGGAACCGACGTGACGATTGACAGTTCCGATGCAAAAGCCAGCGATCCCGAAGCGATTATCGGGCAGGGCTATCGTCGCAACAATGCCGGTGACTATGCCCAGGCCGCAGAGCTGTTTGACCCGGTTGGAGGATTGCCGGCCGATGCAAGCGCCGACGATTCCGCTGATCTGGTGCGGCGGCGGCACGAAATGGCGATCAACCGCGCGTTGCAGCTGTCCAATCTGCGCGAATTCGCACAAGCCGGCCGGATTTTCGCCGCTGCCCGTGAAATTGCCAGCAATGATCCGATCCAGTCCCGGCTGAGCCGCAATTTCGAAGCAATCGATGCGCTCAACCGCGCGGACCTGGATGCGGGGCTGGCGATTCTGGCCCGTCCGGTCCCTCCGCTGGCGGTCGCACTGACTAGCGATGACCGGCAAGTGCGGATCGATCCAACCACGGCACGCGGCCTTAACACAGGTGGAACCGCAGCCAGCGCCGCGATCATGGGCCAGGAAGTGCGGTTGACGATCCCCGAACGGGCGCGGATTATCGATGCTCAGGGTGACCAGATCCGGGGCACGTTGCTGCGTTTGCAGGGCAAGCTGGACGAAGCCCGAGCAGCGCTGCAACGCGCGGATGATGACGCGTTGGCCGTGCGACAGGGGCGGGTGGTTTCGATCGTGCGCTTGCGATCGCAAATCCTGTCCGAACAAGCCGCTGTGGCCGAAGCGCAGGGTAAAACCGCTGAGGCCGAGCGGCTGCTTCGCACCGCACAGACCCTGGTCGAAACGCAATACCCGGACAGCGTATCCCTCAACTCCATCCGCGCCAGACTGGCTGGCTTCCTGCTGCGTCATGGCAAAGCAGAAGAAGGCCGGGCAACCTATCGCGGGATCGTGGAAAATATCGCCGGGAACCGCGGCGCTCTGGTGGGGATGAGCAACCTGATCCTGCCTTACTTTGAATTGCTGGTTGGCGAAGCCGGCCACAATCCTGCCGCTTTGGCCGATCTGTTCAAGGCGAGCCAGCTGGTAGAACGGCCGGGCGCGGCAGACAGCCTGACCCAGCTTGCGCGGCAATTGCAGTCTGGCAACAGCGAAGCGGCGGACCTGTTCCGTAATTCGCTTGCCCTGTCGCGCGATATCGAACGCAATCGGATCCGGATTGCACAGGCCAACGCTGCGCTGGCGGCGGGCCTGGTGGCCCCGCAATTGCCTGAGCTGAACCAGACTCAGCAACGCCTTGGTGCCGCGCAGCTGCAAATACTCAACCGCCTCGCGGCCTTTCGGCAATTCCGTTCGATCTCACGCGATACGATTGAAATCGATGCATTGCGCGGGGTGCTGCGACCGGGCGAAGGCTATCTCAAGCTCGCTCAGCTTGGCGACGGGGTCTATGCCGTTCTCGTCACGCCGCAAGGCGGGAAGGGCTGGAAGCTCGACAAGAATGTCGGCGAAGTTACCGCGCTGGTAACGGCCTTGCGGGACAGCATATCGGTAAGCGTGAACGGGGTTCGCAGCACCTTTCCGTTTGACCTTGATAGCGACGCCAAGCTTAGCCAGGCGCTGCTGGGACCGATGCAGGCCGAACTGGGCGGGATCAAGCACCTGATTTTCGAACCCGACGGAGCCATGATGCAGTTGCCGATCAACCTGCTGGTTTCCGAACAGGCAGGGATCGCGGCATACCAGCGCCGGGTCGAACAACAGGGCGGGGACGAATATGACTTTCGCGGGATCGCCTGGTTAGGACGCGATCACAGTGTCAGCACGGCGCTATCGGCGGCAAGCTTTCGCGATGCCCGGCAATCGCCTGCTTCGCCCGCCAAGCGCGGCTATCTGGGGCTTGGGGAGAACCAGCCGCTTGGTCCGGTGACTTCGCTGGCCGCGGTTCGGGGGGCTTCGTCCAGTCCGGGCGAGGAAGGCTGCGATTGGCCGGTGGCGACGTGGAACAACCCTATTTCGGCCAGTGAATTGCGCAATGCAGCAGGCAGCTTTACCGGTTCGGGCTCGCGGTTGGTGGTCGATGCGGCCTTTTCGGACAGTGCCGTGATGGGCATGCCGGATCTGGCCGATTACCGCGTCGTCCATTTTGCGACCCACGGCCTGACCAACGCCCCGCGCGAAGGCTGTCCGGCGCGGCCAGCGCTGCTCACTTCGTTCGGAGCCGGGGCATCGGACGGCTTGCTGCGGTTTGACGAGATTTTCAACCTGCACATGGACGCCGATCTGATCATCCTGTCGGCCTGCGATACGGCCAGCCAGGCGGGCGAGGACGCGACCCGCGAGGCAGGGGTGCTGACGGGCGGCGGGCAGGCACTCGATGGCCTGGTGCGAGCCTTTATCGCCGCTGGCGGACGTCAGGTGATTGCCTCGCATTGGCCTGCTCCTGATGATTACAACGCCACCGGCAGGCTGTTCGGGCGGTTCTTTGGCGGGCATGGCGAGACCACTGGCGCTGCCCTGCAGGCTGCGCAGATCGCCTTGATGGATGATCCGGAAACCTCGCACCCGTTCTATTGGGCAGGATTTGCCCTGATCGGTGACGGCTCGCGGGCGTTGGCCCCGAACTGACAGTTGGCATGACTGACCGGCAATCTGTTCAGAAGCGGGCGCGAGCCAATGTGCTCGCGCGTGGCTGGCGCAACATGCGCGCGGCAGGTCTGCGGCAACTGGTCTTGACTGTGGCCATGCTGATGCTGGCCTTGGGGCTGGCGCGGTACAGCTGGCACATCCCGGTACTCAATCAGGCAGAGGCCGCACTCTATGATTTCCGTGCCTACCTGACCGCGCAAAAAGTCGATCAGGATCAGCGGTTGCAGCTGGTGGTCTATGATGACCAGACGTTGATCGCTGCGCGCAAGCGATCCCCGCTTGATCGCGGGCTGCTCGCGAAAGCGTTGACGAACATCGACGCGATGGGAGCAAAGGCAATCGGGATCGATATGTTGTTCGATCAGCCTCAGGATGAGGACGAGGCGCTGATCGCCACCCTGCGGGCCATGCAGACGCCAACCTTTGTAGGTTACACGAGTGTTGAAGGGACGCAGGAAAACATCGTCTTCGATCAGCAGTCCAATCTCGACGCATTTATGGCCCGGTTGCGCGGAAGTGCCGCACGGCCCGCCTCGATCCGGATCGACAACGCCAATGGTGTCACCCGCAACTGGCCAGGCAAGGCACCCGGACTCCCGAGTGAGCTGAGCCGGGCTATGGTAATGGCTGGCGGAGGCGGTGAGGCGGCTGCCTTCGCCGATTATCGCGGGGCGATCCGCTATCGGCTTCCGGTCGAGGCTGATCGCCCGGTGTTTTCATCGCTCAAAATCGACCTGTTCGCTGACCCCGCAGTGGCTTCGGCGCTGGCTGATCAGGTGCGCGGCCGTTATGTTCTGATCGGCGGAGACATTGTCGATACCGATCGGGTAACGACCACGCTGACCGGTTCGACTGGCGAGGTACCACCCGGAATTCAGGTTCATGCCGCGATGATCGCGCAGATGCTGGATGGTAAGGTGCTGCGCGGCTTGCCCGTTTGGGCGCTGGTCGGGTTGGCGTTGCTGGTTGTGCTTGCCGCCGGACTGACGAGCCTGCTCGAAGTCAGCCCGCTGCGACTTGCGCCGTTCCTGCTGGTCCAGCTCGCGCTGTTTGGCGGATTGCCATTCCTGCTCGAATACAAGGGGATCAGCAGCGAATGGATCCCTGCCGTTGGCTGGCCGCTAGGCTGGATTGTCGCCTTTGCAGCGGTAGGATCGGCGGCGCGCGCCTCTGGTTCGGTGCAACGCAAGTTCGCGCAATCGGCGCTGGGCAAATACCTGCCGCGCGACATTGCCCAGCAGATCATCGAGAACCCTGAACTGCTTTCGCTCCATGGCGAACAGCAGCGGATCTACATCCTGTTCAGCGATCTTGAGGGCTTCACCGAAATGTCGAGCCAGATCGCGCCGGACATGGTCGCCAGCTTGCTCAACGACTACCTCGACAGCCTGAGCAAGGTGATCCTCGACCACGGCGGGGTGATCGACAAATATGTCGGCGATGCGATCGTGGCCTTTTGGGGCGCGCCGATTGCGCGGGAGGATGATGGGACCAAGGCGGCTCTGGCCGGTCATGCCTTGTTTCAGGCGGGCGAGGATTTCCGCCGCCGCCGCGCCTCGCCGGATTTGCCGCCAATCGGCAAGACCCGGGTCGGACTGCACTATGGCGAGGCTGTCGTCGGCAATTTCGGCGGTGAGGGGCGGTTCCAGTACACCGCGCTGGGCGATGCGATGAACACGGCCTCGCGCCTCGAATCTGCCAACAAGCAATTAGACAGCGGGGTCATGGCCAGCCGCGAATTTGCCGAGCGGTCGGGGCTGGAACAGTTCTGGCGGCAGATGGGCCGGGTCCGCTTGCGCGGGCGGGCACAGCCGGTCGATCTGTTCGAGCCGATGCCCGATTTCCCCGCCGAGGATCGTGCCGAGCTGGATCGTGCTGCGGCGTTGACGGACAGCGATCCGGCGGAAGCGCTGCGGCAGGCAACTGACGTTGCCGGGCGGCATCCGGAGGATAAGGCATTGCAGAATCTGGTTTTGCGTTTGAGCAAGCTGACGAAGGAGGGATACTATGTCCTGGGTTAAATCGGGAATGATCGTGGCGGCGCTAGGCGCACTGGTGCTGCCGGGCATGGCGATGGCGGGCATCGTCGTGGCATCCAGTGGTCCGTCTGCGCGGCAGTTCCCGGCAGGCAAGAAGATTGAGGGTGGAACCGCAATAACCCTGCAGGCCGGGGACAGCGTGACCGTGCTGGACCAGAAGGGCACTCGCGTGCTGCGCGGACCGGGCACCATGGCGCTGGGCAAAGGGGCCAGCCCCGCGACCGGCTCCGTGTTTGCTGCTTTGACCCGGCAACGCTCGACCGCGCGGGTACGCACCGGGGCGGTTCGCAACGGTGCAGGCAGCGGCCAGGTTCGTAGCCCGAACCTGTGGTATGTCGATCTGGCGGCTTCGGGTCCGGTCTGCGTTGTCGATCCGGCCAACGTGCGCCTGTGGCGCGCCAATTCATCGGCAAAGGCCAGCTATGGGCTGAAGGGTGCCGCTGGCAACATGGCAGCGGCAAGTTTCGCCGTTGGCGATATGGTTGCGCCGTGGGACGGAGCCAAAGCGCCGGTCACTGATGGTGCGAGCTATGCGATCACCGACAGCTCGGGAAAGCAGGTGGCGCAATTGCGGTTTGTCGTGCTGACCGCTGCCCCGGCCAATTCCGAGGAAACGGCCGCCCTGCTGATCGACAAGGGCTGTCAGGCCCAGCTCGACCTGCTCACGGCCAGCCTCACTGCGTCGGGGTGATCCTCTCACAACGGGGCAGCCAGATGCGTGTTTTTAGTTCGACCTTTTCGGTATTTGCACTAAGCACAGGACCGAAGGTGCACGGATGATTCAACGTCTGGCGCCAACAGGTCCAGCAATGGACAACGGGGTCGAAAGTTCGAACTTGGTCCGGGCAACCGGACTGGAGGTTACATGTACTTTCGAGGGGTGATCATGGGGAAAGCGGTGCAAGTTGCCCAGGCGGCAAGCATTGCCGTGGCCATTGGTCTCACCACACCTGCCGCTTTGGCCCAATCGATCTCGCTGCCCACGCGTGACGAGATTGAGCGCGGTTCGGTTGTGCCGCAAAGCCGCGATCAGATTGGCAAGTTGACCGTAGAAGGCGGGGTCGAACGCGGTCCGTGCCCGTTGGCCGATCCGGCCTATGCCAGTGTGCGGGTCAATTTCGCCAAGGTCGATTTCGGCCAGGCACCAGACCTGCCGGGCGGGATTCTCGACGAAACCTGGGCTTCGCTCGCGGGGACCGAGCAACCGATCGCAGCGCTTTGCGAAGTGCGGGACCGGGCGGCGACGGCCCTGCGGCGGGCAGGCTACCTCGCGGCAGTCCAGATTCCGCCGCAGCGCATCGAGCAGGGCGGGACGGTGCGGATGGACGTACTGGTCGCGCGGCTGGTCGACGTTCAGGTGCGCGGCGATGCCGGGCATGCTCAGCGCCTGATCGCGGCCCATCTCAAGAGCCTGATCGGACAGCAGTGGTTCAATACGCATCAGGCCGAACGCCATCTGCTGTTGCTGCGTGATCTGCCGGGACTGGATGTCCGGCTGGTGCTGCGTCCGGCCGGGGGGACACCGGGGGAAGTCGTCGGCGACATTCTGGTCAAGCGGCGTCCGGTTGAAGTCTATCTGTCAGGTCAGAATCTCGGCTCGACCTCCACCGGGCGCGAAGGACTGTTCGGGCAAGTCCAGTTCAACGATGTGACGGGGCTGGGCGACCGAACCCTGATCAGCCTGTTCAATACTGTTCAGACCCGCGAACAGACCGTGCTGCAAGTGGGGCACGACATGGCGCTTGGCGCAAACGGTCTGCGGCTGGGTGGACGCTTCGTCTATGGCCGGTCGCGACCGTCGATCGCCTCGGGAACCTTTCGTTCAAAGACGATGATGGGCAACCTGTCTTTGTCCTACCCTTTCCAGCGGCGCGAGACATTCACGCTCAGGGGCAGTGCCGGGCTGGACCTGATCAGCCAGTCGGTTGATTTCAGCACGACCCGGCTCAATCAGGACAAGCTGCGGGTGGCCTATTCGCGGCTTGAGCTGGAGCTGACTGACCGGGCCAGTGTCGAAGGCAGCAATGGCTACAGCGTGGCCGAACCGCGCCTGCACCTGACGGGCGGGTTGGAATTGCGCAAGGGCACCGGACTGTTCGGTGCGAGTGCGGCATGCGTTCCGGTCAGCCGCTGTGCTCCCCCCAATCTGCCGCTCAGCAATATCACTGCCGATCCGCGCGCGGCCCTGGTGCGGTTTGATGGCGAGCTGGAATTCCGTGCCGATCCGCGTTTCAGCATAGTGATCGCTCCGCGCGGACAGTACAGTTCGCAGCCTTTGCTCAATTTCGAACAGTTCAGTCTGGGCAATTACAGCATCGGGCGCGGGTTCGATCCGGGGATAGTTCAGGGCGATAGCGGGATCGGAACTGCGCTCGAACTGCGGTTTGGCCACCGCGCACCGCGCAAGCTTGACGGGATTGCGCTGCAACCCTTCGCCTTCCTCGACACGGCCTGGGCCTGGACCAACGATAGCGGCCTGACCCCCGATCCGCGCCATGTCTGGTCAGCTGGCGGCGGGGTGCGGGCGCGGTGGGGCGATCATGTCGATCTGAACCTGCTGTTGGCCGTGCCGCTGGACACGGCCGGAACCCAGACCAAGCGCGGCGATACCCGCGTGCTTTTCACCATCACCACAAGGCTGGCGCCATGGACAACGCGATGAAGATAGTTCGTTCCCGCCTGCGGCTGGCCGCCAGCAGCGGCGCGCTGATACTGGCGCTGTCCTTGGGGGCGGGCGCGGCACGGGCACAATCGTTCAATGCCACCGCCACGCCGGTACTGGGCGCGCCGACGGTGAGCACCGGGGCGGGTACGACCACAATCACCATCAACGCGCCGGAAACCATCATCGACTGGAATGGTCTGGCGGTTCCCTCGGCCTCACCATTCATTTTCCAGAATGCGGGCACCACGGCTACCTTTACCAACCCCATATCCGGTCCACCACTTGCCGATTACACCGTGCTCAATCGGATATTTCTATCCAATCCGGCCCTTGGCCTGCCATCGGTGCTGCGCGCAGTGCAGTTCAACGGGACAGTAACCAGTCTGCTCAACGGCAATGTGCAGGGCAACATCTGGTTCTACAGCCCGACAGGGATCATTGCCGGAGCGGGATCGGTGTTCAACGTGGGCAGTCTGGTGCTGACCACCGATGCGATCGATACCACCGGCGGGCTATATGGCCCGAGTCCCGGTCCGGGTCAGGGCATTCCGATCCGGTTCCGCGGCGCGGCCGGATCGACCGGCTCTGTCAGTATCAATGCCGGGGCAAGCCTGAACACCACAAACAACAAGGTAACCTCCCAGTATGTCGCGCTGGTCGCGCCGCGCGTGGTGCAGGGCGGGACGATTCAGGTCGATGGCCAGGTTGCGCTGGTCGCGGCGGAGCAGGCCGATATCTTCATCAACAACGGGCTGCTCGATCTGGTCGTGTCGCAAGGGACCAGTGATGCCAACGGGATCGTCCACACCGGCACCACTACGGGCGGCGCAACCGCATCGGCGGCGAACAAGCAGGTGATCCAGATGGTCGCCATGCCCAAGAATACGGCGCTGACCATGCTGCTGTCGGGCAACATCGGCTATACCCCGGCGGCGCTGGCCAGCAATGAAGGCAGCACCGTGGTGCTGTCTGCCGGGTATGGCAGCTATGTCCCGCGCGCCACACAGGCATTGGCGCTGGGTAACATGACGATTGCCGATGCGACGATCCGCAACGCGCTGACCGCCAATGCCACCGATACGATTCGGGTCCAGCCCACCGCGACCAATGCAGTCAATTTTCAGGCTGACGCGGCGCTGATCGCGGGCAAGCAGATCGATGTGATTGCTGATGATAACAGCCTGATCGCGGCCGCAGGCAAGCTCGATCTCACAGCGGGGTTCTTTGAGACCGGCGGTAACGTGAACGTCCGGGCGATCAATTCGAATATCGCCAATCCGGCGGGGCGGATCACCGTGGGCGGCGATCTTACGATTGACGCTTCGGGCGTTTCAGAACCGACATATCTCGCTTCGGCGACCAGCCCGGCAGTTACCGGCGGTAATGTACTGCTGGAGGCGCAGCGTGGCTCGGTTTCGTCGGCCGGGCTGACGATCAAGGCCAATGCCCAATCGGCTGACGCCCAGACCACTGCAGGCAATGCCCGGGGCGGCAAGATTACGGTTCAGACCAGCACGGGCGGATCGATAACCGCCGGGATCGTCGATCTGCAGGCGCGGGGAACCGGCGGCAATGCAGATACTCAGGGCGGGCGGGGCAGCGGCGGCAGTGTCGACGTGCTGGATCAGGGCGGCGCGCTCAATTTCACCAGTGTCAACGCCAACACTGTTGGCCGCGGCGGAGTGGCGATTACGGCGGCGGGCCGTGGCGGCGATGGTTTCGGCGGTGCAGTAACGGTTGATATTCAGGGCAATTCGGCGGGCTGGAGCAGTCTGACTGCCGATGCCAGCGCGGTTGCGGGACTGCCACTGACGCCGGGCAGCCATTCGGGCAACGCCTTTGCGCAGAACGAAGCGATCATGCTGCATGTCGGCAACGGGGCCAATTTCTACATTCAGGGTGACATCACACTTGATGCCAATGCTCTGACCGGGATCGACGGAACCCTTGGCAATGCCTTTGCTGATGCCGGCGGGATCGATGTCCAGGTGGATGGCAAGGCCACGCTCTATTCGGGCGGGGCCAGCGGGGCCACTGGTAACATCATCGCGCGGGCTGACGCACGGATTGACGCGCAAAGCTATCGCCCGGACGTGCAGGTTACGCCCGATACCTTCGGCGGGCTGATCTCGATCACTGCCAATGACGGCGCTATCCGGCTCGACCACATCTATGCCAGCGCCACCGCCGAAGGCGCCGGGGCGGCGAACTTTGCCGGGCAAGCGCAGGGCGGCGCAATCGCAGTCGGGGCTTTGGCCGGAGGGCAAATCGCGGTCAACGGATTGCCAGTTGGCAGTGCGAACGATCCCTTCGGCGCGGGCAATCTGACGCTTGATGCCGACGCCGGGGGCGCGGCCGGGCCAAGCAGTGCAAATGCTACGGGAGGCTTTGTTTCTCTCTACACCGAAAACGGCACGATTGCGGTCAACGGCATGACCTCGCTGCGGGCCAATGCCGGGGCCAGCCAGTTCGACGGTCAGCTGACCGGTGGAGCCTTTACCGCCAAGGGCGGCACCGCGATTTTGGAGACGCGGCTGGGGGTGGGCACCGGCTCGATCACTCTGGCCGACGTTGCGATCAGCGCGGATGGCGCGAACAACGGATCGGGCGGGGATGGCGAAGGCGGAATAGCGCAGGTTGCGGTCGATGGCGATCAGATTTCGGCGCAGGCCCTGACCCTTTCCGCCAATGGTATCGGCGGTCTGAACGGAGCGGGCAAGGGCGGCATCGCCAGCCTGACTGCCACCAATTTCGGCTTGATCCAGGCCCTCTCAACCGGGCTGTTTGCACAGGGTACTGGCGGCACCGGGAATGTGGTTGGGGGCACCGCCGGGCAAGGCGTCGGCGGTTCGATTGCGATCACTGACACCGGCTCGCAGCTTGATCTGGGGCAGGTCCAGATCGGGGTCCGCGCCAGCGGCGGCGCGGCGGCGCTGGCGGGTTCAACGGCGGGCGATGCGCTGGGCGGAACGGTCAATATCGACATCACTTCCGATCAACCGGCTTGGTCGACGCTCAACGTCGATGCCAGTGTGGTGGCGGGACGGTCGCTGGGATCGGGCGGGCTTGGCGGCAATGCGCTGGGCAGCAACAAGGCGATAACTCTCCATGTCGGCAGTGGCGGAATCCTCGCCACGGGGGCAACCCTGCTTGATGCCAGCGCAACCGGCGCTTTCGACGGTGCTGCGGGATCATCCGCCAAGGCCGGGTCGATCAATGTACTGATCGACGGTGGTGGCAGCTGGGATGTCCAGGGCGACCTCACCGCCACGGCGGCTGCGGGCTTCAATGCCTTTGACTATTCCCCGGCCACCCAGCGTTCGGCTGCGAACACGGGCGGCGCAATCGATATCCTCGTCAATGGCGGGACGCTGACGGCGCAATCGCTGGTTGCCACCGCCTGGGCTGAAGGGGCTGGCGTCGGCACCCAATCGGGAGCGGCGATTGGCGGCAAGATCGTGGTGGGTGCCACCAATGGCGGCCGACTGACCATCGCTCCGCTGTCAGGCACCGGCGGCATGCTGCTCGACGCGCGCGGATTGGGCAGCAGTGGCCCGAGCCAGGCTCATGCCCAGGGCGGTTCGGCGCGGCTCTATGTCCAGGACGGCCAGATTGACGTTACCGGGACAACGCTGGTCAGGGCCGGGGCTGATGCGGGCCAGTTCAATCGGCGCTTGGACGGCAATGGCTTTGACGCGCTGGGCGGCACGGCGGTGGTCGAAATGCTGGCCGGGACCGGACTGGGCAGAATGACCCTGCAAGGCGTCACTGTCGACGCGACCGGAAATGCTGCGGGCAATGTGGGTGACACGCTTGTTGGCAATGGCGGAACCGGGCGTGGCGGCACGGCGCGGGCCGCGTTTGGCGATGGTGTGTTCACTGCTGATTCCCTGTTGGTGCAGGCGGGCGGCCAAGGCGGCCATTCCGCGCCGTCGACCACTACGGGTTTCCAGTCTGGCAATGGCTTTGGCGGCAGCGCCAGCTTTACCCAGAGCGGCGGTACGGGCACTTTGACCGGAGCGCTCAAGGTCAGCGCGCGTGGGACGGGCGGCGGGGTGGCGGAACCGGCCGAGGTTGGCGAAGTGGTGGCCGCAGCGGGCAACGGCACTGGCGGCAACGCGACGCTGACGATCAGCGCCGGGACATTGGAGGCCAATGACCTGACGCTCGATGCGGGCGGTCTTGGCGGGATCGGGATGGACAATGCCAATGGCGTGGTCACCGAAACCGGCGGTGCCGGGGGCAATGGCAGCGGTGGCAGTGCGGCACTGTCGATGCCGACCGGTAGCACTACCGCCAGCCTCAAATTCATTGGCGGGGTTTCGGTCCTTGCCGATGGTCTGGGCGGAAATGGTGGTCTGTCCGGCATCAGCAATCTGAAAAACGGCGCTGCCGGGGCGAGCACGGGCGGTGCGGCCAGCATGGCGCTGGCGGACGGCTTGTTCACCTTTGGCAACGCCACCGTATCGGGCAGCGGCGGACTGGCGCTTGGGCCGTTTGTCGAAGTCAACGGTTTCGATCCGGTCACCGGCCTGCCGATCACCCTGTTTGTGCAGAATACGGGCACCAGCACGGCGGGTAGTGCCGCGTTCGAACTGGTGGACAGTGCGGCGGGTCCGGCGGGGCGGTCGCTGTTCGACCTCAACCTTCGCGCAGACGGCACTGGCTTTGGCACCGCCGCCGCGCTCACCCGCTTCCGCGCGAGTGTGCTGTCCCCCACCGCGGGGCTGACCATCAATGGCAATTTCCTCGCCTCAAGCCAGGCCTATGATCCCGTGCTCAAGGGGTTTGATGGCCGGATCGATGGCGCGTCAGTGGTCGTAAACGGGCTCGCCGGGGTCTTTTCGGCCTCCAGCGTCGCGCTTGATGTGGCCGCAGGGCAACGGTTCGATGTGGCCAATGCACTGACCATGACGAGCAGCGGGGCCAATCTGAAAACCACCGGGCTGATCCGTTCGGGCGGACTGACACAGATCAACGGCCAGACCGGTGTGAACATGACCGATCTCGAATCGGGCGGCGACACTGACCTTACCGCGCCGTTCGGGGCGCTGGTCGTCTCGCACAACCTGCGTTCGGCGGGCGTGGTGCGCGCGACCGCGCAGAGCATCGATCTGACTTCGCTGGGCGCGCTGTCATTCACCACGGCCAAGGCGACGGCAGGCGATCTGGCGATCCGCACGCTGGGCAATCTCGATGCGACTGCTGTGAGCGCGACCGGGCAGGTCGGTCTGACCAGCGACACCGGGGCGATCCACACCACCGGCGCGATTACGGGCAACGGCATCACGCTGAAGGCGGCGGGCAATGTGCTCACCGATGCGGCGGTTACATCCGCTGCTGCGCTCAGCGTAACGGCCGGCGGAAGCTTTACCGCCGGAGCCCCGGTCAGCGCGGCTGGCAATGTTGCGATCAGCGCGACGCAGGGCATCACTGCGGCGCAGTTGACGTCGGGCGGGACGACCCAGCTCAGCGCCAGTGGCGGTGCCATTGCGATTACCACCGATCTGGTTTCACCCGGCGCTGTCACGGCAAATGGGCGGTCGGTCAGCATCGTTTCCAGCGGCCCGCTGACGTTTGCGGGCCTTACTGCCAGTGCGGGCAACGCGGCGGTCACTGCGGCGGGGAACCTGACGGTATCCAGTGCCAGCGCCACTGGCGCGCTCAATCTGACCAGCAGCGGCGGCGCGGTTGCTTCAAGCGGCACGCTGAGCGCGGGGGGCAATCTGGCGGTAAACGGCAGCACCGGCGTCTCGCTCAACAGTGTTCAGTCGGGCGGCACGACCAGCCTGCAATCGGCGAATGGTGATGTGACCGTTGCCGCCTTGACCTCGGCGGGCCTGGTAAGCGCGCAGGGGCGTTCGCTGTCGATCAAGTCGCCGGGCGCGCTCAGCTTTGCGCAGGCCAAGGCCACGGCTGGCACTATCCTGTTGCAGACAGCTGGCGATCTGGCCGTTACCGCGGTCGATGCAAGCGGTGCAGTCACTTTGACCAGCACGGACGGCGCGCTCGCGGCGACCGGGCCGATCAGTGGTAGCGACGTCAACCTGAGCGCGGCGACATCACTGGCCACGGGCGCGATCACTGCCAGCGGCGCAATTCAGGCCACTTCGCGTGACGGCATGACGATTGGCGGGGATGCCACGGCTGGTGCCGGGCTGACGCTGTCCAGCACGGCCGGCACGCTGACGACGCGCAAAATCAGCGGCGGTCAGATCGCATTGCAGGGCCGCGACGGGATCCAGATCGATGGGGCGCTTTCGCGCGGAGACCTTTCGGCGCGAACCAATGGCATGTTCCGGATGCGGGGTTTCTCGACCGGCACCACCATCACGGTGACGTCGGGCGACATAGACCTTGGCGCCAACAATCTGGGCCAGCGCGGCTTTACCCAGACCATCGCCTTGCAGAACAGCGTGCTTTCCAACCGCACATTTGTTGGCGGTGCCGACAATTCTGGCGGCTATTCCCTGTCTGCGGCAGAAGCACTGCAACTGTTCGCTGACAGGCAGATCACGATCAAGGCCCCCGACGATGGCGGCCCGGCTGACATGATCGTTGGCAACCTGGCGCTGGCCTTTGGCAGCAATCTTGGCGCAGGCGGTACGTTCAAGCTGGTTTCGACCGGCAGAATTGTGGTGCAGGGCGCTGTCGATCTGCGCACTGTAAGTGCGGCGGACACTTTTGCGATTGACCCGACTGACATCGACATCATTACCGATACGGGAAGCATCGGCCTGCTTTCAGCCAGCAATACTCCGCTCGGGACGCTCAACCTTCAGGCGGGGACGATCAGGGTTGCCAATGCGGCGACGATTGCGGCGCTGCGTTCGGCGGGATCTCTGCAGCAGATCAACACGCTGCTTGACCAGCCGGCCAGCAATCCGCGCGCCAACGGTTATCTGGTGGCGGGATCGATTGCGTTCGATGTGACGAGTGGGCTCTTTATCCAGAACACGGGGCTATCGACCGCCTATGCGGATCGCCGCGGGTTCACTGCCGGTGCGGTTTCGATCCGTACCGGGGGAGCGACAACGCAGATTGCCATCAACGGCCAGACGCTTGATCCGGCAGGGATCGTGGTTACCGGGCTCAACACGGTGGGCACCTTGGCGATCAACGGGGCGGTGCCGGCGGTCGGGGGGGCATTTGACGTTTTCTCAAGCGTGAACGGCTGCGTGATCGGGCTGGACTGCACTTTCGTTCCGGGCTTGCGGCCGGGCAGGGACACTTTGATCAAGCCGCTTTCGCCTGAAGGTACCGGCGGCGGGGGCACTATGGGGATCGTGCCCTTGATTTCGATCGCTCCGCAGCAGGAAAACGGCTCGCCGCCACTCATTGACGAACCGGTTACCGGCGTTGGTAACGATGATCTGTGGCAAGGGTCTTGCCCACTGGGCGAAGTGTGCCAGAATGATGCCGCGAACAGGCAAGGCGATCAGGGGGCACAGTGATGAGACGCGTGTGGGCGGCGCTGGCTGCACTGATCCTGCTGGCAGGCGGCCTGCTGCTCTCGCCGGTCCTGGCAGCAGGCAATTCCGGCCCGGCCGCGGTCAGCAACGGCCCGGTTGGCCAGACAGCCTTTGTTGGAGTGGCGACTTGCGCCGGTTCGGTGTGTCATGGTCGCTCCGAAGGCAACGGCGCGGTCGTGCGGCAGGATGAATTGCTGCGCTGGCAGGATCCGTCCTCAAAGGGTGGCGCACACAGTCGGGCCCATGCCGCGCTGGCCGGTAAGCGCGGGCAGCAGATCGCGGCGACCCTGGGCCTGGGCAATGCTACCGGCGCTCCGGCCTGTCTGGGCTGCCACGCCACCAATGCCCCGGCGCAGCTGCGCGCACCGGTGTTCCACCTCTCCGATGGAGTCGGCTGCGAAAGCTGCCACGGTGCAGCGGGCGGGTGGCTGCCTTCGCACTACACGGTCTTTGGCACGCACAAGGCCAATGTTGCACTGGGTCTGACTCCGCTTGAAAACCCGCAGGTTCGCGCCGGTGTCTGCCTCGATTGCCACCTTGGCAGCAGCAAGCCGGGGCACTTCGTTACCCACCGGATGATGGCGGCGGGACACCCCCGGATCGCGTTTGAGCTCGATCTGTTTTCAACCCTGCAGCAGCACCATGATGAAGACGCAGACTATCAGGCGCGCAAGGGGCGCAGCGATTCCGTGCGGCTATGGGCCGTGGGCCAGGCCGAAGCGGTGCGCCGTTCGGTCAGCCTCTATGCCGTGCCCGCGCTCGCCAATGACGGTGTCTTTCCGCAGTTCAGTTTCTACGATTGTCACAGCTGCCACCGCCGGATCTTTGACCAGGCCGAGCGCAGCCTGACTTTCGAGACCAATCCCGGGCGTCCTATCCCGTTCGGCATGCCGCCGTATAACGATGAGAACATGATCCTGCTGTCCGCAGTCGCTCGTGTTCTGGCCCCCGTACAGGCGGCGCAGTTCGATGCGGCGGCGCGCAATTTCCACAGCGCAATGGGCAGCGGCCGCGCACCGGCCCAGGCGGCGGCGAACAAGCTGGCGGCCTCGGCGGGCGCGCTATCGGGCGTACTGGCAAAGTCTGACGGCGGGGCCGACACGGCCTTTACCGTGGTCGCCACCATTGCGGGCAAGGCGACTTCGCCGCGCTTTACCGACTATGCGGGTTCCGCCCAGGCGGTGATGGCGGTCGATACCTTGCTCAATGCGTTGGTCAAACAAGGGCGGATCACGGTCGGCGCGGCGGCGGGGATCCGGGGGCATATCGAGCGTGCCTATGCTGCGGTCGGCAGCCCCAACAGCTATGACCCGCCCGCTTTCCGAGCAGCGCTGGGCGAAGCCGCGCGGGCAATTGGAGCGCTGCGGTAATGCGCAAAGCCGCCCACCTGTTGGCGATCACTTCGCTGCTGCTCGCGTCATGCGGCGGTGGGGGCGGCGGCGGTGTTAGCGGGGGTGGCTCTTCGTCCAGCAGCACGACCAGTGGCGGCGGATCGTCTGGTGGCAGCGGGCCGATCGGCGGGCTCTATACGGCCCCCTCTGCCCAATCGCTGTCAGTGGCCGACGTGCAAAAGGTGGTCGCTCAGGCAGCCGCGCAGGCCGTGGCCAGCGGCAAGCCCGCGACGATTGCAGTGGTTGACCGAGTCGGCAACGTCCTCACCCTGTTCCGCATGACCGGCGCGCCTGCGCTGGCCAAAGTGCCCGACGCGCCGAATGGGTCTTCGCTGGATGTGCAGGGCCTGCAAGTTCCCGCAGTGGCCGCCGCGCTCGCCAAGGCGGTGACCGGGGCCTATCTGTCCAGCAGCGGCAATGCCTTTTCCAGCCGTACGGCCAGCATGATCGTGCAGCCGCATTTCCCGCCTGCGCCCAGCACGGTCGGGCTGGAAAGCGGGCCGCTCTATGGCGTGCAGTTCAGCCAGCTGCCTTGTTCGGACCTGTCGCAGCGGTTCGGCGCGGTCGGCGCTGCGGCGCTGATCGGGCCAAAGCGTTCACCGCTCGGGCTCGCTGCCGATCCGGGCGGCTTCCCGCTTTACAAGAACGGCGTGGTCGTTGGCGGGGTGGGGGTACTGGCGGATGGAGGCTATGGCTTCGATCCCAATGTGCTCGATATTGACGATGATGTGGACGAGAAGATCGCACTAGCCGCAACCGTGGGCTTTGAAGCGCCCGAGGCAGTGCGTGCCGAGAAGATTTCCGCCGACGGCACCACCCTGCGCTATTCGGATATCGCCTACACCGCGCTGACCAATGTCAGCAGCGCGACCTGGGCGGCGACCACCCCGGCGCTCGGGGCGCCGGTTGCGCTGACCGGTTACAGCGCGGGCGGGGTCATCGCCGGCACGACCTATGGCACCGAGGCTTCGGGGATCCGTCCGGTTGCCAGCGGATCGTTCAATTATAGCGATGCTTTCGTCCTCAGCGACGGATCGGGTGCGCTGCGCTATCCGATCCGTTCGGGTACCGATGCGCCCGAAAACTCCGCACCTTTGGCCGCGACCGAGGTAAAGGCGGTGCTGGAACAGGCCTTTGCCGTAATGGCCAATGCCCGCGCCCAGATCCGCCGCCCGCTCGACAGCCGCGCCGAAGTGACGATTTCGGTGGTCGATACGCGCGGGCAGGTGCTGGGGCAGGTGCGCTCGCCCGATGCGCCGGTGTTCGGGATCGACGTCAGCCTGCAAAAGGCACGGACCGCGGCGTTCTTTTCCAGCGCCTATGCGGCCGATGATCTGCTCGCCGATCCCAGCGCCGATGTGCGCCGCTTCGTGGCCGATGCGCGCAGCTTTCTGGCCGATCCGGCGGCGTTGACCGGGAAGGTCGCCTTTTCCGACCGCGCCAACGGCAACCTCTCGCGCCCCTACTTTCCCGATGGGCAGGTCGGCACGGTCAACGGGCCGTTCAGCCGCCCGATTGCGCAGTTCAGCCCGTTTTCCACCGGCCTGCAATCGGCCCTGGTACTGACCAATCTGGGACAGCATCTGGCCTTTGCTACCGGAGCAAGCGGCAGCGATACGCCGCAGCGCTGCACTTCGATCCGCGATGCGGTGCCGGGCCAGAACCGGCTGCAGAACGGCATCCAGATATTCCCCGGTTCGGTGCCGATCTATCGCGGCAACCAGCTGGTCGGCGCGATCGGGGTTTCGGGTGACGGGATCGATCAGGATGACATGATCTCGTTCCTGGGCCTGCACCGCGCGGGTCAGGCACTGGGCGGGATCGGCAATGCCCCGCTGGCGATCAGGGCCGACAACCTGACTTTCAGCGTCGCGGGCGGCACGGTCCGGCTGCGTTATGTCAACTGTCCCTTCGCGCCGTTCCTCGGCTCTGCGGACCAGAACGTGTGTCAGGGGCTGTAGTGGCCTTGGCCCCGATCTTGCTGCCCTTGCTGCTGGCTCAGGCCGCCGCACCGCAGGCACCGCCGGTCGATCCAGAGGACTTGAGCGTTCCCGATCCCGAAACCGGAAAGATCGAAGGCCGCCGCCGTCCCGGTTACCAGACGGACCTGCCGGACGCGGTGCGTCAGGACAATCCCGGCGCGGTTCGCGCTCCCCCGCCAGAAGCGTTCCCGACCGACCAGATTCCCGTGCCGGACCGCTGGCGGATCATGACCAGCCTGTGCCCGGCCAAGGGCGGCGATCAATCGATCTTCGCCGTGTTTGGGGCAATGCGCGAAGTGTGCCACTCGCCGCTCGATCCCTATCACCAGAACACGCTGAAGGGTGACCGGCCGCTGCGCGAAGGGCATCGCCCGGGGTTCCTCAAAGGGGAAGACTGGTTCCTCTCGCTCAACCTCACCAGCGATACGGTGATCGAGCCGCGCAGTTTTCCGATCCCCGTGGGGGTGCAGACCACTGAGCGAACCAACAGTGTCGACGTGTTCGGCAAGAATTCCAGCCTGGTGCTCTCGCAAACCTTCATCGCCGGGGCGGCGCTGATCAAGGGCAGCACCACGTTCAAGCCGCCCGAGATTGAATACCGGCTGACTCTGGCCTTCAACACGAACTATGTCGATGTGCCCGAAAAGCGGGTGCTGTCGGTCCTGCCCAGCAAGCCCAGTCGCCGGTTCGATCAGTTCGTGGGGGTCCAGGAAGCCTTCATCGACTATCACCTGCGCAACACGTCGGATCGGTACGATTTCGATTCGGTGCGGGTCGGGATCCAGCCGTTTCAGGCCGATTTCCGCGGCTTCCTGTTCAACGATGACCAGCTGGGCGTGCGCCTGTTCGGCAACCGCGACAACAACCGGTTCCAATATAACCTTGCGGCCTTCTGGCGGCTGGAAAAGGACACCAACAGCGGGCTCAATTCAGTGGTCCACAGCCCGCGCAAGGATTTCGTGCTGCTGGCGAACCTCTATCGTCAGGATTTCGTGATCCCCGGGCTGACCAGCCAGGTGACGGTGGTGTACAATCGCAACCGCGAACGCGGCGGGATTGAGGTGGATACCAACGGGTTCCCGGTGCGTCCGGCCTTGCTGGGGGACCTGCGTGGGCGCAATTACGATGTGGTCTATCTGGGCTATAACGCCGATGGCCGGATCGGCCGGATCAACCTGACCGCGTCGACCTATGCCGCGCTGGGCCATGTCAGCAACAATTTCATGACCAGCCGCCCGGCCAAGATCCGTGCCGGGTTCGCAGCGGCAGAACTGAGCTATGACCGCAGCTGGATGCG
>CAZKAX010000011.1:25800-53270 GCA_964550775.1 uncultured Novosphingobium sp. | reverse complement strand
GCTGAGGGAGCCATGGTGCAATAGCATGGCCCAGCCGCTCACCGATGGCCACGGCAGACGCTTCGAGTATCTGCGGCTGTCGCTGACCGATGTCTGCAACTTCCGCTGCAGCTATTGCCTGCCCGATGGATATCGCAGACAAGCCGGTGCCCCGCCCAATCTGACGGTCGATGAACTGCGCCGCCTGGTTGCTGCATTTGCCCGACTGGGCCTGTGGAAGGTGCGGCTGACCGGCGGCGAGCCCAGCTTGCGCCGCGAGTTTCTCGATATCGCCGCCGCTGTGTCGCGCGTTCCGGGCATCCGCCACCTGGCCATGACCACCAACGGCTACCGCCTGGCAGCACGCGCTAGGGACTACGCAGCCGCCGGGATCAATGCGCTCAATATTAGTGTCGATTCGCTCGATCCGGCCCGCTTCGCCGCGATCACCGGGCACGACCGGTTGGGCGAAGTGCTGGACGGCATCGTCGCCGCACGCGCTGCCGGGATCGGCAAGGTCAAGCTCAACAGCGTGTTGATGCGCGGGATCAACGATCACGAACTGGAGGGCTTCATTTCCTTCGTGCAGCAGCACGATCTGTCGTTGAGGTTCATCGAAGTGATGCGCACCAATGACAACACCGCCTTTTTCGAACGGCACCATCTGGCCGGGGCGGAGATTGCCGGCAGGCTCGATGCCATAGGCTGGCAACGCCTCGCGCGGGAGGAAGGGGCCGGGCCGGCGGTGGTCTATTCCCAGCCGGGTCGCCCGGGACAGATCGGAATCATCGCGCCCTATTCCAAGGATTTTTGTGCCTCCTGCAATCGCCTGAGGGTCTCCGCGCAAGGCAAGCTGCACCTCTGTCTGTTTGGCGATTTTGGAATCGACCTCAGGGCACTTCTGCAAGCCGATGGCCAGCAAGACGAACTGATTGCCCGGATCATCGCACTGACCGCCTCCAAGGTGCCTGGCCACCGTCTGCACCAGGGCAACAGCGGGGCAACCCCACATCTCGCGTCGATCGGCGGATGATCCTTGGCTGAAATTGATCAAGAAATGCTGCCCGTGTAAACACGGACTAATGGCAACTGTCGCTGACATAGCTGCCGCTGGCGGCAACAGAACATTCAGCAAAAGCTGCCATTGGTTCGGCTTGATCAACCAAGTCGGGAGTGACCGGAATTAGGAACTGCAGCAGCCAGCCTTCTCCCCGGCCTTAAGCTGGGAAGGCTGACATTCATTGGCCTTCAGTTCCCTGCAGCACTCCTTGCTGGATCCACCAAAATCTTGGCATGCTTCTCTGGATCGCCGAGTTCGGCGAAGGCGCCTTCGACGCCGTCCAGCCCAACTACCCCGGTGACCATCGGTTCGCAGCGCACCTTGCCGTCGGCGATCATGTGCAGAGCGTCGCGGTACTCAAGCGGTGAGTGGCCGAACACGAACCGCAGCTCGACTTCCTTCTGGATCGCAATTGCCGGCTCGATCGTATCGCTTTGCATGCACACACCTACTACGACGATGCGCGAGAACAAGGGCGCGCCGGTGACGATCTGATTGAGGATGCCGGGCACGCCTACACACTCAAACACAACCGGACGTTTGGGCCCGGCACCGAGCGCTTCGGCCAAGCGCCAGGCGGTCCACCAGGGTACTGGGACCTTCTCCAGCGTTTCGCGGGTTTCAACCGCCATCTCAAGCAAACCGCCAAAGGTCGTAACCCAGCCGTACTCTTCCCAGCTTGAATAGGGTGAATGTTCACGCGGATCGATCACCACATCAGCCCCGCAGGCCTTGGCCAAGGCACGCCGGCCGGGCGAGAAATCACTGGCGATCACGGTGCCGACCCCGCGGGCCTTGAGGATTGCGATCACTCCCAAGCCGACCGGTCCGCAGCCGATCACCACCGCAACGTCCTGTTTCTTGACCTCGCCGCGCCGGACGGCGTGCCAGGCCACCGCCATCGGCTCGCTGAGTGCTGCCATGTCGCTCGACAGGCCATTGGGGACTGGCATCAGCACCAGTTCGTCCAGCAGCATCCGCTCGGCATAGCCACCGTTCGAACGCGCCGAGAGCCCGGCCATGTCGATTTCCTTGCCCCAGCGGACAATCGGCGGCGCGACTACGCGGGTGCCGGGCCTGAGCTTGCGCTTGGAGCCGGGGCCGTAGTCGAGCACTTCGGCGCAAATCTCGTGCCCGAACACGAAAGCGTCTTTGGCCGATGGCAGCGCAGGATAGCCGACCCGGTCGTTAACCGCTTTCAGCTCGTCGCAGTGATGGCGCATGTGCAAGTCCGAGCCGCAAATCCCGCAGCGCAGCACCTTGAGCAGGGCATGGCCCTGTTGCGGCACCGGATCGGGCAGGTCTTCAACGCGAAGTTCGCCATTCTGGCAGACAACAGCTTTCATCATGCACCTCCAGTCAGGGCCAGGATCCAGCCAGCGAGCAGGAACAGCATCACTGCCCCGGCCAGGGCCAGTTGGCGGAAATCGGGAATGACCAGTTCGCGCTTCACCGGAACCAGCGCCATATGCATGGCGTAGCTCTTGAAATCGGCTTTGGTCAGATATTGCGGATTGGTCAGCAGCTCAAAGAAGTGGCGGCGGCTGGGGTAGTGCACCACCAGGATCCGGGTCCAGTTGTCCTCAACCGGGTCGCCGCTGCCAACCGCATTCATATCCTCGACCTTGCCCGCAAAGATCGGGAAGGCTCCGCTCTTCATCAGGATCGGTTTGGCATTGGCCTCATAGATCTCGTTGGCTTCATGCGGCGTTCCGGCGAAGGACCCCGCCGCGGCAGGCCCCTTGGCCATGGTCTCGTGATAGCGCAGCAGGTTGAGCATGTAGATGTCGCGCCCATCATCGTTTTCGCCGAAGCGGCGCAACCGGGCGACCCAGGCCGCGCGGTCCTGGCCGTCGGGGACCGGGAACCTGGCATCGACCACCTCGCAGTAGCGATCTATCTCGGCCGTGGTCAGCGGCCGGCGGGGTTCCTGCTTGCGCCAGGCCCACCAGACGAACAGCGTCAGCGCTGCAGCCAGGATCAGAAGCGTCGGGGCGGTGCTCATGAGTTCAGGTCCTTTTGGAAAAAATCGAGCAACAGCGCGTTCACCTGATCCGGTGCGTCGATCTGCAGCCAGTGTCCGGCCCCCTTGACCAGTTCGAACCGGAACGGCGCATCGACATAGGCGGCGCTGTCGGTCATCTGGGCCTTGGCCAGATAGCGGTCACCGTCGCTGTAGATGCCCAGCACTGGCACCGAAACCTTGGAGCGGTCCGGCTTGAGCAGGATACCGATGTTGGCGCGATAATAATTGATGCCTGCAGTCAGTCGCCCCGGCCGCCCCAGCTTGGCGGTCCAACTGGCGAGCTCGGGATGATGGTCGGTGAAGCGGCGGAAGAAGGCCCAATTACGGCTCTTGATCAGCCATTCGGCAAATCCGCGCAGCTGGAACATCAGCACATACCAGCCCTTGAGCTTCTGCTCGAGCGGGCCAGCCGCATAGGCCGCCGCATGGCCGACAGAAAGCGCCGCATAGCGCTCAACCCGCTCGGGATGCCTGGCCGCGAAGACCCAGGCGATCACCGCACCCCAATCGTGCCCGACCAGTTTGACCCGCTCGATCCCCAGAGCATCGAGGATCGCAACAAGGTCCGCCACCAGATTTAGCAGCACGTAATCGCGGGTTTGCGCCGCCATTTCGCTTTCACCGCAACCCCGGTTGTCAGGCGCGATCACCCGGTATCCGGCCGCGACCAGCGCGGGCACCTGATTGCGCCAGACGGTGTGATCGTCCGGGAAACCGTGGACAAGCAGCACCGGCTCGCCAGCGCCCTCGTCGAGGACGTTGAACGCCAAGCCGTTGACCTGGAGCCGATGCTGCATGCCTCCTCTCCTCAGGAGCCCAGTGCCGTCCGGTCGGCTGCGCCGCCTTCAGGCTCGATACAGATGAAGCTGGGGCGACCGTCATCGATCGCCGCGGCCGGCATGTTCGAGCTCGACGAACAGACCTGGCCGTCCTCGGTGAACGAGAAGTCGCGCAGCACCGTCACCCGGGTCGGACTGGCATAGCTGAAGAAGGCCTTGGTCTTGGGGTCGAAGCGGATGATCCGGTCCGAATTGTTCGCCGCCAACCACACCTGGCCGGTGCGCTTGTCGACGTTGAGCGCATAGGGCGTCTCGTATTCGTCCTTGCCAACGGTCGGGATTCGATAGGTCTCGAACTTCTCGCTCCCGGGATCGAAGCGCATCAGCGCCCCTTCGTCGAAGGCCGGGATCCAGAAAATCCCCTGGGCATCGAAGCGCGGCCGGCGCGGTCCGATCAGCGGGGTATCCCACTCCTTCACTTCCATCGTCTTGGGATCGATCCGCCCGATCTTGCTGGCATAGAGCTTGGCGTACCAGATCGATCCATCGACCGGATTGACGTCGATCCCATAAGGGAAGGCCAAGATCTGCTCGCCAAAGAAGCGGTGGGTCGAAAGGTTGAGGTGCACCGCCTGATCGGGGAACCAGCTGCCGATCCGCATCAGCGTGGGGAACAGCTGATCCGTAATCCAGCGCAGCACCCCGTTTGACGGCAGCCGCGTGACGGTCATTTCTTCGGTCTTGGGATCGAACCGCCCGATCTGGTTGGAGGCAACGATCGTGAACCAGACAATGTCATTCTTGTCGACGCGGATCGTGTGCGGATAGAGCGCATCGTGCCCGACCGGGTAGGTCTTGAACGCTTTGGTCTTGGGATCAAAGCTCATCAGCGTGCTTGACAGCGCATTGGTGATCCAGATCCGCCCATCGCTGGTCTGGGCCATCGAATGGGGACCATGCTTGCCGGTGAACTGCCCGATCGGCAGTTTCATGCCCGAGAAAATCCCGCCGCGCGGAAGGTTGATGTCGGGCAGCTTGTTCTGCTCGATCTTGCCGGTTTCGCGGTTGAGCACCCACAGGATGTCGTGGCCCTCATCGGTGCCGTAGAGCAGCCCGTCCTTGGCGACATCGGCATCATGGATGAAGGTATAGCCATCGCCGACCAGCCATTCGCGCACCTTGGCGCGCGACAGCTCGGGGCTGGCGCCATAGCTCTGGCTGGCCTGGAACGGCTTGCCGTCGAAACCCTTCCACAGTGTTTCGGCGATTACCCGCCCCTGGGCCTGGCTCTGCATGGCCAGCATGTTCTCCATCTTTTCGACTTCGGCGATCCATTGATCATGATCGCGCGGAATGCGGGTCCAGCTGTTGCCCACCTGGTGGCAATAGTTGCACTGGCTGACGAAAGCCGGCCGATCGCGCTTGGTGTCGGGCCAGGGCAGACGGGCGTTGAAGGCCGACGCCGAGAGCGTTTCGTTCATCTCGCCAAGATTGGCGAATGTGCCCAGGGCCAGATTGAGCCGCGCCGAACCGGCAGCGGCGGCCTGCTGTTCACTGACCCCGTCCTTGAAGCCCGCCATGCGCACCCGTACCTTGAGCTTGCCGGCATAGGGCGTGCGGATCGCATAGGACCCGTCGGCGGCTGTATAGACGGTCTGGCGGCGTTCTCCATCGGCGTCGAACACCGTGACCATCGCGCCAAAGGCCGGGCGGCCATCGGGCAGGCTGACCTTGCCTGTGAAAGACGCGGCCTGGGCCAGCGCCGGCTGAGAAAGGGCAGCTAATGCGGCGAGTGTGGAAATCGCTTTCTTCATGGCAGTTGCTCCCTCAGGCCGCGCCGGCAGCGGGATTGAACCAGGTGTGCAGCGGCTTGCCGGGCCGGAGCCCCAGCAGCAGCAGCGGGGCAGCCAAAGCAACGGCCGGGCCGCCGGTCAGCAGGTTGACCAGCAGCGAGACGCCCGAGATGTCGAGCTTGCGATCGCCCAGGAAGTCCCCAAAGGCCAGCACCAGCACCAACAGGGTCCCGCTGACCAGATTGACCAAGATTACTGCCTTGAACAACCGGCCGGCCTTGCCCAGCCATAGCAGCGCGGTCATCATCAGCGCGGTGGCGGCGGGTAGCAGATAGCCATTGGCGCTGAGCCCGAAGTAGCCAATCATCAGCGCCAGAATCAGCATCGCGATTGCAATCAGCCGGGCCGAACCCGGCCGGTTATTCTTCTGCATGGGGCACCCCTCCCGTTTGTCCTCTGCCATCGGCTTACCATCAGGCCATTCGCAGAATTTGACTTTGCGCGCCAAAATGCTTTGCTGCGACGATGGTCAAATGGGTTCGCAGCGGGGTGATGGAAGGTGCGCCCGAACTAGTTGCCGAGCTGGGCGGCGATTATCGCTCGCTGGCTCGGGAGGCTGGCGTACCACAGCGTCCACTCGCCAACCCAGACCTGCCGATGCGGGTCGATCGCTTCGTGGTGTTCATGGAGCTTGCTGCCGCCAAGCTTGGCGAACCGGCGTTCGGCTTGAAGCTTGGACCGCGTCAGACCCTGTCGCTGTTTGGCCCTATGGCATCATTGTTGGGCAGCGCGGCCACTGTTCGGGCAATGATCCTGGATCTTGCCGATTTCTTCCCGTTGCACACCCAGGGCACGATCGTTGGGCTGGAACCAATGGAAGGCGGCTTGTTGCTGACTTACGAGCTCAGCGCGGAGGTTGGTAGCCAGCAGCGCCAGGTGATTGAGTTGGGTTTCTCAGTGGTGGCGCGAGAAATGCGCCGTCACGATCCAGCCTGGAAGCCGGGCCTCGTCACCATGCGCCACTCAGAACCGGCTGATCGTGGCTGGCACAAGCGCCTGCTGGGCGACCGGATCATGTTCAATGCTGACCGCAATGCACTCTTGCTGGATGCGGACCTGCTTGCGCGACCAGTGGCCGGAGCCGATCCCGAAATACACGGCCAATTGGCAGCGCAATTTGGCTCGGCGGCCAGGTCAATCGAAGGTCTGGAGGTGCTGCAGACTGAAGCGCTCATTCGCACGATGCTGCCCTTCGCACCGATCGACCTGACGATTGCCGCGCGCCTGCTGCGAAAATCTCGCCGAACGCTACAACGTCGACTGGCTGCCTCTGGCACCAGCTTCGAAGACCTGCTCACAAGGGTTCGCGCCAACCTTGCGCTGCTCTATTTGGGCGAGTCGTCACTGACCGTGGGCGAGATCGCGGAGATTCTAAGGTTTTCCGAAACAAGCGCGTTTTCGCGCTTCTTGAAACGAACCTATGGCGAATGCCCACGCCAGATCCGCTATCATCGCCAAGGCGGTTCACGCTGACAAAGCTGACGCTGGCGTCACCGAATCCGAACCCGTGAAAGCCGCCGTTGGTTCAGGTAATGCCGATGGCAGTTAAGGTTACGGCCTTCGAGAAATTGCGGTGTCTTTGGCTGACCAGGGCTATGCCTTCCAATCTGCAATTCTCGCGCTCAAGTGATCGGCTTCAAGCCCAAGCGCAGCACATCGACAACCTCGCAGGCGACGTCGGTCATGCGATCCTCGCTGATCAACACAAGGCCCTTGGCGAGCCAGTTTACACCGCCGACGTGGATCAGGTTTAGCGTCTTGCCATCATGATCACGCACGGCATCGCAATCCTTCAGCCGCTTCCGGTGGATTGAGCCAATCTTCAGCAGCCACTGAACATACTCTTCGTGTGCCTTGCGGCCTTCTTCGTCGAGTTCTGGAATTCCGACAGAAATGCGGAGCGGCGCGATATCAGGCCGCAACTGCGCGAGGGCCGTGCTGCGCAAATAGTTGAATTGCGCGGCGGCCTGATCCTCCCCGCCTTCGGCCCGGCGATCGTACTCGCTATAGATGTGTTTTATGATGTTCCGGGATCGTTCGTGACAGGCAGACAGAAGGGTCTGTTTGTCACCGACATGGTGGTAGAGGGTGCGCTTGGTCGCACCCAATTCCGCGGCGATATCGTCGAGCGTGGTTGAAGAAACGCCGCGCTGGTTGAAGAGGCGAGACGCTGTGATCAGTATCTCTTCGCGCTTCGCCCGGGCCTGGCCCTCTCGGTCGAAGGCTCTGGCAGTGGTGACCAGCAAGGGCGTAAAATCGATCAGTTGTACTGGAATGGGCCGGTTGCGGTCCTTGACCCAGCCGTTCAGCAGCAGGTCCGTGGTTCCGGTTACCAGCCGCGCAATGTCGGGAGCAACATCGCCGAGCGGGCTGATCGCGGCCCTGAACTGCGTCCATGCCCTGATCATGCAGAGGTGTTGGACAATGCTGACGATGGTTCGTGCCGCAATATCAGGATCGCAGGTGCGCAATTCGCCGCAGTTGGTGCCTTCGCGCAGAATGCCGGCAATCTCGCCGACAACCGCTTCATAACTCGCGAGTACCGCCGCTTGCTGTTCGGCATCGAGCATGCCGACTTCGGACAGCGCGATAACATCGATCTGTTCGCGGCTTGCGATCGAGCGCACGAATTCGACAAGCTTTTGCGAAGCATCGTCCGGTTTCGATCGGATCGCCTCGGCGGTCTTGGCCATGATGTCGCATGAACGATAATAGACCTGAAAAACCAGGTCTTCCTTGGACTTTGCGTAGTAGTAGAGGGCTGACCGCGTAAGCCCCATACAGGCCGCGATCTCCGGAAGCGATGAGATTCCGACCCCAAAATTGGCAAGCTGCAACGCCGCCGAATCCAGGATCAGATCGTGACGGCTGCGCTTGGTTGCGATTTCAATCTGGCTGGTCATCCGTTGCGACTCTTACCTGCATGGCACTCCCATCCAGCTTCGACAGAGAGCAACAGATAAGCACCGATTTGTCAAAATCGTTAGGGCAAATGCTCAAGGGAGGCAATTCCAAATTTGCCCGCCTTCCGCAGATATCGCATTGGAGAGCCAAACGACACTCATTTGTCAAAACCATCTTGCGATACCACTATTGGGTGTAATACGATACCCATATGTCAAATCCGACCAACGAGTCGAACCCAGCAGGGAGGGAAACATGAGGGTACTCCGCAAGGCCGCATTTGGTTCGGCTTCGACGATCGCGATGCTTTTTGCTGCGGCCAGTCCGGCGCACGCCCAGGCGGCTGAGGAGGAAGCGGCAAGCGGCGACGAAATCGTCGTGACTGCCCGGCACCGCGATGAACGTGCGCAGGACATCCCCGTTGCCCTGTCGGTCGTCGGCGGTGACCTGCTGACCAGGACCAACACCACCAGCGTCGCTGATCTATCCAAACTGGCGCCCAGCCTAAGCTTTCAGGGTTACAATCCGCGCAACACCAACCTCAACATCCGCGGCCTTGGCAACAACATCGCGATCGCCAGCGATGGCCTCGATCCCGGGGTAGGCTTCTATATTGACGGGGTCTATTACAACCGCCCCGGCACCGCTGCCTTCGACCTGATCGATATCGAACGGATCGAAGTTCTGCGCGGGCCGCAGGGCACGCTGTATGGCAAGAACACGACGGCTGGCGCGATCAGTGTCACCACCGCCAAGCCCAAGTTCAAGTCCGAAGTGAATGCCGAAATGACGGTCGGCAACCTTGGCTTTCTGCAGGGCAAGGCCGCGATCAACCTGCCGCTGGTCGAAGATCAACTCGCAGTTCGCCTGTCTGGTTCTGTCACTAGCCGCGATGGCACACTGACCAACCAGTTTACCGGCAAGAAGCAGAACAATCGCAACAGCTACCTGCTGCGCGGGCAAGTGCTGTTCACCCCGAGTTCGACCGTTTCGGTCAGGCTGATCGGAGACTATGCGAAGCAGGACCAGGATTGCTGCGCGCAGGTATTGGCCGGCATCGTAGCGCCGGCCAACGGCAAGAATTTCCGCAATATTGCCGCCCTGTTTGGTTACACGCCGGTGATCGACCCGTTCGCGCGCGTGACGGTCAATGACCGGCCGATATCAATCAGCAACGAAAGCGGCGGCGTCTCAGCACAGATCGACTTCGAGCTGCCAGGTGCCACGATCACTTCGATTTCGGCGTGGCGGTTCTGGAACTGGAATCCGGTGAATGACCTCGATTTCACGCCGCTCAGTGCTTTCGCCGCGGCAGACAACATCGACAAGCAGGATCAGTACAGCCAGGAACTGCGGATCGCTTCGAGCGGCAGCCACAAGGTCGACTATGTCGCTGGACTGTTCCTTTACGACGAAACGATCGATCAGCACCTGACAGTGAGCTATGGCTCGGCTGCCACGCAGTTGCTCGTCAGCCAGGCGCTTCCGGCTTTCATCCTGAATGGTGTTTCGAAGGTCGATACCAACCGCTATCGCACAACCAGCCTGGCTGCCTATGGCCAGGCCACAATCCATCTGACCGACTCGCTTAGTCTGACCGGCGGGCTGCGCTATTCGCACGACAACAAGCGTGGCCACTATTCGGGCGTCGCCTCGGGCGGGTTGCCGCTTGCCGGACCCCTTGCCGCCTTTGCACCACTCCGGGCGGCTTTCGCTACGAGTGGATCCTTCGATGTGCAAAGCAAGGTCGGGAAGGTGTCGGGCGCAGCAAACCTGTCTTACCGCGCAAACAACAACGTCCTGGTCTATGCGAATTATTCACGCGGGAATCGCTCGGGCGGCCTCAATCTCACCCAATTGGCCAGCGGGATCAGTCCGGTCGTCGCGCCGGAATCGATCGACGCCTACGAAGTGGGTATTAAAACCAGCCTGCTCGACAACCGGGTGACCTTCAACGTCGCCGGCTATCTGCAGAACGATCGCAACTATCAGGCCAACGTCGCCGACCCTACCCGCGTTGCAGTCGTGTTCCTGTCGAATGTCCCCAAGGTTCGCTCGAAGGGCATCGAGATCGACATGCAGGGCCGTCTCTCTGACAATCTCTCGGTCTATGGCGCCCTGGCCTATACCGACGCGAAGATCGTCGACTATCCGGCCAGCGCATGCCCCCTCGAACTCACCAACCTGAACACCTGCGATCTTTCCGGCTATCCGATTGCCGGGATACCCAAATGGAGCGCCTCCTTCGGCGGGGAGGTCAAGCAGCCGGTAACGGTATTTGATGCACCGTCCGAGGCTTATCTTGGCTTCGACTACAGCTACCGCTCGGAAGTGAACAACGGCGGCTATTCCGCCGCAACCCTGCTTGAGCCGCTTCACCTGGTCAATGCGCGGCTGGGCATCAGGGCCCTCAATCGCCGCATGGATGCATCGCTGTGGGTGAAAAACCTGTTCGACAAGCAGTACTTTTCGGACATCGCGGTGGGCGCCGGCAACACCGGCCTGCTGACCGCCCAGCTCGGCGACCCGCGTACCTACGGCGTGACCCTGCGGTTCCATTTCTGAGGCGTGGGCGAGATGAGACCAATGGTAAGGCGCTCGATTGCACTCGCGGTAGCGGGCGCGATGCTGGCGCCTGCGGTACCCGTCGCCGCGGGCAGCGCAAAACAGGCCGTGCACGTGCGAACCGCGGTCGTCGGCTTCGATGCCGCCCGCCTGCAGGAGCTGGACACGGCCCTCTCGGGCGTTGTTGCCAAGGGCGATGTGCCGGGCCTGACCTACATGTTGGTCCGGCATGGCAAGGTCGTGGCCTTCAATTCGTTCGGCGAGGCCGCTCCAGCGCGCGGCGTCGCCCAGGACAACCAGACGATCTTCCGGATCTTCTCGATGACCAAGCCGATTACCGGCGTGGCCATGATGATGCTCTATGAACAGGGCAAGTGGAAGCTCGACGATCCGATCACCAGGTTCTTGCCGGAAATGGCTAACCTCAGGGTCATTTCTGGTATCGACGCCTCCGGCAAGCCGATCACCGTGCCTGCCAAACGCCCGCCGACCATGCGCGAACTGATGAGCCATACCGCCGGGTTCGGCTATGGCCTGCTCGGTCGCAATCCGGTCGACGACATGTTCCGCGCGCGCGCCGTCAATGGATCGAAGAACCTGGCTGAAGTGGCGGCGAAGGTGGCCGACATTCCGCTCAAATTCCAGCCCGGCGAGGGCTGGGATTACAGCATCGCCGTCGATCTGCAGGCGCGGATCGTCGAAGTGATCACCGGCGAGAATTATGGTGCCTATCTCCAGCGCCGCGTGCTGGGCCCGCTGGGGATGAAGGACACCGCCTTCTATGTTCCGGCTGACAAGGTTGGTCGGTTTGCCGACCTCTACGGCCTTGATCCCAAGAGCGGCAAGATCGTGCCCTTGCCGCCCAGCTTCGCCCCGAACTTTAACTTCACCGACCCCAACCGCCAGCAATCCGGCGGCGGAGGACTGGTTTCGACCGCCAGCGATTATGGCCGGTTTTGCCAGATGATCCTCAACGGCGGGAAGCTGGGCAAGGTCCGCTTGCTCAAGCCCGAAACGATCGCCCTGATGGGACAGGACGTCATTCCGGTTGGGATCCAGCCCGACAACAGTCTCGTCAGCAACATGGGAACGACTGCTTTCTCGTTTGGCAAAGGTGTAGGCTTCGGCCTCGACTTCATGGTGATCAAGGATCCGAAATCGGCGCGCCTGCCGGTCGGAAAAGGCACACTCAGCTGGGGCGGCGCGGCTGGCACCTGGTTCTGGATCGATCCGGAGAACGACCTCTACTTCATCGGCATGATCCAGCGCCTGGGCGGTTCGGCCGGGATGACCGATCTGCCCGGCATGTCGCAGCGACTGGTCTATCAGGCCATGACCCAGCCAGGAAGGTAGCTGCACAAATGGATCGCCGTGCATTTCTGGCTGTAACAGGAGCGATTGCCATGCTGCCTACAGCCCGTGCCCTTGCCGCGCAGGGCGATCTGAAAGGCGCAGCGCGCGAAGCCTGGATTTATGCGCTGCCGCTGATCGAAATGGCGAACACGCGCCAGGCGCAATCGCCCGGACTCTTGGCCAACCGGTTCCATCATGTCCGCAAGTTGACCGATCCGTCGCGCAGGCAGGTTACTGCCCCAAACAACGATACGCTGTTTTCCAGCACCTGGTTCGATCTGTCTCAGGGGCCGGTTACCCTGACCGTTCCCGATAGCGGGCACCGCTATCTCGCCGTTCAGCTGCTCGATATGTACACAAATACCAACGCCTGCATTTCGAAGCGGACCTTTGGCCGCGAGATTGGGCCGGACGGTGGAACCTTTACTCTGGTCGGCCCGGGGCAGCGCAGCAAGGGACCCAATCCGATCCACCTGGCCACGCCACATGGCTGGGCACTCGCGCGAATTCTGGTCGATGGGCCCGATGACCTGAACGCTGCCTGTGCGGTGCAGGACAAGATCATTCTGAGTGGCCCCGCCATTCCGCTGGCGGGAGGCTTCGCGCCCCGCAGCGCCGCGCCGGCGGACTATTTTGCTAGCGTGGCCCGGTTGCTGCAGTCCGATCCACCGCCCAGGCAGGATCGGGCAGCGCTGGCCCATCTCGCTGCACTTGGGCTTAGGCCCGGCAAGCCGTTCGATCCCGGCAGGCTATCCGCCAGCGACTTGGCCGAGATCGAGGCCGGGATTGCCGAAGCCCGCAGCAGAATCGTCGCCGCAGGCAAGTCTGCACACTTCGTTGACGGCTGGAGTTATCCCAAGACCAATCTAGGCAACTTCGGTCAGGACTATTACTATCGCGCCATTGTCGCGCTGGTGGGGCTTGCGGCCAATACGCCGGAGGAGGCCCTGTACCTTTCGCCGCAAGGTGAAAGTGGCCGCCTGTTTACCGGCGATGGGCCCTACAGGCTGCACCTGCCGACCCCGCCGCCGGTCGAGGCTTTCTGGTCACTGACCATGTACGAGGCGACTGTTGAAGGGCAGCTCTACCTGACTGCCAATCCATTGGCCCGCTATTCGATCGGTGACCGAACCAAGGGGCTGCGCACCAATCCCGATGGCAGCCTCGACATCTGGATCGGTCGAAGCGATCCGGGCAGCGACCGAACCGCCAACTGGTTGCCTGCGCCCGCCAGCGGTCCTTTTAGTTTAAGCTTTCGGGCCTATTGGCCACGGGAAGAATTCCGCGACGGGAGCTATCGCTTGCCGCCGATTGAGCGGGTCTGACGAAAAGGGAATTCGATGGCGCAAACAAGGCTGGATCGACGCGAATTTGGTTTGGGGGTGATCGCTAGCGGCGTTGCGCTTGGTCTGAGCGGCACGTCCCGGGCCGGATCAACCGGGACTGCAGCGAAGCCTGATCGCTTTGCGCTGGTTGATCCCGAACTGGTCGAAGTTGCGCGGGCGCTGCCAGACTTTACCGTCGATGCCAAATCGCTTCCGATCATGCGCGGGCTGCCTGCCAGGCCGATCGCGCCGGCTCCTGCTCCGCAGCCCCTGTTCCGCACCATTCCCGGCTCCAAGGGCGCGCCCGATGTCCGGGTCATGGTCATCGATGGGACTGGCGGAAAGCCGGCTAGTCCCGCCTATCTGCACATGCACGGTGGCGGCTTTGTTGGCGGGCGGGTGGATCAGTATCCGGCAGCCTATCAGGCGCTGGCGCAGGCGTGCCAATGCCTAATTGTCTCAGTCGACTACCGACTGGCTCCGGAAACGCGTTTCCCTGGTGCACTGGAAGACAACTACGCAGCGCTGCGCTGGCTGCACGGCAATGCCGCAGCTCTTGGCATCGATCCGAAACGCATTGCAATAGGCGGTGAGAGTGCAGGCGGCGGTCATGCGGCTATGCTGGCAATCGCAGCACGCGATCGGGGAGAGTTCCCGATTGCCTTTCAGCTGCTGGTCTATCCGATGCTCGACGACCGCACCGGATCGACTGTCGCGCCGCCTGAACACGTTGGGCAATTCGTTTGGAACGCCGGATCGAACCGCTTCGGTTGGGCATCGCTGCTTGGCCAGGCACCCGGTTTGAAGTCTGTTCCTGCCGGTTCGGTCCCGGCACGGGTCGCAAACCTTGCTGGCCTTCCACCTGCTTTTATAGCGGTGGGGGGGCTGGATCTGTTCGCTGCAGAGGACATCGCCTTTGCAGAAAGACTGAATGCCGCTGAGGTGCCGGTGGAACTGCTGGTCGTGCCTGGCGCCTACCACGCCTTCGACGCCCTTGCTCCGAATGCGCGGGTTGCCCGTCAGTTTCGTTCGGCCTTAGTCGAAGCGCTGAAACGCGGTATGTCTTCAGCATGATTGCTTAGCCAACACGAAAGAATGGCCAATGGATCGCAACCGCAGCTACTCTCGCAGAGTAGTGCTAGGGACATTGGTCATGACCATCGCTGCCCCGTTCCCGGTCGCCGCAATGGGCTCGCGTAAGAAGGAGGCCACAATGACCCGGCTTGTTTCCTATAAGAGCGATGCTGCGGCAGATGCGATCGTGGTCGAAGTTCTGCTGCGCGGCAAGGGGCCGCTGGTTGTCCTGCTTCCCTCGCTTGGGCGCGGTGCGAACGACTTCGAGGACCTGTCATCGCGGATCGCGGCGGCCGGGTTCCGTACAGCAGCGATCAATCCGCGCGGAATTGGGAAGAGCAAAGGGCCCGCAGCGCATTCGCTGGCAGACTATGCCAGAGACGTATTCGAAGCGATCAAGGCTCTGCAGACCGAGGAAGGAAAGGGCCCGGTCAAGCCTGCCGTGCTGATCGGTCACGCCTATGGCAACCGGCTGGCACGCGCAGTCGCCTCCCAATACCGGGAAGCGGTCTCAAGCTTGATCCTGCTGGCTTCCGGAGGTCAGGTCGCGATGGCACCGGCCGTTGCCAAGGCGCTCTTCGATGTGTTCGACACTTCTCTCTCCCCCGAAGCGCACTTAACTGCAGTGAAAACGGCATTCTTTGCGCCGGGCAACGATCCGCATGTCTGGTATGACGGCTGGTTTGGTGCGGTAGCCATGCAGCAGCAGGCGGCGGTAAAGAACTCGCCGGCCGAAACCTGGAGCGAAGGCGGGCGCGCTCCGATCTACATTATCCAAGCAGCTCAGGATTTGGTGGCTCCCCCCGCCAATGCCGAAGCGTTACGCGCGGCTCACCCTGGACGCGTCGAAATAGCTATCCTCGAGAATGCTGGACATGCGATGCTGCCGGAGCAGCCGGAAGGGCTTGCGCGGCTCGTGTTGGGACGACTTACCAGTCCTGGCAATCGTGATCGATAGGGTCTGTCTCCGCAGAATTGTGCTTAAAAGCTGCCGTTCCGGATCGTCCAACAAAGCGGACATTGGAGTGGCGTGCGCGAAATGGGGAGAATGTGGGGGCAGAGTGTCCAGAATGAATAACTTGTCTCTCTAATCAACATGTTGAGCAAATCCCCTTGCGCCCACCCTCTCCGCCAGATCATTGCCCGCTGTCGCTCGGCGCTGTCCATGAACAATGTGGATCAACCACTTGGCTGGTATCGCCGTTCGAGCTGGTTCGCCCCGGCCCGTTTATTGCGCAGCCGCAGCGTTCCAGCGCGCCACTTTCGCCCGAACTTGCGCCAGCAACCGGTTCAGCGTGGCCCGGTCCTTGACCTTGCCCCGCAGGATGACGGTGTTGATCGCTTGGGTTGCGGCAATATCTTCAAGCGGATTGCGATCCAGCAGCACCAGATCGGCTTGCTTGCCAATCTCGACCGATCCGTAACGATCGAGCGCGCCGAACCAGGCCGGTCCGGCGCGCGTCGCGGCTGCCAGCGCCTGGGCCGGGGTCAGCCCGTTCTGCACATAGAGCGCCAGTTCCTGATGCAGCCCTTGTCCCGGATAATCGAAGGAATTGAGAAAACCCGCATCGGTGCCGGCCATGACCGTCACGCCCGCCTTGATCAGCAAGGGCAGGACCGCTGCGGTCTGCCGATATTCCAGATGGCGCGCCGCAGCCTGATCCGGGCTCGCCTTGGCGGCGCGATCGACGCGCCACTGATAGGTCTTGCGCAGCCCCGGACCGATATAGGCCAGGAACGGTTCCTTGGAATGATCGTCACTGTCAAGGTAGGCAATCAGCCGTTCGACATTGAGCGTCGGGGTGACGAACACATTCTGATCGCGCAGCTTGCGGTAGGCCGCCAGCGCGGTCGCTTCGTCGAACCCGGCATCGAGCCGCGCCTGCGCCTCGGCGCGTCCGATTCGTCCGGCGGCGAAATCGGCGGCGATCTGCGGCTCGTCCTTCACCCCCGCGACATAGGCATAGCTGAGATGTTCGATCGAGCTGATCCCGGCATCGACCGCTTGCCCGACCGTCAGCGCCATCGGGATATGCCCGGAGACCCGCAGGCCTGCGGCCCGGGCCCGGCGCACCGCATAGAGGAACAGTTCGGGCTTCAGCGTGTTGTCCGTGATCTTGACGAAATCGACCTTGAGCGCGGCCAGCTTTGCGATCGCCGCATCGACATCGGCTTCCGATCCGGTTTCCAGGGTGCCCTTCCAGACCGGCTTGATGCCCTCGATCTTGGGTCCGGAGCTGAGCAGGCTGGGGCCGAACAGCGTGCCGCTGGCAATCTCGCCGCGCCATTTGAGGACCTCTGTGGGCAGATCGCCCGCCGCGTCGCGAACCGTGGTGATGCCGTGTGCAACATAGAGTGGCAGCAGCGCCTTGTTCTCTTCGACAAGGGCCGGGCCGCCGCCGAAATGGACATGCATGTCCCACAGGCCCGGGATCAGGAACCGGCCCTTGCTCTCGATCTGCTGGCGGGCGGTCCACGCTTTTGCAATTCCCGCATCGTCACCAACCGCGACAATTTTGTCGCCGCGGGTGACGACGGCCTGGTTCGGAATGGTCCGAGCATGCTCGACATCGATAATGGTCGCATGGCGGATCAGAACGTCGGCGCGCTCTCGTGCAGATGCCTGGGCGGACAGCGCCAATGAGGCCGCCAAAATTGCGATGCGCGTAAAATCCACTTGTGCCGCCTTTCCGCGATGAAGCGGCACGTTATCGCCCTTTCCGGCTCATGCGCAAATCGGATGCTTCAAAGCCAGATGTCGCCAGGTTGCAGCGGTCCAATCCCCGTCAGTCAACCGCCCGGTCGGCTGATATGGCGATTATGGCTGGAGTCGCAGCGGCGCGCTCACAGTCTGGCCACTTTCAGAATGCAGTCGACGAACCCTTGCGGATCGTTCTCCTGGACGAAGTGTCCGCCTTTCAGAGTGCAATGCGGCTGGCCCTTGGTGCCGGGGACGCGGCCGATGAACCGGGCTTCGCCGCCGCGGGTGACCGGGTCGCCATCGCTGAAGCAGCACAGGAACGGCTTGTCCCATTGTTCGAACACCTGCCAGGCGCGCTGCTGATCGGGCACCGCGACGTTGTTTTCAAACGGCACAAAGCTGGGAAAGATTCGCGCCCCTGCCTTGTAGCTGCTGTTCGGGAAAGGCGCGTCATAGGCAGCAATTTCCGCTGGGCTGAGCGCCCGCTTGGCCCCGGCGTTGACGATCCGGCCGATCGGAAACACCGGGCTCCATTTGGAGAACGCCCGCCAGATCGCAAAGGCGCGCGGCGGGGTTCCGCCTTCGGGCAGGCCGCCGTTGGAGAGCACCACGCCCGCGAACCGGTCTGGCATTTCGGCAACCAGCCTGAGGCCGATCAGCGAGCCCCAGTCCTGACAGGCCAGCGTCATCCGCGTCAGGTCCAGCGCCTCGGCCCACTGGCGCATCCAGCCGACGTGGCGGGCATAGCTGTAGTCGCTTTTCCTGGCGGGCTTGTCCGATCTGCCGAAGCCGATCAGATCGGGCGCGACCACGCGGAAGCCCGCCGCGACAACGGGCGCGATTATCTTGCGGTAAAGGTAGCACCAGCTTGGTTCGCCATGCATCATCAGCACAACCGGCGCATCGCGCGGCCCTTCATCGACGTAGTGGACCCGCAGCGTTGTGCCCTCATCCGGATCGGTGATGTCCAGATAGTGCGGTGCAAAGGGAAAATCGGTGATCCCGGCAAAGGCCGCATCGGGGGTGCGCAGGACTTTCACATGGTTCTCCGTCGGCTCGATAATATGGCACTATAACTGTCATAAAGATGGTCGCGGGTCAACGCGCGTGCGGTCAATCGCCGGGCAGTTCGGCCAGGGCGGCCCCAAGCAGGCGGCGGACCACCGCCTTGGCCTCTGCAACCGGCAGTTCCTGATCGTGGCGCAGCAGCCGCCAGGTCTGAAAGCTGAGGATCACGTTCAGTCCGCGTGCCCCTGCGGCATCGGCCCTGACCGCTTCGGGCAGATACGCCTCGATCGATTCACCCTCGAAGCGCAGCATCCGGCGATAGTCATGCATCAGATAGGGCGATTCAAATCGCCTGAGATTGGCCGAAATCCGGTAGGGCATGATTGTTTCGAAGACCTTGGCCCGGCGTTCGGCCAGGTCGAGAATCCGGTCTTTCCAGGTCGCGCCCACCGGCGGCCTCAGCAGGATCGGCAGGATCCGCGCCTCGATCACCTCGCCCATTTCACGATAGAGCGCGTCCATGTCCTCGAAATGCCGGAACACCGATCGCAGTCCGACCCCGGCCACTTCGGCCACCCGGGCCGCACTGGGCGAGACATCGCCCTTGCCGACCAGATCGAGCAGGGCGGCGACGATCTTGGAACGACTGGAACGGCTGCGCTCACGCCGCCCATCGCCCAGCGGTGTCTGTCTTTCCAGAGCGGGGGAGAGTTTCGTGACTGCCATTGCTGGTGTGATCGCCGCAAATGCGCCTGCGCGCTGGGGTGGATTGACGTTCGTCGGTATATTATGGCACAAATAATGTCAATTAAGTCGGATTTGGGGGAAGCGCGCTGATGGCACCTTGGTTGATCTGGACTGCGGCACTGGCCGCCTATATCCTGTTCCGGCTGTGGTATGATAACTGGTCAGGCCCGCTCAAACCGGCCGAGGTTGAGGCTTTCATGGGCGAAATGGCAGGCCGCTATGAAGGCACCGGCAACAGTCCCGAAGTGATCCGCGCATTCCTTGAAGCCGATGACGGGCGCGAATTCGTGATGCTCAATCTGGTCAAGGCGCAGATGGATCAGGTCAGGGATCCGGCCAGCGGCCAGATGGTCCAGGGGTTCGAACTGCTCAAGCGCTATTCAAAGCGGTTCGGCCCGGTGCTGTTTCGCAACGGCGGTCATCCCGGCATGGTCGGGCGCAAGGTGGGCGGCTATATCGATGCCTGGAATACCGCGCCCGATCCCGGTTGGACGGTGTTCGGGCTGATGCGGTACCGCAGCCGCCGCGACATGATGAAACTGGTGATGGACCCCGCTTTCCGAGATACGCACCCGGAAAAGATCCTTGGCACACTGGCCACCTTTTCCTTTCCGACCCAGCGGGTGGTATCGTTCTATGTCAGCCCGCGCGTCACCGCCGCGCTGGTGCTGGCGCTGCTCGCCGCACTGGCCCACCTTGCCCTGCTGACCCTGGGTTCATGACCGCGCTGCTCCCGCCCGGCACCAATCGCCAGTATCATGGCTCGCGCTCTGCAGCCTGGTTCCTGGCGCTTTACGGGATCGGCTGGATCGTGCCGGGGATGATCCACAGCTTCCTGCCCGATGGCGGCGCGGGCAGCATCGCCGGGCTTGATCTCAGCCACAATCGGCGGCTGATCCTGGCCCTGTTCGCCTGGGCCGGTGCCACGCAGATCGCACACGGAATCGTGACGCTGATCGTGGCGCTGTTCTATCGTTCGCTGGTGCCGCTGTTCCTGCTGGTCAGCCTGCTGGAGCGGATCCTGCTCAGCTGGTCGGCCTGGGTCGGCCAACCAGCGGGCGCGCATCATCCGCCCGAACACTATGGCAGCCTGATCCTGGTGCCTGTCATCCTGATCTTCCTGCTGCTCGCCCTGCGGCCTGCTGCGGATCGAGCCGGAGGCCTGCAATGACCCGCAAGATGAAATGGCTGGGGGCCGCGGGCCTGCTCAACGCGCCGTGGCGCAAGGATCAGGAATACGTCTATTGGACCAATTGAACGGGCGGACTGCCGCCTGTCATTCGGCTGATTGCTGCAGTCCCGCACCTGCCAGATGCTCGGCCTGATCCGGGTTGCCCTGCCAGCCATAGCCTGCAAGTCCGATCAGGATCGCCGCCGCCGCCATTTCCAGCGCAAGCCGCGAACACAGTCCAGAGCGCCACAGCGCCGCGAAGCACACGGCCGCCAGGCCCAGGGCGATCAACCAGCCCATCACGCACTCCGTCCCTTGAGTCGCCGTGACACCAGCCAGCCGCCGCCCGCCAGGGCCAGCAGCGGGACCAGCCACAGCGGCATCGTTGCGCCCTTGACCACCGGCTTGAAGCTGACCCAGTCGCCATATTTGCTGATCAGAAAGGCGCGGACCTGTTCCGGGCTTTCCCCGGCTGCGATCCGTTCGCGCACGATCCGGCGCATGTCCCCGGCCAGATCGGCATTGCTGCCGGAAATCGGCTGTCCCTGACAAACCACGCAGCGCAGCGAATCCATCAGCGCGAGGGCCTGCGTCTCCTTGGCGGGATCGGCGAGCGAGACCTCGGCATAGTCCTGCGCGGCGGCGGGCAGGGCTGCCAGCAGCAGCGCCAATGCAGCCAGGGCACTTCTCATTTGCCGCCTCCCAACAGAGCGATCAGCTTGGGCATGTCCTCTTCGGTGACCACGCCAATGTGCTGGTAAACGATCTTGCCGGTGCCATCGACCACAAAGGTTTCCGGGACGCCGGCCGATCCGAAGGCGATCTGGGCCTTGCCGTTCTCGTCAAGCCCGATCCGGGTATAGGGATTGCCATTGGCGGCGAGGAATTTCTGCAATTCCGGGGTTGAATCGTGCACCGCGATCCCATCGATTTCCGCGCCCATCTGCTGCAAACGCAGCAGCATCGGGATCTCCTGAACGCAGGGGACGCACCACGAAGCGAAGATGTTGAGCAGGCGCGGCTTGCCGTCCTTGAAGTCAGTCGTTGCGGTTCCGGGCTGGCCCGGGATGCCGGGCGCAGCCACGAATTCCGGCAGCGGCTGGCCCACCATCTGCGATGCGATCACGTGGTCATCCGGGTGTTTGAGGCCGACATAAAACGCCGCGAACAAAGCCACGACCAGCGCGAACGGGAGCCACAGCAGCAGCTTGCGGGTCATGCTGCAGGCTCCCCGGCCACCACGGCCTGGCCGCGTTGCCACGGCCAGCGGTTGTCCCACAGGTCGCGGCGGGCCCGGCCCAGCAGCGAAAGCATTCCGCCCAGCGCGATCATTATCCCGCCGATCCAGATCAGGGTGACGAACGGTTTCCACCACATCCGGATCAGGAAATTGGTCCCGTCGGTGTTCTCGCCCACGGTCAGGTAGAGCTGGCCGTTCCAGAACGTCTCGATCGCGGCCTGGTTGGTGGTCATCGGCGGATCGGTGAACTGGTGAAGCTGCGGCAGCATCCGGAACGGGGTGCCGTTGGTTCCCTTGGTCACCGACAAGACCGCTTCCAGCGCCTGGTAATTGGGCCCCGGTTGCTCGCGCACGCCCAGCAGGGTCACCAAAAAGGGACCAATCGGGCGTGTATCGTTGGCGACCATCGAGACCATGTTTTCCTGCGTGAAGGCACTGTCGCAGGCCATCCCGGCCATGCTGACCGCGCAGCCCAGGTGCGCCAGCACCATGCCCCAGGTGAACAGCGGGGTGCGCTGCAGGTTGCGCTTCCACAGCGGTGCAATACTCGCAATCCCGACCACGGCGGCGGCGATCAGTCCAAGCAGCGGCAGCACGCCGATCTTGCCGCCAAAACCGGCGAGCAGCACCAGCATCAGCGCGCCGCCCAGCAAGGCAAGCGCCATCCGGTCGAGCACCAGCCGGGGCTGATCGCTGCGCCAGCGCAGCAGCGGCCCGGCGGCCATCAGCACCATCAGCGCCAGCGCGAGCGGCCCGGCCGTGGCGTTGAAGTATGGCGCGCCGACCGAAATCTTGGCGCCGGTCAGCCCTTCAAGGATCAGCGGATAGAGTGTGCCCGCCATCACCACGACCAGCACTACGGTCAGCAACAGGTTGTTGACCACCAGCGCGGCTTCGCGGCTGACCAGGTCAAACCGGTTGCCCTCGGTCACGGTGCCCACGCGCATCGCGAACAGCGCAAGCGCCCCGGCGATGTAGATCGCCAGCAGCGCCAGGATGAAAATGCCGCGTTCGGGGTCAACCGCGAAACTGTGGACGCTGGTCAAAATGCCTGAGCGGACCAGGAAGGTGCCGACCATCGACATTGAAAAGGCCAGCACCGACAGCATGATCGTCCAGGCGCGCAGCCCGTCGCGCGTGGCCAGCACAGTGACCGAATGGAGCAGGGCGGTCGCCGCGAGCCAGGGCATCAGGCTGGCATTCTCAACCGGATCCCAGAACCACCAACCGCCCCAGCCGAGCGTGTAATAGGCCCAATAGGACCCGGCAGTGATCCCGATGGTCAGGAAGATCCACGCCCCCAGGATCCACGGCCGCATCGCGCGGGCGAAGTCCGCACCGACATTGCGCGTTACCAGCGCCCCGACCGCGAAAGAAAAGGCCGCCGACATGCCGACGTAACCAGTGTAGAGCGTGGGCGGGTGGAACGCCAGGCCGGGGTCCTGCAGCAGCGGGTTGAGCCCCTGTCCGTCCTCAACCCCGGTGATCCGCGCGAACGGGTTCGAAGAGAACAGCAGGAAGGCATAGAACCCCAGCGCGATCGCGCCCTGCGCGGCCAGAGTCGCGATCTTGGTATCGGCGCGCAGCTTGCGTTCGAACAGTGCGATGGTCGCCCCTGCAATCCCCAGGATCGCCACCCACAGCAGCATCGAACCTTCGTGGTTCCCCCAGGTGCCCGCGATCTTGTAGAGCAGTGGCTTGGCCGAATGGCTGTTGGTTGCCACCAGCAATACCGACATGTCGGACCGCGCGAAGACCACGATCAGGCAGGCAAAGGACAGGCTGACCAATCCGGCCTGGATCACCGCGACCGGTGCAATGGCCGGAGCCAGCGAATGCCTGCCGCGCCCGACGGCCAGGCCGCCCAGCACCAGCTGGAACAGGGCCATGGCCGCTGCGAGCCACAATGCGGCCAATCCGGTTTCGGCAATCATTCGCTGCGTTTCCCCTGCTGGCCTGTAACTGGAATCAGAAGTCCAGCCGGTAACCGGCGCTCAGCACCCAGCCACGTTCCCTGACCCGATCCCAGGTGGTGCCGTTGTGGATGCTCTGGCTGGTGAAATTGCCGCCCAGTTCCACTTCGACTTCCGAATTCTTGATCGGGTAGTAGTTCATGCGCATGGTCGGCTGCAACTGTTTGAAGGTGCCCGGAACCAAAGTCGACGGCGTGATCTTGTTATCGCGGTAGCCATAGCGCACGCGCGGGCTGATCCGGAACTTGTTGGTGATCGGCACGCGGGCATTGATGTCGGCGGTATAGATCCGCGCGGTGCTGGTGTTGGCATAGCGGCCCGACAGGATGTAGATGTCGTTGCTCCAAATCATCCCGGAACCGATCAGCTGAAGGCCGTAGTAGTATTCGC
Source organism: uncultured Novosphingobium sp. (assembly GCA_964550775.1). Taxonomy (GTDB): domain Bacteria; phylum Pseudomonadota; class Alphaproteobacteria; order Sphingomonadales; family Sphingomonadaceae; genus Novosphingobium. The sequence continues at coordinate 29,122 of CAZKAX010000011.1, read as the reverse complement.
GGCCCGTCCTTGGCAACGCGCCGACCTCCATGGTGCCGCTGCTGGCCGGCGTCGCCGGGGTTCCGCCGGTATCGGTCATGTTGAAATCGGCACTGACCTGCAGCTTCTTCGAAATCGGCCGCGAATAGGTTGCCGTGACTGACTTTGCGGTCAGCGTGCGATCCCGGGCCAATTGGTAGATCTGCGGATCGGTGAAGAACGGGCGCAGGCCCGCCAGCGTCTCGATCGGCAGGTTGTTGACCGAGTCGATCTGCCCGATCAGCCCGTTGGTGGTGGTGAGCAGCGGCGATTTGCGATAGTCCGCCGTCAGACTGATGCTGGACGTATCGGGGAAGCTGTAGTTGAGCGAGACCAGCCCCAGGTTGAGCTGCTTGAACTTCACGTCATAGTCCAGCATCGTGAAAGCGTTGAACCGCTTCTTGAGATAGCGCGCCTCCAGACCCAGTGATCGCCGGTCAACGAAGCCGCCCCTGGCGTGCTGGTCAAACCAGTAAACCGTGGTCTGCAAGGGGCTGCGCTTGGACCCTACATCAACGCTGAGGCCGTAAAAGCGCCGGTCCTTGAGCACCCAGGTCTGGTGCGATGACAGCACCGGGAACCCGGCCACCGCATTGAAGCGTAGCTTGGGCTTGGCCTGAAAGCCGAGCAAGGCACCATCGAACCGGCCGAGCACCCCGGCCGAATTGCGCGTCTGGCGCCCGACCCGCAGCTGCGTGCTGAGATCGGCATCGTTGTAATCAAGGTATAGCGCGGTCAGCGCCTTGAGCCCGCCGCCAGGGCGTGAACGGAACACCTTGGTTTCGGTGCCGTTGCTGATCGTCGAGATCGAAACGCTGGTCCCGAAGTTCTTGGTATAGGATCCCGCCGCGCGCAACTGGATCTGGCGGCGGTCGTTGCCGCCGCTGATGGTCACGTCTGCACTGGTCAGCAGCTGATTGACGTTGACCGAATTGTCGATCTCGTTCCCCAGCACCGAATTGGTGGTGAGAGTGGTGGTGCGGCCCTGATCGCGGAAATAGAATTGCGAAAGGCTGCCCCGGAGCCCCCAGGTCCAGGCCTTTGCTGTCGCAGACTTGCCGCTGGCGGCACGCAATTGCTGGGGTGCAGAGGTCGCTGCTCCGGTGTTTAGCGCGGCCAGCCGCTGGCGCACACGCTCCGCGCCTTCCCCGGTTGGATAACGCCGCAGATACTCTTCGTATTCGGCCTGGGCATGGGCATTCTGCCCCTTGCGTTCACGGGTCAGGCCCAGCAGTTCAAGCGAGCGCGGGGTGTTTTCGTTTTCGGGTTTGCTGGCGGCGTTGGTCAGCAACTGGATCGCGCGGTCCAGATTGGCGTCGCGGATCGATTGCTCGGCCTCTGCGGTCAGTCTGGCCGTTTCCGCCTTGTCAGTATCCGATCCGGCCAAAGTCGTGGTCGGTACAGTGACCATCGGCGCGGCCACACTGTCGATCCGCGAACCGGTCCCTTGCGCGCGTTCATCGGCGGATACCTTGACCACCCAGCTATCGGGATAGACCCTGGCCAGCTTCTTGCGCGCTGCATCGGCGGCTTCACGGGTTTCGAAGAACCCGGCGCGCAGGCGGTGCCATTGCTGCGAATCCTTTTCGAACTGGGTCTCATAGACCACCAGTCCCGTCAGCGCGGTCTTCTGCGCGGGCGACAGCTCGCCTAGCTCTTTCGGGGAGCTGGCGACATTAACCACATAGAGGCCGGAGGGTGCCGGAATGGCAGGGGGCGGCGGACTGATCGGCTGCGCACCGCCCGATGTTGCGGGCAGAGCCGGAGGAAGGACCGGGGCGGGGGTTGCGGCCGCCAGGGCCGCGCAGCTTTTCGCACCCGGTTCGGCCAGCTGGATGACCAGTTGCTGCGGCGATGCCCCCGCAGATGCGCTGAATTGCATGTCGTGGGTGAAGAACAGTGACAGCACCGGCCCGGCCGCATTGTCGCCTTCATATTGCACCGAGCGCAGTTCCGGCACGGTAGCCGGCGTGCGGAGCGAATCCCGCCCCTGACTGGCGCTGCCTGCATCGAGCGGCAGAACCCGGATATGCAGCTCGCGCCCGCTGGTTTCGGGGAAGAAGCTGACCAGCTGCACTCTTATGTTGAAATTAACCGTCAGGGTGGTGCAGCCGCCGACGCTTTCGACCTTGAGGTCGGACAACGCGCGATCGGTTACCGTTTGGGCAAAGGCCGGCGAGGGCAGGATCAGGGCAGCCATTCCGGCAGCGGTAACCGCCAGGATCGAACCGCCATTGAGGTGTAGATTGCGAGACAAGTCCGAGGTCTCCTTAGAATTCAGATGAACTGACGCGGTGATGGCTGGAGCGGCGCTCCTTGATCGTGGTCAGCGAATTGTTGGTGTAGAGGTGGCACGAGCCGGTGCAGTCACGCAGTTCGGACACAGTATAGAACGCGGTGGTCGGCGATTCGTACTTCTTGTGCGACGAAGCCTTGAAATCGCCTGCATGACACGATGCGCAGTTCGGCACATAGGACGGGAAGCGATAGGGCACCGTCTGGGCGTTGGTCGTATGGCAATCCAGACAGGCCAGCGCCCGGGCATGCTGCCCCGGATAGGCGGGCGAGTTGTGCAGATAATTGGTCGTCGGGACCCAGGCCGAGGTGCGATGGCATGTGCCGCATTCGACCGAGGTGAGGAAGTGGTTGGCCGATTTGCCAGTGGCCGAAGTGCCGTTGTGGCAGCTTGAGCAATTGGTCCCGACCATGCTGTGATCGACCGAGGCCGGGAGCCAGGCCGAAGTCTTGTGGCAACTGCTGCATTCAGCTGAAGTGGTGATGTGCGTCGCAGGCTTGCCGGTTGCGGTGGTGCCATTGTGGCAGCTGCTGCAAGTGCCGAGCACCTGGGTGTGATCCATGCGCACGCTGGTCCAGGCCGTGGTCACATGGCAATTATCGCAGCTATCGGTTGTGCGGATATGGGTCGGGCTCTTGCCGGGCGCGGCGGTGCCATTGTGGCAGCTGATGCACGATCCGATCGCGTCCGCATGGTTGAACGTCCTGATCGGTGTCCAGGCGGCAGTGCTGTGGCAATCCTCACACGTGTTGGTGGTCGCGACATGGATCGCGTTCTTGCCGGTCGCGTTGGTGCCGTTGTGGCAGGAATAGCAGCTTCCCGTCACATTGCTGTGGCTGAAATTGGCCGGCGTCCAGGCGGTGGTGCGATGGCAATTCCCGCAGTCCGATGTGGTGGCGATGTGGGTAGCGGGCTTGCCGGCGGCCTTCACGCCGTTGTGGCACGAACTGCAGGTGCCGATCACATCGTTATGATTCACTGTCTTGGCAGGATTCCAGACAGTGGTGG
>CAZKAX010000011.1:0-25700 GCA_964550775.1 uncultured Novosphingobium sp. | reverse complement strand
GTCCCGCAATCTGCCGTGGTGGCGATGTGCGTCGCGGGCTTGCCGCTGGCCTTGGCGCCGTTGTGGCATGAACTGCACGTGCCGATCACATCGTTATGATTCACTGTCTTGGCAGGATTCCAGACAGTGGTGGTGTGGCAATCCTCACAGACGTTGTTGGTCGTGATGTGGGTGGCATTCTTGCCGGTGGCGCTGGTGCCGTTGTGGCAGGAATAGCAGCTGCCGGTGACGTTCGCATGACTGAAGGTTGCGGGGGTCCACGCGGTCGTCTTGTGGCAGGTCCCGCAATCTGCCGTGGTGGCGATGTGCGTCGCGGGCTTGCCGCTGGCCTTGGTACCGTTGTGGCAGGAACTGCAGGTGCCGATCACATCGTTGTGGTTGACGGTCTTGACCGGGCTCCAGGCTGCCGAGGTGTGGCAATCCTCGCAGGCGTTGGTGGTGGAAATATGTGCGGAATTCTTGCCGGTGGCGCTGGAGCCGTTGTGGCAGCTGGCGCAAGTGCCGGTGACGCTGGCGTGGCTGAAGGTGGCCGGGGTCCAGCCGCTGGTCTTGTGGCAATCACTGCATTCGGTGGTGGTCGGAATGTGCTTGCTGGGCTTGCCGGTCGCCTTGGCGTCGTTGTGGCAGGTAGAGCAGGCCGCAGTCGTATCGGCGTGATTGAAGGTTGCCGGGCTCCAGGCGCTGGTGCGGTGGCAATCTTCGCAGGCATTGCCCGTCGGCAGGTGGGTCGCGCTTTTGCCGCGCGCCATGGCGCCATTGTGGCAGCTGGCGCAATTGCCGGCGGCTCCGCTGTGATCGAACCGTGCCCCGGCCCAGCTTCTGGTGCTGTGGCACGTGGCGCAGTCCTGCTGGGTCGGGATGTGGCTGGATCCCTTGCCGGTGGCCTTGGTGCCGTTGTGGCAGCTCGCGCAGCTGGCGGTGATCCCGCTGTGGTCGAAATGGACTTGCGTCCACGAGGTTGTCGTGTGGCAGGCCGAACATGCCTGTTGCGTGGCGATGTGGCCCGCCGGTTTCCCGACCGATTGCACGCCGTTGTGACAGCTCTTGCAATCGCCGCTGACGCTGGAATGGTCAAAGCGGGCGACATTCCAGGTCTTGGTGGTGTGGCAGCTGTCGCACTGGGCTTCGGTGCGGATATGGTTGGCGGTCTTGCCCCCGGCACGCACTTCGTTGTGGCAGGATGAGCAGGACTTGGGGGTTCCGGCAAAGATCCCGCCCTTGTGGCAGCTTTCGCAGCGCACGCCGACGTGCGCTCCGGTCAGCGGAAATCCGGTGCGGAAATGGTCGAAAGCGGGGCCCGGCTTATTATCGCGCGCACCAGCCGGCAGCGCCGCGAACAGCAGCGCCATCAACAAAGTCAGGATCGTCCAGAGACGTTTCCCGCGCAACATTCCACCCCTCGACTTGGCCGCCTGATTGCCACAACCAGACAGTGCCTTGCCGGGCGACCTTAACGAACGGGAGAACGGATTTGGTAAATGCGTCGGCTCGGAGTATCGCTCATCCGAGTCAATTGAACGGAATATCCTGTGTATTGTAAGTCCGGCGTCAGCTTGGGGTAACCAGCTACTTCCGGCTGTTCATCAGAATGTCACGAAAACTGCTGGTCACGTGGCAGCGTTCGCAATCTTCACCAGACCCGCCACGATGCGGATCGCTGCGGCGGTGGCAATCGATGCATTTGGTGCTGACTTTGGCCGGATCACCGGCGCGGGTGTGGCAGGCCGAGCAGATCAGGCCCTGGTGCCGACCGGTCAGGGCAAAGCGAGTCGCCTTGTCATGATCGAAGGACCAGCTGCGCCAGTCGGTCGTGTTATGGCAGTCGCGGCACTTGGCCGGGGTGCCCAGCGTTCCGGCGTGGTGCTTGTCCACGTGGCAGTCCTGACAGGCGGTGCCTTTGGCGGTGAAGCCCTTGTCGGCATGACAGCCGACGCATTGCAGCGCTGCGTGTTTGCCCAGCAAGGGGAAACGGGTGAGATCGTGGTCGAACTTCACCTGCCCGGCCCAGACAGTGCTGTTGTGGCAACGCGCGCAGTCCTGCCCCAGCTTGCCGGCGTGGACATCGTCCTTGGCGTGGCACGATCCGCATTGCACCGACAGCTTGGTCCTGGCCCCGGCAGATCCATGACAGGTTTCGCACCTGGCCTGCGCGTGCGCACCAAGCAGCGGGAAGCTGGTCATGGTATTGTGGTTGAAGTTGACCGATTTCCAGGCGGTGACGGTGTGGCACCGGCCGCAGTCCATGCCGTTGGCGCCCTTGTGACTATCATCCTTGGCGTGACAGCCAAAGCAGGTCACCGGCGGCTTGGCCACTTTGGGCGGCTGGACGTGGCAGGCGGCGCAGCGTGCGGCCCGGTGTGCGCCTTTCAGCGGAAAGCCGGTCATCCGGTCATGGTCAAAGCTGGTTTGCTTCCAGCTGCGCGGATTGTGGCAACTGGCGCAGTCGGTGCCGTTCTGGCCTTTGTGCGCATCATCGCGGGCGTGGCAGCCAAAGCAGCTGCGGGTGGGATGCTTGTTGGCATTGCCCGCGCCGTGGCATCCCGCACAGGCCGCTTCGGCATGGCCACCGATCAGCGGGAAGCCGGTGGTCGAATGGTCGAATGTCGCCGAGTGCCAGGTGGCCGTGGTGTGGCACGAGGCGCAATTGGTGCCGCGACTGCCGCGATGGGCATCGTCCTTGGCATGGCAGGCGACACAGCCCGTCCCCAGTCCCTTCCAGCGCTGCCCGGCGTGGCAGGTCATGCAGGCCGCCCCGCGATGCGCGCCGGTCAGCGCAAATCCGGTGCTGGCATGATTGAACCCTTGCACCGGCTTCCACGCCGCAGTGGTATGACAGTTCTGGCAACTGCGCCCCAATTGCCCGCGATGCGGGTCCTTCTTGCTGTGGCACGAAGCGCAATCGCGCGGGATGCCGCGATAGTTGTGGGTCGGCCCATGGCAGGCCGCACACTGGGTGCGGGCATGGGCCCCGGTCAGCGGGAAATCGGAAAAGGAATGGATGAAGCTGCGCCGGTCGAGCTGGATCAAGCCGAACCCGCGCCCCTTGTGCTCGCTGTGGCAAACCTTGCAGGCGGCGGTGCGGGCCGGACCGAACTTGCCGTGAAAGCGGGTCCCGGTTGCGATGTCAGCGGCGACGCCTTTGTGACAGGCATTGCACTTGCCGTTCTGGGCTTCCTTGCGGAACGAGGAATGGCAACTGTCACAGCTGCTTTCCAGCCGCGCATGGGCACCGCTGAGGGCCCCGGGGGTAATCAGCCGTTCCATGATCGACTGGCCCAGCACCGGTGTCGCCACCAGCAGGGCCAGGAACCAGAACAGGCGCCCCCAGCGCGGCATCAGTACATATGCACCGCAACGATATGCAGGATCGCCGCCGCGACCAGCAGGATGAACAGCGGCAGGTGCAGCAAGTGCCACAGCCGCAGCAGCCGGTCATAAAAGGCGAATTCTGCAGCGCGCCGCACCGCTTCGAAATAGTCACCGATCAGGCCGCGCACTTGCTCGGCCCGGCGATCACCGCTGCCGGGCAGTTCGGCCATGATCTTGCGCTGAGCGCGGCGGGTTTCGATGCCCAGGCCCAGCACGGCCCCGGCGCTGGACCAGAAAGCCCCGCCCGCGGCCACGGCGCGGTCCTCGAACGGCTGGATCCGGCGCAGGATCGCCTCGCGCGACAGGCCGCTTGCTTTCATTGCTGCCAGCTTGTCATCCATTTCCTGCTTCAGCGCGCGCAGTTCCAGCTTGCGCCCAGAATAGCCGCGATGGACCCTTGAATAGAAGAACCGCCCGACCAGGCCGCTGCTGGCCACCACAACCATCGCGCCCAGGGCGAATGCACTGTTGAGCGCGCCCCAGGTGAACCGCGAATGATAGAGGATCGCCAGCGGGCCGACGAGCCCGAGGAACATGTGCAGCCTGAACCAGAACCCGACCGAACCCACCGCTCGCGAAGCCGGCTTGGCCCGCTTGCGGATCGGATAGGCCAGCAGGATCAGCATCAGCGTCCCGCCGACAATCCCCAGCGTATAGCCCAGCCCATGTTCCGGATCGATCCAATCGTCGCCGCGATGCAGCCAGCCGAACACGACCGCCGCCGCGACCGCCGCCAGCACGGCATAGGACACCAGCCGCTCGATCATGCTGGCTGTTAACCGTGGCTGTTGACGCGCCGCTGGAATATCTTCTGCTCTGGTTGCCATGGCTCTTTGGTTAGTTTGGAGTGAACACCGGTCGGGCACTGCCAGATTCTGCTTAGCGTTTGGTTTCCTTCCCGGCTGATTTTGCCGACTCAACTCGTCTTTCCCTGGGGTCACCGCGTCGAACTTTTCCGCTTTTGCAAGGTTCGCGTCAGTTACGGGCTGTGCGTTGAGGTTTCGGCAGTGAAAATGGGTGCAACTGGCCCTGGGCCAATGAAGTACGGGATCGAAGATGATACAATATGTGTTGACGGCGCTGGCCGGGATTGCGCTTGGCATAGTCGGTATGCGCCTGTGGCAGGCCCGCGAACCCGAAGCGGTTGATCCCGACGCGGCTAAGCCGGAAGCAGCAGCTGCGGCCCCCGCCAGCGCGCCAGCCGTGAGCAGTCCGGCTCCCTTCAGGCTCACCACCAAGCACTTGCTGATCGGCGCAGGCGGACTGACCGCAGTAGCCGTCGCGATCATGGCATTGCGCGGACCGGGCGGTGACAATGCCGCACCGCTGACCGGTGCCGCGCCCGCCGCGGGGGCCGAAAAGCAGCTCGACGATGTTGACACGATGATCGGCCGCCTGGCCGCGCGGCTGGAAAAGAACCCGAACGACGGCGAAGGCTTCCGGATGCTGGGCTGGTCCTATGTCATGACCGGGCGTCCGGAAAAGGCGGTCGAACCGTTCAAGCGCGCGCTGACCTTGCTGCCGGGTTCGGCGCTGGTCCATTCGGGCTATGGCGAAGCCCTGGCCGGTATCGCCAAGGGCAAGGTTACGCCCGAAGCGAAGGGCGAATTTGAAAAAGCCGTCGCGATTGATCCCAAGGAACCGCGCTCGCTCTATTTCCTGGCGCTCTATCAGGCGCAGAACGGCCAGCAAAAGGAAGCGCTGGAAAAGTGGATCGCACTGGCCAACAGCGGACCGGCGGATGCCCCGTGGCAGGTCGATCTGCGCCGCCAGATCACCGAGGTTTCGGGCAAGCTGGGTCTGGACGTGACGGCCCGGCTGAAAAACGCCGCGCCCGCCGCCGGTTCTGCCGGGATGGCCGCTTCGGTCAGCCCCCCGCCGCTTGATGCAAAGACGGTGCAGGCCGCCAATGCGATGCCCGAAAGCGATCGGCAGGCGATGGTCGATCAGATGGTAACGGGACTGGCCGACAAGCTGAAAGCCAATCCCAAAGACCTTGATCGCTGGGTGCTGCTGATGCGGTCACGCATGGTGCTGAAGCAGGGCGATCAGGCCGCCAGCGATCTGGCTGCTGCCCGCAAGGCTTTTGCCGGTGATGCCGGGGCGCTTGGCAAGCTGAATGGCGCGGCCAGGGAGCTGGGGGTCCCGGGTGCCTGATGCAAACCAATCCGCTATTGCTGGTCTATGCCCTGCCGCTGCTGGCCCTGTGGCTGGCCTGGCTGGGCTGGGGCAAGTGGCGTTCGCGCCAGGCGCAGGCGATCCTGGATGACAATGTGCAGGCCGGGCTGATGGAGCCCAACACGCTGCACCCGGTGATCGATCCCTCGCGCTGTCTGGGCTGCGCGGCCTGTGCCAGGGCCTGCCCGGAAAAGACCGTGCTGGGGATCATCGATGGCAAGGCCGCACTGATCGAGCCCAGCATGTGCGTGGGCCACGGTGCTTGCGCCACCGCCTGCCCGACCGATGCGATCACCCTGGTGTTCGGATCGGAAACGCGCGGGGTCGATATTCCGCTGCTTTCGCCCGAATTTGAAACCAGCGTTCCGGGGATCTTCATCGCCGGTGAGCTGGGCGGAATGGGCCTGATCAAGAACGCGATCGAGCAGGGCCGGCAGGCGATTGTCCATGCGGCGCAGCGCGCCCGGCGGGTAAGCGGTGGCGGCGATGCGCTCGATGTGCTGATCGTCGGCTGCGGCCCGGCCGGGATCGCTGCCAGCCTGGGCGCGATTGAACGCAAGCTGCGCTTCGTCACGATCGATCAGGCCACGCTGGGCGGGACCGTGGCGCATTTCCCGCGCGGCAAGCTGGTGATGACTGCCCCGGCAACCCTGCCGCTGGTCGGCAAGGTCAAATTTGGTGAAGTCAGCAAGGAAACGCTCCTGTCCTTCTGGCAGGACGTGCTCGAACAGACCGGGCTGAAGCCGCAGTTCGAGGAACAGGTGACCGCCGTCAGGCGCGAGGGCGAGCTGTTCGCCGTCACTTCAAACAAGCGCACTTACCTGACGCGCACCGTTCTGCTGGCGATCGGGCGGCGCGGCACGCCCCGCACACTGGACGTTCCTGGCGAAGACTTGCCCAAGGTGGTCTATCGGCTGGTCGATCCGGAACAGTACGCCGGGCACAAGGTGCTGGTCGTGGGGGGCGGCGATTCGGCGCTGGAGGCGGCAACGCGGCTGGCCGAGCAACCAGGCACCACGGTAACCCTGTCCTATCGCAGTGCCGCCTATTCACGCGCTCGCGCCAAGAACCGCGATGCGATGAGCGCAGCGGTTGCCGCCGGCCGGATCACCGAATTGCTGGGCAGCAAGATTGAACGGTTCGAACCCGACGTCGCAGTGATTTCGCATCAGGGCAAGCTGTGGAACCTGGCCAACGATGACGTCATCATTTGTGCAGGGGGCATCCTGCCGACGCAATTTTTGCACGATATGGGGATAGAAGTTGAAACAAAGTTCGGCATGGTTTGAGGTTTCTGATGATTTGATGCAGCGCAACGACGGGGGGGCCGTCAGGCCGCATGCGCTCGGCTGACGGGAAGGGGGCTGCACGGTGCAGTTGCTGCTGATTGATCGTATTCGGGAGAATGGCGAGCTGCTGGGCAAGCGGCTTGGCGCCGTCGGTTTCCGTGCGCGACATTGCGAAACGGTCCGTGAAGCACTGAACTGCAGTGACAAGGATGCCTTTGCGGCGGTGCTGGTTGACCATGGCAGGCAGATTGAAGCACCCGCTTCGCTGGTGGAACCGCTGCGCAGCGGCGGCATTACCCAGCCGCTGCTGGTCTTGTCGGCCCGCGATGAATGGCGCGAAAAGGTTGCCTGCCTTGATGCGGGGGCCGATGATTTCCTGGTCAAGCCGGTCCGGTCAGAGGAAATCGCCGCACGCCTGCGCGCGCTGATCCGGCGCAGTGCCGGTGCGCCGACGGACCGGATCGTATTCGGGGACATCGATCTCGATCTCAGGATGGAATGCGCGTGGAAGGCAGGGACCTGCCTGAACCTGACCCGCAACGAATTCCGTCTGATGCGCTTGCTGCTGCTCAGTCCGGAACGAGCGCTGGACAAGGACCGGATCCGGCAGACCCTATGGGGTCTGGATGCGACCGTTTCGAACAATGCGATCGAAGTTCAAGTTGCTCGCCTGCGCCGCAAGCTGGGGGAAGGAAGCATCCAGACGTCGCGCGGCCAGGGCTATCGCCTGGTCGCGGCAGACAAGCCTGTTGACGATGACGAGGTGCCCCCACGGTCACGCTGCCTTGGCCCGAAATCGGACAGTTGCTGCGATTGAAGCGCAACACGGGCAAGCCGGGCCGATTTGCGGGCGGCTGATTTTCCTACATCGCGGCAAGGTGATACAAGCCGATTCGCTCTTTGACATTGTTGATCCAGCCAGCCCCGCTGGCCCCAGGGAAGTGGCCCGATGGGGGAGGGGGAACTTTCTTCCCTGGACAGTGTCAACCGTGTCAACCGCGTGACCTTTGGCCCCGGTTCAGCCCAGCGCCTGCCGCCCCAGCGCGATCGCCCCGGTGATCCCGGCATCGTCGCCCAGCCCGGGGCCGACGATATAGCGTTCCAGCCCGGGATCGAGCTGCGGAGCCTTGATATAGCCGGCCAGCCGCGCCTCGGTCGCCCGGCGCAGGGCCGGGATCAGGCCGGGGGTCTTCATCACCCCGCCGCCAAAGATCAGCCGGTCAGGCATGTGGAGCAGCACCAGGCTGACCGCCAGCTGCGCGACATAGCCGGCGATCAGTTCCACCTTGTCCGCCGGACTGCCCAGTTCGGACAGGCTCTGCCCCCAGCGGCCCTTGATCGCCGGGCCCGCCGCCAGCCCTTCCAGGCAATCGTGGTGATAGGGGCAGAACCCGGCATAGGGATCGGCCGCGCGGTCATGCGGCACGGGGATGTGGCCGCTTTCGAAGTGCGAAAAGCCCATCAGCGACTTGCCGTCGCGCAGCACCCCGGTGCCCACCCCGGTGCCGACCGTGGTATAGGCCAGCGTCCGGCAGCCTTGGCCAGCGCCCGCCTGCCATTCCCCCAGCGCCGCGCCGTTGACATCGGTATCGACCACGATCGGCGCGCCGAACTGGCTCAGCACATCGTGAAACCGCGCGCCCGACCAGCCGGGCTTGGGGGTGGTGGTGAAAGTGCCGTAGCCGGGCGATGCCGGGTCGATGTCGATCGGGCCAAAGCTTGCCACTCCGAACGCGGCGACCGGGCCATGTTCGGCAATCGCGGCGGCGAAGAATGCGGCCAGGGCGGGAAAGCAGGTGGCGGGGGTCTCCGTGGCGATCCGCTCACGCGCCAGCACGGTCCCGTCCTCGCGCGCCAGGGCGACCACGAATTTGGTCCCGCCCGCCTCGATCGCCCCGATCAGTCGTCCCGCCATGGTTCCTGTGTCCTCCTGCTTGCACCCGGATACCGCGCATCAAGCAGCGATTTGTGCGGCGTGCAAATGCCGCAATCGAATTCAGTGCCGTCGTGGGGCCATGGCATTCTGCCATCAGGCTGCCGCGCGGCTTGACCTTGGCGCAGGCCGGGTTACTTCACACGCATGGTACATGAACCCGCCAGCGCCGGATCGCGCCGCAAGCAAGAAGCGCTCGAAACCCGCGAGAACATTCTGGAAGTCGCTACCCGCGAATATGCGGACAAGGGTCTGGCCGGGGCCCGGATTGACGAGATTGCCGAAAAGACCAATTCGTCAAAGCGGATGATCTACTACTATTTCGGCGGCAAGGACGAACTCTACCGCGCCGTCCTGGAACGCGCCTATGACCGGATCCGCGCGCAGGAACAGGATGCCCAGTTCGAGGAACTGCAGCCCGAGGAAGCACTGCGGGCAGTGGTCGGCCACAATTTCGACTATCACTTCGAACACCCCGAATTCGTGCGCCTGGTGATGAACGAAAACGTCCACCACGGCGAACATATCGCCCAGATCGAAAGCATGAAGCAGCGCAACCAGAGCGCGATCGAACAGCTCCGCGCGATCCTGGCCAAGGGAATGGAGCAGGGGGTGTTCCGGCCCGGGATCGACCCGGTCGATCTGCACACCACGATTTCCGCACTCAGCTTTTACAACGTGTCCAACCGGCATACCTTCCAGCACAATTTCGGGGTCGATTTCGCGGCTCCGGCCGTGCGGGCCAAGCGCCGCGAACAGATTATCGATTGCGTTCTGGGCTGGGTTCGCCAGCACTAGCGGCGAAATTCATCGTCCGGGCGAGCGGCAGGCTTGCCCCGCGCACAGACTTGTGTACGAACTGGTACGCATAATTTTTGGTGGAGGATTCGATGCGGGCATTCATGACTGGCCTGGCGGCATTGGCGCTGCTGGGCGGCGCGGCCCAGGCGGCTGAGCGGCAATTCCCGGTTGATCCGGCGCCGGTGCTGGATGATCGCTATCCGGCGCAGGTTACCAAATGGCCCGGCGGGGTCACCAGCCTGGCCGATGTGACCTATGCCACGGTCACCGGCTATCGCCCGATGGTGGTCGATATCTACATGCCGCCGAAAAAGGGCGGACCCAAGCCGCTGATCCTCTACATCCACGGCGGCGGCTGGATCGGCGGGCATACCCGCCATTCTGGCGCCCTGGCGAACTTCCCGGCGGCGCTGGCCAAACTGGCGAGCGAGGGCTTCGTGGTCGCCAGTCTGGAATACCGGCTGGCCGATGAAGCGCGCTTTCCCGCGCAACTGCAGGATGCCCGCTCGGCACTGCGCTTTCTCAAGGGCAATGCGGAGAAGTACGGGATCGATCCTGCCCGCACCGGGCTGTGGGGCGGATCGGCCGGGGGGCATCTGGCGGCGCTGACCGGATTGACCTGCGGCGTGGGCTATCTCGATCCGGCTGGCACCAAGGCCGCAGCGGGCAGCGAATGCGCGCAGGCGGTAGTGACCTGGTACGGGGTGTTCGATTTCGCCGCGCTTTCGGCGGGCCGCCCCGGCGGGGTGGATTCGGCCGGTGGGCGGCTGCTGGGCTGCAACGGGGCCTGCCAGCCCGAAAGCCTCGCGCTGGTCAGCCCGGTGACTTACATCGATGCCAAGGATCCGCCATTCCTGCTGATCCACGGCGATGACGACAAGGTGGTCCCCGCGGTGCAATCGCATCTGGCCGAGGCCCGGCTCAAGACCGCCGGGGTGCCGGTGCAGAGCATCTTCATCCCCGGTGTGGACCACAGCTTCATTGGCAAGACCGCCCCGGAAACCCGCACCGCGACGCTGCGGGCCGTCAACGCGACGTTCGACTTCTTCCACCAGCAACTCGATCGCCCCGCGAAGTAAGACCGCCAGAGTGCTGCGCTATCTGATCCTGCTGCTGGCCCTGCTGGCCAGCCCGCTGGCAGCCGATCCGATCCGGATCGAAGGCGGGCTGATCGAGGGGCGGCAACTGGCCGACGGGGTGGACGGCTGGTTCGGCGTGCCCTTTGCCAGGCCGCCGCTGCGCGAACTGCGCTGGCGCGCGCCGCAGCGGGTCGAGCCGTGGCAGGGCGTCTATCACGCCGACCGGTTCGCGCCGATGTGCCTGCAGCCGCTGCGCAGCCGGACGATGAACCACTATTTCGGCAATGAAGCGATCAGCGAGGACTGCCTTTACCTCAACATCTGGGCCCCGCGCGGTGCGGCGGGGCGGAAGCTGCCGGTGGTGGTCTGGATCTATGGCGGCGCCTTCAATGTCGGTTCGGCCAGCATGGCCAATTACGGCGGAGCCAACCTGGCGCGCGAAGGGGTGGTCTATGTGTCGATCGCCTATCGGGTCGGGCCGCTGGGCTTTCTGGCCCACCCCGAACTGACCCGCGAGGGCGGGGGGCATTCGGGCAATTATGGCCTGATGGACCAGGTCGCCGGGCTCGAATGGATCCAGCGCAATATCGCGCAGTTCGGGGGCGATCCGGGCAATGTCACGGTGATGGGCCAGTCAGCCGGCTCGGCCTCGGTCGCGCTGTTGCAGATGAACCCGCGGGCCAAGGGGCTGTTCCACAAGGCCGTGGGGATGAGCGTCAGCCCGTTCGGCCCGCTGGTTGGCCCGGTGCCGCTGGCGACCGGCGAGGAGCAGGGGCTGGCGCTGCAAAAGGCGCTGGGCGCCCCCGGGATCGAGGCGATGCGCGACCTGCCGGGGGACCGGGTGCTGGCCGTTGCTGCCGGCGTGCCGCGCCACCCGATCGTGATCGATGGCGCGCAGATCATCGCCAGCCCCGAAGCGGTCTTTGCCGCGCGGCAGCAGAACGATGTATCGGTCATGCTGGGCTTCACCCGCGACGAACGCTTTGCCAGCCTGGGGCCGGTCGGCACTGTGGCGGAATATCAGGCGGCGGTGCGCAAGGCCTTTCCGCAGACTGCTGAGCAGGTGCTGAAGGCCTATCCGGCGAAGGACGATGCCGCCACTGCGCGCGCCGTGGTGGACATCACGCGCGACATGACGGTCGGCAGCCAGATGTTCAACTGGGCCAGCGCCGCCGCGCGCAGCGGGACCAAGCCGGTCTGGGGTTACTTCTTCACCCGCCGCCAGCCCTATGCCCCGGGGATCACTTTCGTTGATCACGATCCGGCCACAGTAGGGGCCTATCACACCGGAGAAGTGCCCTATTTCCTGCGCAACCTCGATAGCCTGAACCTGTTCCGCCAGACGCGGGACTGGACCCCGGCGGACCACCAGCTGCGCGATACCATGTCGGGCCTGATCCTGTCCTTTGCCCGCACCGGCGTGCCCCGGGCGGACTGGCCCCGGTTCGATCCCAAGGCACCCAAGGCGCTGATGCTGGGGGAAGAGGTGAAAGTGATCCCCTGGCCCAATGCTGCGGCCTTGCCCCTGCTTGGCGGGGCCGTCGCCGCCCAGCCAGACCGGCTCGCTGCCCCCGCCCGGCCGCGCGACTGAGACCTGCATTCGCTTTATTAACTAGTTAGTACATAAACTGACTTGCAAGCGGATCGGTTCCGGCTAAACCGTATCCACGAAGCTGAGGGGACAATGACGATGGGCCGCACGATTCTGGTGCTCAACGGGCCGAACCTGAACCTGCTGGGTGAACGGGAACCGGCGATCTATGGGCATGAAACGCTCGCCGATGTGGAGGCGATGTGCCGCGCGGTGGCCGAACCGGCGGGCTATGCGATCGATTTCCGCCAGACCAATGCCGAACACGAAATGGTCGAATGGATCCAGGCCGGGCGCAAAGGCATGGCCGGGATCGTGATCAACCCGGCGGCCTTCAGCTATGCCGCCTATCCGGTGCTCGATGCGATCAAGCTGGCCGATTGCCCGGTGATCGAAGTCCACATTTCCAACGTCCACCGGCGGGAAGAGGAATGGCGGTCCAAATCGATCATGACCCAGGTCTGCACCGGAATGATCACCGGTCTGGGCGTGCAGGGTTATGAACTGGCAGTGCGCCACGTAATCTGGCTGCGGGAACGCGGTCAGTGAGCGAAGCGCGCGGGCGCTGGACGCTGCGCGCGGCGGGGATCGTCGCGCTGTGCTTTCTGATCAACATGGTCGATGGGATGGACGTCAACATCCTGTCCTTCATCCGCGCCGCGCTGTCGCGGGACTGGCAGGTGGCCGACGATGCGATGGGCTATGTGCTCAGCGCGGGCACGCTGGGCATGGGCTTTGGCGCGCTGCTGATCGCGCCGTTTGCGGATCGACATGGGCGCAAGCCGGTGATCATGACCGCGCTGGCGCTGATGAGCCTGGGCATGCTGGCGAGCGGCTATGCCACCTCGATCGAGACCCTGATGTTGGCGCGGCTGTGCGTGGGCATGGGGATCGGCACGGTGCTGGCGGCGATGGCGGCATTGGCGGCGGAAGTCGCTCCGCCGGGCTGGCAGGACATGTCGGTGGCCTTTGTTCAGGCCGGTTTTCCGCTGGCGGCGGTCGGCACCGGCTTTGTCGTTGCCTGGGCCGAGCCGCTGGTCGGCTGGCAGGCGCTGCTGCGCTGGGCGGCCTATCTGACCGTTGCGCTGCTGCCGCTGGCTTGGCTGGTCCTGCCCAAACGGATGGCCAGCGCGGCTCACGAAACCTCATCCGCGCGCGAAGCGATTGCCGCGCTGTTCAGCGACCGGTTGCGCGCCCGCACGCTGCTGTTGTGGCTGGCGATCTTTACCGGGCTGCTGGTGCTCTATTCGATGCTCAGCTGGATTACCAAGCTGGCGAGCGGTGCCGGGCTGTCGGACGCGGACAGCATCTATGCCGGGGCGTTCTATAACTTCGGGGCCTTTGTCGGCACGATCAGCATGGGACTGCTGACGCTGAAGTTCCGGCCCGGCGTGCTGGCCCCGGCGCTGATGGCCTGTGCAGCGGTGGCCTTGCTGGTGTTCGGCAATGCATCGCTGTCGGTCGGCGGGGCGCTGTTCATGGCCTTTGTGATCGGGCTGACGCTGCAGGGCGGTTACAACGGCATGTGGCCGCTGGCTGCCGGAGCCTATGATGCGGCCAACCGGGCGACCGGGATTGGCTGGGCGATGGGGATCGGCCGGGGCGGGGCAGTGGTTGGCCCGATCATGGCGGGTTACCTGCTGGCCGCCAAGATGAGCCTGCCGACGATCCTGGCGATCTATTGCGTGCCCTTGCTGCTCTGCGCGCTGTGCGCCTTGCTGGTCGGGCGCCACACCAAGGCCGATCCCCCGGCTGCCTGAACCCTTGAGGTCAATTCAAGCTCTCGATTGAGGCCGCCTGCTGCGGCTCGGCAAGGCGCGTGTGCGGCTCACCGGGCCATGGCGCAACCGCGTGGTATTGACATGTACTAGTTAGTTCATGTACCAATCGGTTAATTCGGCGCCACGCGGGTGCCGGTCGTCCCATGGGAGGGGAGCCCGATGCGTTCTAAGATCCGTTTTGCCGTCCAGACTTCTGCCGTTGCGCTAAGCCTTGGTTTTGCCAGTGGTGCATGGGCCCAGGCCGCCGACGATGCCGCCGAATCGGCTGATGCCGCACCCCAGGAAATCGTGGTCACCGGATCGCTGATTCAGCGCCCGAACAACACCGCCGTCAGCCCGATCGTTTCGGTCAGCGAAGCGGCGATCCGTGAAAGCGGCAAGACCAGCCTGGTCGATTCGCTCAACCAGCTGCCGGGCTTCACCGTGGGCGGCAACGAAGCGACCGGCGGGCAGGGCACCGGCGGGCGCGCCACGATCAACCTTCACGGGCTGGGCACCAACCGCAACCTGGTGCTGCTTGATGGCCGCCGCCTGCCGGTTTCGGACATCCGCGGCAACGTGGACATCAACATCCTGCCCGATGCGATCATCGGCGGGGTCGATGCGATTTCGGGTGGTGCTTCGGCGGTCTATGGTTCGGACGCGATGTCGGGCGTGGTCAACTTCAAGTCGATCCGCTCGCTCGAAGGTGTGGTGCTTGATGCCCAGACCGGGATCAGCTCGCGCGGGGATGCGTTCAAGTTCAAGGGTTCGGTCGCTTTCGGTTCGAACTTTGCCGATGATCGCGGCCACGTGGTCGCCGCCTTCGCATATGCCAAGCAGGATCCGCTGAACGGCAGCGAGCGTGACTTCTTCTTCACCCGCACCCCGTCGGGCTTCATTGGCAGCGGCGCGTTCGTGCCGAGCAGTGCCAATGCCCCGAGCGCTGCCGTGCTCACCACGCTGTTCAATTCCTATGGCATTGCCGGCGCGCGCAACCCGCTGGCGTCGAACCTGGCCTTCAACAACGACGGCACCCTGTTCACCCAGACCGGCGCGCTCAACTACAAGGGGCCGAACGGGACGGGGGGCTATGCCGTGGTCGGCGGTAACGTGCGCATGCCGGTGGGCCAGCAGATCGATTACATCAACGGGCTTGATCGCAAGTCGGCCTTCGTCAAGGCGGACTATGAACTCACCCCGAGCCTGACCGTCTATGGCCAGTTCATGTATGTCGACCTGACCACCGTTACCCATTCGGGCGGCAGCCTGACCCAGTTCCCGACGCTGACCACCATCCCGGTGACCAATCCGTTCATCCCGACCGACCTCAAGACCGTGCTCGCATCGCGCCCCAACCCCACGGCGGCGTTCAACTGGAGCGCGCGCTATGTTGGCGTGCCCTACAAGGGCTGGGACGAAAACTACACGATCCAGCAGTACATGGCCGGGCTGAAGGGTGACATCACCGAAGGCTGGACCTTTGACGTGTTTGGTTCCTACGACAGCTCGATCCACAATTCGATCATGCGCCATGCCGTGCTGAAAAGCCGGGTCCAGACCCTGCTCAACGCGGCGGACGGCGGCAAATCGATCTGCGCGGGCGGGTTCAATCCGTTCGGTGATGCCAATGCCCGCAGCCTGTCGGATGCTTGCCAGGCCTATATCACCAAGGATGCCTTCAGCCAGGAACGCCTGAGCCAGAGCCAGATCCAGGGTCAGGTCAACGGCAAGCTGTTCGATCTGGGGGCTGGCCCCGCACAGATCGCAATGGTCGCGAACTATCGCAAGAACACTTACTCCTATGCTCCGGATTCGGATTCGACTGCCAATTCCGGGTTCGCCCCGGCTGGCAACATCGAAGGCTATACCGTGCAGCTGGCCGTGCCTGAAAAGGCGATCAGCGTGAAGGAATTCGCCGGCCAGATCGACGTGCCGCTGATTGCCGACAAACCGTTCTTCAAGGAACTGGCGATTGGTGCGGCGGGCCGTGTTTCGGACTATTCGGTCAGCGGTTCGGTCAGCAGCTATGAAGTCGATGCCCGCTGGCGGCCGACCGACAGTCTGCTGATCCGCGGCAGCTATCAGCGCGCGGTGCGTGCGCCCAACATTGCCGAACTGTTCTCGCCCCCGCAGGGTTCGCAGCTGGCGATCGGCACGCCGCCCGCCGCGCTGGGCGATCCGTGCGATACCCGCTCCACCGCCCGCACCGGCGCCAATGCCGCGCAGGTTGCCGCGCTATGCACCGCGCAGGGCGTGCCCAGCATCAGCACCTACCAGTTCCCGACCACCGCAGTCGGTCAGCTGATCCCGGGCAGCACCGCGATCACTCCGGAAAAGGCCGATACCTTCAACGCCGGGTTCGTGTTCAACGCGCCGCGCGGCAGCGGCCTGCTGGGCGATTTCTCGCTCTCGGTCGATTACTACAACATCAAGATCAACAACGTGATCTCGCCGGTGCCGGGGCTGACCGTGCTGTCGAGCTGCTATAACCTTGATGGCAGCAACCCCAGCTATGCCAACTCCAACAGCAATTGCCAGCTGATCACCCGCGATACGCTGACCGGGCAGATCATTGCCGTCAACACCCCGTTCCGCAACCTGGGCGCGGTCAAGACGGACGGCGTCGAAGTGCAGGTCCACTGGGGCGTGCCGGCCACTTTCCTGGCGCAGAGCGGCAAGCTCTACATCGATTCCGCGATCGGCTACCTCAACAGCTACAAGGTGCAGCTGCTGCCCGGCGCGGCTTTCCTGGATTACACCGGGATCAGCAACGGCAGCGCCGGTGACGGCAGCCTGCCGCCGCGTGCCACGCCCAAGTGGAAAGCGCTGACGACGTTCGGCTACAAGTCCGATTTCTTCAGCGGCGGCCTGCGCTGGAAGTACCAGAACGCGATCGACGATGTCAGCAAGGTCAACACCCCCACCAACGTTGCGGTTGGCGTCCCGGCCTATGCCACTTGGGATATGTTCAGCTCGATCAAGGTCAACAGCCGGTTCGAACTGCGCGGCGGGGTCAACAACCTGTTCGACAAGGATCTTCCGATCGTTTCGAGCAACCAGACCAGCACCGACACGGCGCAGTATGATGTGATCGGCCGCTATTTCTATGTTGGCTTCCGGGCCAAATTCTGATCCTTCCACCCTTACCCGCCCCGGCACCCTCTGTCCGGGGCGGGCCTTTTCCCCAGTTGCCCGCAGGAACCCCGCATTTTGACCAGCTCCGCACAATCGATCGGCGTTGGCACCGGGCGGGTGCTGGCCGGGCTGGCGGGTCGCGGCATCTTGGAAAGCCGCACCCCGTGGATGCACGAATGCGAAGGCGAGGCGCAGGGGCTGCGACTGGCCTATGCCTTGTTCGATTTTACCGACCGGCAATGGTCGGACGATGATCTGCCGCGGCTGCTCGATGCCTGCCAGCGGGTCGGCTTTGCCGGGATCAATGTGACTTTCCCCTTCAAGCAGGCGGTGATCCCGCTGCTCGATGAACTGTCGGACGGTGCGCGCGCGATCGGTGCGGTCAATACCGTAGCGTTCCGTGACGGGCGGCGGATCGGCTACAACACCGATGTTACGGGGTTTGCCGATGGCTTCCGCGCCGGGCTGGGTTCGGACGCGCCGGGCACCGTCCTCCAGATTGGCTGCGGCGGGGCAGGCTGCGCAACGGCACATGCCTTGCTGGGCACCTTGGGGGCCAAGCGGCTCCTGCTGAGCGATACCGATGCGGTCCGCGCTGCCGCGCTCCATGCACAACTGGCCGAGGCTTATGGCAAAGACCGCGTAGCGCTGTGCACTGATCCTGTTTCCGGCGCCGCAGAGGCGGACGGCCTGCTCAACGCGACGCCGATGGGCATGGCCAAGTTCCCCGGCATGCCGCTGCCCGCCGCGGCGATCGAGCCACGCCACTGGGTGGGCGATATCGTTTATTTCCCGCTGGTTACCGAATTCCTGGCCGAAGCGCGGCGCAAGCATTGCCGCGTGCTGGACGGCAGCGGCATGGCGGTGGGCCAGGCGGCCGATGCATTCCAGATATTTACCGGTCGTCAGCCCGACCGGGCACGCATGGCGGCCAGCTTTGTCGCCTTTGTAGCCGAACGGACCCGCGCCGCAGCCTGATTAGACCCCGGCCGGATCGCGGTGCGCAGCCTGCGCGGTCAGGCGGATCTGCGCATTGGCCGCGCCATAGGCCTGATAGCCGCGCCGTTCGACCACCTCAAAGAACACCCGCTTGGCCACCGCGCGGCTGTAGAACTGGAAATACTCGGCCTCGCCATCGCGGTCATAAAGCAGGTTGAGGCTGGCCATCCGCGCCACCAGCGCCGGGTCGAGCGCAAAGCGCGCTTCGATATCGGCATAGTAATTGGGGCCGATCTCCAGCATCGGCAGCCCTGCCGCCCGGGCATGTTCGGCAGCGGTGAAAATGTCCGGCGTGGCAAAGGCGATATGCTGCACCCCCGCGCCAAAATAGTTCTGGATGAACCGCGAACTCAGCGCATTCGCAGCCATCGATCCGTTCAGCGTAAAGCGCACCGCGCGGCTACGGCTTTCGACCGCCTGGCTATAGACGATCCCCATCGGGTCAGCGATTTCGAGCTGCGGGGTTTTGGAGAAATCGAACAGCGAGGTGTAATAGAGCAGCCAGCTGAGGAATTCCTCATACTGCATGGTCTGCGCCACATGGTCGATCGCGGTAAGGTCGGCGCGCGGGGCCGCGGCGTCCAGCGCGATCGGGAATTCGTCCTGCCACATCTGCGCGCTGGTCTGACTGTCGACCAGATAGAGCAAACTGCCGCCGACCCCGCGCAGGCTGGGGATCTGCCATTCATCGGGCGGAATGTCCTGTTCGTGGCGCTGGACATCGAGCGCTTCGGAACGGGCAACCGCTCCGGCCTGATCCGGCACTGCCAGCCCGACCGCGCAGACAGAGCCGCCGTGGACAATGTCAAAGCTGTGGGCAAGTCCTTCCGGCTCGGAATTGATCACCAGATTGATCCCGCCTTGTTGCCAGCGCACCACCTGCTTGCTGCGGTGCTGTGCAGTAGGGGCAAAGCCGAGTGCGGCGAACATCCGGCCGAAATCCTCGGCCTCTTCGTGGCTGGCGGCGAATTCGATGAATTCGAAGCGCTCCGGATTGATCGGTGCCGGGATCAAGGGGGGCTGGCCCAGCCGCAGCCGCGCCCGTTCGTGCATGGCCTTCAGCGAGCGCACCCCGTCACGTGCGATCTGGCCGGCCGAAGTGGCGCGGAAGCGATCGTTGAAGATCTCAAGGCTCCAGTATCCCTGATAGCCGATCTTGCACAGCGCCGCGCCATATTCATCCAGTGCGAAATCGCCCTGACCCGGCATGCAGCGGAAATGGCGGCTCCAGTTGAGGTAATCCATCTCCAGCTTGGGGGCATCGGCCAGCTGGACGATGAACAATTTGTCGGCGCGCACATCGCCAATGCTGGCGCTGGGAACTCCGCGCGCCAGCGAATGGAAACTGTCCAGCGTCAGCCCGATTGCCGGGTGATCGAGATCGCGCACCAGCGCCCAGGCATCGCGGTGATCGAACACGTGCCGCCCCCAGGCCAGCGCTTCATAGGCAATCCGCTTGCCGTGGCTGGCAGCCAGTTCGCCCAGCAGGTGCAGGTCATCCAGCAACCTTTGCCGTTCCCCGCTGGAATGCGGCGAGCAGTTCGAGCAGAGCAGGATCAGGTCGGTTCCCAGATCGTCCATCACTGCGAACTTGCGCCGCATCCGTTCCAGCGCGGCATCGCGCTGGTCACCCGGCATGCCTTCATAATCGCGGAACGGCTGGAGCATCGCGCAGTTCAGCCCCAAATCGCGCATCAATGCCCCGATCTGGCGTGCGGGCAGCGGGCTGGAGAGCAGGTCGTTCTCGAAAATTTCGGCCGCGGAAAACCCGGCACGGGCGATCGCTTCGAGCTTGGTATCGAGCGTTCCGCCAACCGAAACCGTCGCAATCGAAGTCTTCAAGCATGCCTCCATCTGGTCCTGCCATTCTGGCGGATTTGAGCGGAGTCTGGCAAGCTTTCGATCGGGTTTTGGCGCTGTATTCCGGGCATTCCGGCCGTGCCGCCCGCTCCTTTGGTGTGGTCAGGCCGGATCCGGATCGCCCAGGGCCCAGGCCTGCAGCATCAGCACCGCCCACAGCGTCTGACCCAGCCCGGATTCGTCCGCCAAATGCCGCCGCCACAGCCGCCGCACAGCATGCGAATCGAGCAGGGCGCTGCGCGCCAGCGCTGCGGGTGCCAGCAGGTCTTCAGCCCAGGGACGCAGCGGTCCGCGCAGCCATTGATCCATCGGCACGGCAAAGCCCTGCTTGGGCCGATCGACCAGCGCGCGCGGGACATAGCGGTCCAGCAGGCGGCGCAGCACACCCTTGCCGCCGCCCGCAGCCAGCAGCTCGCGATCGGGGATGGTCCAGGCGAAATCGAGCACCCGCACGTCGAGCAGCGGAGCGCGCGCCTCCAGCGAGGCGGCCATGGCGGCGCGGTCCATCTTGACCAGGATGTCGCCCGGCAGATAGCCGAGCAGATCGTTGCCCATCATCCAGCGCGCCATGCCCAGATCCGCCAGCAACGCCGGATCCATCCCGCGCACGGCCGGCACTTCCAGCTCGCCGCGCAGATCGGCACTCAACAGGGCGCGCGCATCGCTTGCCACCCGGTTGAACTGGGTGTTGAACATGGCCGCATCGCCCCGGCTGCGCAGGATTCGCGCCGCGCGGTCAAGCCGAGCGGGGAGGTTGTCGGGCAGTCTGCGGGCCAGACCGGCAGCGCCCAGCAGTGGGATCAAGATGTTGACCAGCCCCGCCGCAGCCCTGCCGCCCAGTGCCGCCGCGCCGACCAGCGGGCCCGGTGCGCCCTGCAGCCGGTCCCAGACGCGCGGGGTGGAAAGGTAACGCGGATAGCCGCCAAAGATCTCGTCCCCGCCGTCGCCGGTCAGGGCCACGGTGATGTCCTGCCGCGCCAGCCGGGCGAGCAGCAAGGTGGGCAGCTGCGATGAATCCGCGAAGGGTTCGTCATAGCGGCGATGTACTTCGGGGACGAGCGCGAGCACGTCTTCCTCTCGCAAAATTGCTTCGGTGTGATCGGTCCCCAGGTGTGCGGCAACGGCGCGGGCGTGGGGCGCCTCGTCATAGGCGGAATCGGCAAAGCCGATCGCATAGGTGCGGATCCTGGCACTGCTGCGCGCCTGCATCATCGCGGCGATCAGCGAACTGTCGATCCCGCCCGAAAGGAAGCAGCCGAGCGGCACATCGCTGAGCATCTGCGATCCGATCACGTCGCCCAGCACCGTTTCAAGCCGCCCGACCGAATCGCCATGCCCGGCCCGGCGGTGGTCACGCGCGGCCAGCGCTGATTGCTCTACCGTCCACCAAGGGCGCGGCGCACCGGCCTGGCCGGCGCTGATTTCAACCAGATGGCCGGGTTGCAACTTGGCGATCCCCGGGTGGATCGAAAGCGGGTCGGGGATATATTGATAGGCCAGCAGGGCCAGCACGGCCTCCGGATCGGGTGCAGCATCAAAATCCGGCAGCAGCCGCAGCGCGCGCAGTTCCGAAGCAAAGCCGAACCCTGAACCCACTCTGCCATAGTAGAGCGGCCGTTCGCCCAGCCGGTCACGCGCCAGGGTGAGCACGCGGCGGTTCCGGTCCCACAGGGCCAGAGCGAACATGCCGCAGCATGCGGTCAGCGCGGCTTCCAGCCCCCAGGCGTCGATCGCCGCGCAGAGCGTTTCGGTATCGCTGTGTCCGCGCCAGGGCGGGGAGTGTCCCCCGGCGAGCAGCCTCTGGCGGACTTCCAGGTGGTTGTAGATCTCTCCATTGAAGGCGATCACAAAGCGCCCTGAATGCGAATGCATCGGCTGGGCCCCGGCTGCGCTCAGATCGATCACCGCCAGGCGCGAATGGCCCAACACCAGCCCAGCGGCAGGATCGCTCCAGGCGGTCAGCGCATCGGGGCCGCGATGGCGCAGCGACCGCGCCATGGCCAGGCCGGTCTGTTCCAGACTTTCAGCTGGCTGCCCTTCAGGCCACCACGCTCCGGCAATTCCGCACATTGCTGTTGAACCTGACCGCCTGCTTCAAGCGATCGGGTAGGATCGCGCTATTCGTTGCAGTGCAGCATCTATTGGTTCCCTGTGCGACTGTCTATTTCCGTTGGTTAAGTGGCCGGAATATTGTGCAATTCTAATGCATGCGCGGAGGAATCGACCTTTGTCGTGCCGCCTGTTAGCCTGCCCCAATTACAAGTGCGGGAGAAGCAATCATGGCCAAAGTTATCGGGCTGGGCGGCCTGTTCTTCAAATGCTCCGATCCGGCCAAGACCCGGGCCTGGTACAGCCGGGTGCTGGGAATCGAGTTCGATGATTGGGGCGGCACCTTTTTCCTGCCTGCCGATGCCGCGGCCCAGCCCGGCGCAGGCACGGTGTTCAGTCCGTTTGAGGCGAGCACCGGCTATTTTGCTCCGTCCACTTCAGACTTCATGTTCAACCTGATGGTCGATGATCTGCCGGCTATGGTCGAACGCTGCAAGCGCGAAGGGGTAGAGGTGCTGGAAGTGCTGATGGACGAAGCCAACGGCCACTTTGCGCACCTGATCGATCCGGACGGACGCAAGCTGGAACTGTGGGAACCGAAGGAAATGGGGTGAACCGCGTCAGCCCTCGGCAAAGCCGAACGGCGCGATTCCCCGGCGGTTGTCGTCGCCAATGATCTCGCGGCCCACGGGCGGCGCGGCGCGGGCGGTGCAAGTGGCGCGGTTGCACAGGCGGCAGGTGACGCCGATCGGAGTCGCTTCCACTCCGCGCGGGTCGCAGCCCAGGGCATAGACCAGTTTGGGCGCATGTTCGGCGGCGCAGGCCAGCGCGATCGCGCGGGTCACGCGGGGGCGCAAATGGCTGCCGCCGCCGGCTGAGACGGTCCGCGCAATCGAGAAGAAGCGCTGGCCGTCTGGCAATTCAAGGAACTGGGTAACGATCTCTCCGGGGGTGCGGAACACGGTGTGGACGTTCCACAGCGGGCAGCCCCCGCCATGCGCAGCAAAGGGAAAGCCTGCGCCGTCGAGCCGCTTTGACACGTTGCCGGCCGGATCGACCCGGATGAAGAAGAACGGCACCCGCAGCATGCCTGGCTTGCCCAGCGTGGTCAGCCGGTGGGTGACCTGTTCGAAACTGGTCCCGAACTGGCGGCTGAGCGCCTCGATGTCATAGGCGCGGGCCTCAACCGCGCGGGCAAACCGGTCATAGGGCATCAGGATCGCGGCGGCAGAGTAGGCGGCGAGCTCACGCTTGACCAATGCCGTGGCGGTCTGGCTGGCCAGCCCAGCGCTGTCCAGCACCGCCGCGATTTCCTTGCGCATCGCGGTATAGGCCAGATGCATCGCGATCTGGAACTGGCGGCTGGCGGCATCCAGCGTATCGTCGATCAACAGCTGTTCGTTGTGCCGATCATAGCGCCGCAGCGCGTCCATCATCACCTCGGGCGGCAGGTAACGCACCCGGGTCCCACGCGTCTTGCCGAGCCATTCGGCGATCGATCCGGCGCGCGCAATCTCTGCTGCCAGTTCCTCAGCACGGGTATCGAGCACGTGGAAGTAGTTGCGTTCGCGCGCGACAAACCGCCGCGCTTCCGCCACCGGATCGGCCGTGCCGGGGGCTTCGCGCTGTTCGGCCAGGGCCTGCTGTTCGCGGCTGTAGGCTTCGTGCAGGCGCAGCAGAGCCTCACTCACCCCGGGAAAGCTGCCCGCCAGATCGGCCACTTCCAGCGCGGGCAGTTCGATATCAGCAAACAGCGGATCGCGCAGGACCTTGGCGAGGCGCTGTTCATAGGCCTCCGCATCGTCACCAGCGAATTCGGCCAGATCGAGCCGGTAGCTCTTGGCCAGACGCAGCAACAGGTCGGCAGTCAGCGGGCGCTGGTTGCGTTCGATCAGCGCGATGTAACTGGGTGAAATGCGCAAATCCTGCGCCATCGCGGTCTGGGTCAGCCCCAGTTCGCGGCGCAGACGTTTCAGGCGCGGGCCAAGATAGAGCGGGCGGGAATCGGCCATGCCCGCTTTTTGTCACAACTGTACAATTTTACAAGGAATAGTTGTAACACTTGACAAACTGACTCCGCACGATCTTTCCGCAGCGCAGCATCGGCCATAGTTCCCGGCCATCACAGCGGCACAAACGCGCCGCCGCCATTTCTGAGGAACCGTTCAATGACCTATTCGCAGACCATCGCCGAAGCGGGCAAGCAGATCGCCCCGTTCGAAACGACCTGGAGCGGGATCGATGCGACCAGCGTGGCGCGGATGCGGCTGCAGAACCGGTTCAAGACCGGGCTGGACATCGCGCGTTACACCGCGTCGATCATGCGCAAGGACATGGCCGCCTATGATGCCGATCCGGCCAATTACACCCAGTCGCTGGGCTGCTGGCACGGGTTCATCGGGCAGCAGAAGCTGATCTCGATCAAGAAGCATTTCGGCACCACCAAGGGCCGCTATCTGTACCTCTCGGGCTGGATGATCGCCGCGCTGCGCAGCGAATTCGGTCCGCTGCCCGACCAGTCGATGCACGAAAAGACCAGCGTTCCGGCGCTGATCGAGGAACTCTACACCTTCCTGCGCCAGGCTGACGCACGCGAACTGGGCGGTCTGTTCCGCGAACTCGACGCGGCCAAGGCGGCTAGCGATGCGGTCAATACCCACCGCATCCTGCACAAGATCGACGAATTCCAGACCCATGTCGTGCCGATCATCGCCGATATCGACGCCGGGTTCGGCAATGCCGAGGCGACCTATCTGCTCGCCAAGAAGATGATCGAAGCGGGTGCCTGCGCGATCCAGATCGAAAACCAGGTCTCGGACGAAAAGCAGTGCGGCCACCAGGACGGCAAGGTCACCGTTCCGCACGAAGACTTCCTCGCGAAGATCCGCGCAGTCCGGTACGCCTTCATGGAACTGGGCGTCGAAGACGGGATCATCGTCGCCCGCACCGACTCGCTCGGCGCCGGTCTGACCAAGCAGATCGCCTATACCCGCGAAGCGGGCGACATCGGCGATCAGTACAACAGCTTCCTCGACTGCGAGGAAGTGACCGAAATCGGCCACGGCGACGTGCTGATCACCCGCAACGGCAAGCTGATGAAGCCCAAGCGGCTGCCCAGCAACCTGTTCCAGTTCCGGGCCGGCACCGGCGAAGACCGCTGCGTGCTGGACTGCATCACCTCGCTTCAGAACGGTGCGGATCTGCTGTGGATCGAAACCGAAAAGCCGCACATCGGCCAGATCGGCGGCATGGTCAGCCGCATCCGCGAAGTGATGCCCAACGCCAAGCTGGTCTATAACAATTCGCCCAGCTTCAACTGGACGCTCAACTTCCGCCAGCAGGTGTTCGATGCCTGGACCGCAGAGGGCAAGGACATGTCGGCCTATGACCGCGCCAAGCTGATGAGCGTCGATTACGACGCCACGGAACTGGCCGCCGAAGCCGACGAACGCATCCGCACCTTCCAGAAGGACGCGGCGCGCGAGGCGGGGATCTTCCACCACCTGATCACCCTGCCGACCTATCACACCGCGGCGCTCAGCACCGACAATCTGGCACGCGAATACTTCGGCGATGCCGGCATGCTGGGCTATGTCAAGAACGTCCAGCGTCAGGAAATCCGCCAGGGTATCGCCTGCGTGAAGCACCAGAACA
>CAZKAX010000010.1:0-60335 GCA_964550775.1 uncultured Novosphingobium sp. | reverse complement strand
AGGCGAGGCCGAAGGGCGCCAGGAAAGGAGCACCGTCGGGTCGGCTTGCGCGAACATTGCTGCCATTTGCTGCGTCGATGGGCAACGCCAAAAGCTGCCCTACACTCTGGCGTCCGCCATTGACGCCAAATGAGCCCTCTTCTGACTGTCGGCTGTTTATCGGAGCATTGGGGAAAGCTGACATTCGAGTGATTCAACGGACGAACCCACAATCTTTGACTTTGCCGTCATTTGGGTTCCCAACTGTCACGTCTGCTTCCGGTCGTACGTCCTGCACCCCTGAATCACGCCAATAGGCGGTGTCATGAAGGTTGCGCCCTGATGGTGCTGCCCTCGTCTCATTTGCCTGACAGTGCTGGCGCGGTATGGAGGCAAGTCGGCATCTCCGCCTGATCGATCATGAACCTGGCTACTGCGCGGCGAGAAATGCTGCGGACAGCCATTCCTTTCTGATACTCCTTCATCACCCGCGCTGGGGCAACGGGTACCTGATTTGTTAGCAGACCGGGACGGACAATGATCCAGTTGAGGCGAGAGCGCTGCAAGGCCGTATCGAGAACCGATTTGTCGACATAGAGCTTTCCTATGAACAGGCGGAACAGCAGGCCCCTGAACCATCCATAATAGTGCAGGCTCTCGGCCGCGCCGAAACCTGACAGGTTGATGACGACCCTGTCGCCGATCTCGGACTCAACTTCCTTCAACACCCTTGCGAAATCGGAAAAGAGCGTGGTTGGCTTGCGGCTTGAACCCAGACCAAGGCAGATCAGTATGACTTCGGCGCCGTCGATGGCCCGACGCACATCCAGCGTATTGAGCGCATTGCCCTGCAGCGGGGTCAGCGCCGAATTCGTGGGCAAGGCGTCGATGGACCGTGATAGGGTTACCACTTGATGGCCGCGCGATAGCGCCTCGTGCACACATTCCAGGCCCACCCCGGCCGATGCCCCGATGATGCAGATCCTGCGGCCCACTGCCTTGGCCATGGTCCTATCTCCCCAGAACTGCTTGGACTTGTTGCAGATGAAAGCCCTCGCTGGACCCATATTTGACCGTCCGGATAAATGAGAATATATCTATTGTCCATATGGTCAAATCGATTCGCAAACCCGCTGCAGTCGCAACCACCCGTGGCGAAGCCCGGCCGCGCATTCTTGCTGCCGCGATCGAGGCGTTTGCCCGCCACGGCTTCGAAGGAGTCGGCCCGCGCCATGTTGCCGAGCTGGCCGGGCTCAATCATTCGCTGGTGACCTATCATTTCGGATCGATCGAGGAGGTGTGGAAGGAGGCAGTCTCGAGCCTGTTCGAGAGTTTCAGGCAACACCTGATCCGGCGCTTCCAGGGGCTTGAAGGCCTCGACGCCGAAACCCGCCTCACCATCGTGATAGAAGATCTGGTGGCCTATGCGCGTGACAATCCTGCGCTGCACCAGATCATGTTGCATGAAGGGCGGACGATGAACCTGCGGCAGCAATGGCTGGTTGAAAACCAGCTGAGGCCGATGTTCCGCATGGCTCGGGACCTGATCGACCAAGGCAAGCTCGCGGGCCGGGTGCGCGATTTCGATGCTGACCTGCTGTACTATGCGATGATCGCGCTCGCCATGACTCCGTTCAGCATCAAGGCCGAGTTCGAGGCCGTGACAGGACGCAATCCCGAAGACCTTACCCGGCAAATCGCGGCCATGATCCGTTGCCTTTTGTTCACCGAAAATAGCGGCGAGGCCCGCTGATCCACCCCGCCCTCCCGAGGAGAATCTCGCTATGCAGATTGAATTCCACACTGTCGGCGACGTCTATGCGCGCCGGTTCCGTGCCGAGAATCCGCGCTATGCCCTGTCGATCAGCCACGGCATCGGGGCGCATTCGGGCATCTACAACAAGTTCGGCGCCTATATGGCTGAACGCGGGGTGGAAGTCTGGGCCTATGACGCGCCGGGGCATGGCCTGTCCAACAACACGCGTCCGCGCGGCCAGTTCGAGTTCCAGGAATGGGTCGATGCCGCAATTGCGGTCGCGGCCGAGATCAAGCGCGTCAGCGGGCTCAAGGTGTTCAATGTCGGATCCAGCCTGGGCGTCGCTGCGGCCTATTCCTCGCTCCATTCGGACCTGATCGAGGGCGCGGTGCTGATGGGATCGGCTGCAGTGCCGTGCTCGCCTGGGATGCCTGCACAAAGCCCGTTTCATGCGCCCGAAGTGCAGATGGTCGCCCAGATGCTGGGTCGCTCGCTGCGCTTCGATATCATGAGCTTCGTCGATTTCGAGAAGGACTATGGTTTTGTCGGCGCGCGCGACCAGCGGCTGTGGGACCGGATGAACCTGGAGAACTATGAGTTCCGTTCGTTCCTCAGCCTTGCAACCTACAAGCCCGCCGTACTGCCCGCCGACAACGCAAAGCCGATCCTCTATGCTTTCGGCACCGATGACGGAATGACCCCGCTCGAACGGGTCGAGGCCACCGCTAAGAGCATCGCCGGCCCGGTGCGCTTCGAGATCATTGAAGGCGGGCGTCACCAGTTGATGCTGTTCAACACTGAAGTCTTTGCCGGCCTGGTCGAGGATTGGGCCGCCCCGATCCTTGCCGACTGAACCCAAAGGAGAATTTCCATGACCCTGCGTCCCAACGGCATGCACCACATCGCGCTGATGACCAGCGACATCAAGAAGCAGATCGAGTACTTTTCCGACGTCCTGGGCGCGCGCCTTGTCGGGCTCTACTGGATGCACGGCACCGAAGGTGCCTGGCATGGCTTCCTTGAACTCAGCGCCTCATCGACCGTGGCCTTTGTTCAGACCCCTGTGGTCAAGGACATTCCCTGCAACCTCGACATCACGCACGCACGCACGCCTGGGCATCCCAGCGCCGCCGGGACGATGCAGCACCTTGCGCTCAATGTCGACAGCGAGGAGGATCTGCTGGCGATGCGCGACCGGATCCGTTCGCGCGGGATCCCCTGCTTCGGCCCTGTCGCGCATGGCATGTGCACCTCGATCTACTTCGCAGGGCTCGAAGGCCTGAACCTTGAGGTTTCGACCTCGAAGGAGGCGATCGACCCGCAGGTCTGGATCGATCAGGAAGTCGTGGACCTTGCTGGTATCTCGGCAGAGGAACTCACCCGCTACAAGAATCCTGCTGCGTTCGACGCTCCGCGCGGCTCGGTCGCCCAACCAGCTTTCGATCAAGCCAAGCCGCACATGTCTTATGATCCTGAAGCCTACAAGATGATGCTGGCCATGCCGGACGAGATGCTTACGGCGGCGTCGGACTTTTCAGCGCCCCCGGCCAATCCAGCTCCATGAGCCAGCCAACTGCCGCCCCGCGCGGCCCGGTGCTGGTGACCGGAGCCGCGCGGGGCCTTGGCGAGGCGATTGCCGTGGCATTGGCGGAGGCCGGGATTGAACCGATCCTGCTGGGACGCTCGCTTGCCAGCCTGGGCGATTGCGCCGCGAAGATCCGCGTCATCATGGGGCGGGCTCCGCGCTGCGCTGCGGCCGATGTCGCCGACTGGCACGGACTGGTTGCGGCAATCGACGGTGTCCTGGACGCGGACGAGCTGCTTGGCGGTGTCGTCAACAATGCCGGGGTGATCGATCCGATTGTCCGCGTCGAAGATGCTCATCCGGCCGCCTGGGCGCAGTGCATAGCGGTCAACCTGGTGGGCGCCTTTCACGTGCTGCGTGCCGGCTTGCCTCGACTGGGTGAACAAGGTGTGATCGCCAACATTTCATCGGGCGCGGCACAGGCCGAACACGCTGGATGGAGCGCCTACGCTGCCAGCAAAGCAGGGCTCGAGCGGCTTAGCGCGACACTAGCCGCTGAGCGGCCCGACCTGACCGTCGTAGCCGTCCGGCCCGGAGTGACCGATACCGGGATGCAGGCGGAAATCCGGCATTCCGGGATCGACAATGCGATCCGCAAGCTGCGCCGTGAAGACCTTCAGCCGCCTGAAGTCCCGGCTCGGGCCATAGCGGCGCTCTTCTTGGCGGATTGGACCAGCCCTCCGGACCGGGTGGTGGAAACCAGGTCAACCACCTGAATTCGGAGGGAAGCGGCAATGGCGAACGAAACAGCGCACTACTACGAGCCTGGCAAGGGGCACGGCTTGCGCCACGATCCGTTCAATTCGATCATCGCGCCACGCCCGATCGGCTGGATTTCGACGCTAGGGGCAGACGGCATAGCCAATCTTGCACCCTACAGCTTCTTCAACGCACTCAACTATGACCCGCCGCTCATCGGCTTTTCCAGCGTGGGCTGGAAGGACAGCGTTGCCAACATCGAGCAATCGCGCGAATTCTGCTGGAATCTTGCGAGCAAGCCGCTCGCCGAAGCGATGAATCGCAGTTGCGCGCCGGCCCCTGCCGATGTCGACGAATTCGAGCTGGCCGGGCTTGGCAAGGCACCCTCGCGATTGATCAGGGCGCCGCGGGTTCTGGAAAGTACCGTAAACTTTGAGTGTCGACTCAGCCAGATCCTGCGGTTGCGCGGTGCAGATGGCACGGCAACCGAGACCTGGCTGATAATCGGCGAAGTTGTGGCGGTTCATATCGATCAGGACCTGATAGCGGACGGCATCTTCGATACGCTTGCCGCGCAGCCGATCCTTCGTGGCGGCGGCCCAGCCGATTATTTTGCAATTGAAGCGAACAACCGCTTTGAGATGCGGCGGCCCGACTGGCCGCTGGAAAGCAAGATCAGAACATAAAAGGGAAGCGACAATGACCATGCATGTGGCAATTATCGGTGGCGGCTATGCAGGCTTCAATCTGGCACGCCTGCTAGACGCGCATGTCGATGTGACGCTGATCGAAGCGCGCGAGGCTTTCGTCCACAATGTCGCGGCGATCCGCGCGATGGTGGAACCTCATCTGCTCGACCAGATCGTCATCCCCTACGACCGTCTGCTCAAACGCGGGCGGGTTGTGCAAGGGCGGG
The DNA here is from genome assembly GCA_964550775.1 of uncultured Novosphingobium sp. Classification (GTDB taxonomy): domain Bacteria; phylum Pseudomonadota; class Alphaproteobacteria; order Sphingomonadales; family Sphingomonadaceae; genus Novosphingobium. The sequence continues at coordinate 55,400 of CAZKAX010000010.1, read as the reverse complement.
TCGCGGCGATCGAAGCTGGCGGGGTGGTCTTGGCCGATGACCGGCGCATCGCGGCTGATGCCGTCGTGGTTGCGACAGGATCGCACTATGCTGCGCCGTTCAAGCCGCAAGGCGATAGCGCCGTCGAATTCAAGTCATGCCTGACCGCGATTGCGGGACAGGTCGCGGCGGCAGAGCAGGTCGTGATCATCGGTGCCGGCGCGGTCGGCGTCGAACTGGCTGGCGAAATCAAGGCGGTTCATCCTGAAAAGCGGATTGCGCTGGTTTCGGATCAGGCCCGGCTCTTCCCGATGTATCCCGAAAAGCTGCATGCCAAGCTGGCTTATCGCTTGATTGCGCTGGGCGTCACGCTTCATCTTGGCAATGCGGCAAGCGGGCTTGAACAGACCTCGGCGCCGTATCAGGGGAAAGTGACTCTTGCCGAGGGCACCGAACTTGCCGGGCTCATCATTCCCGCCATTGGCAGCAAGATCGCCGACAGTCCGGCCCATGCCCTTCCCGGCATCGATCGCCAGCAGAACGGTCAGCTGGGTGTCGATCGCTGGCTACGCCCGTCGAGCTTGCCCTATGTCTTCGCAATTGGCGATCTCGCCGCGATCGGCGAAGGCATGACCGTGGTCTCGACCTTGCGGCAGGTTCCCTGGCTCGCCAAGACGCTGCGCAAGCTGGCAAAGGGGGCCAAACTTGAAAGCCTGCCCGCTTATGCCGCCTGGAAGGTGTCGCCGATCCTCCTGCCACTTGGGCCAAGCAAGGGCGCGAGCGTGCTGCCAATGGGCAAAGGCTGGGTTGTTGGCGACGCTTTGACCACGGCGATGAAGGGCAAGCACCTCTTCATTCCACGCTATCACAAGGAATTTGGGCGTGGGTAGGCGGCCTCACTATCCTGTTGACGCAATGCCAACGTTCACAATCGGATGACTTGGAATTGGACTACCGAAACGAGGGCGTTTGGCTGAAGTTGCTGCGATGCCCAACAATTGATGCATACGCTTGCCCGTTTCCAAATTCTGGCGTTGGAATGCCCAGCCGTACTGCAGTTCGAAGTGCGGCGTTTCGATGTCGGATTTTAGGGGATTGGCGAGCGAGGACGAACGGCTGAACGTAGGGCGCGTAGTTGACATGCCGGCTAATCGTCCGGAATGACCGCTATCCGCAATTCACTCCTCAAGACCTGCCGTTCCGGATCGTCCAACGAAACGGCCACACGCTGGAGTGTGTCATCAACACAACACGTCGAAGAAAAAGTCGCTCGCGCGCCAGGCAAACTCACCCCCGCGCGATCTGTCCGCCTGCTTCTCTATGCTACCGGTGTCGTCCCAGGACTATTCAATCACTCTAACTTTGCCACAAGTCCGAGGCCAGCAAGACGAATTTCGCCTATTGCCAATTTCAAATATGTTCCCATTATGTTCTATCAAGAGGGGTGTTACTGACCAAGACAAGATGGAACTAATGCCATGCCCCACTCAGAACGCATCATCCGCCTGAAGACCGTGCTCGACCGCACCGGGCTTTCTCGCTCCACCGTCTATCGCAAGATCGCCGATGGCACTTTCCCGCCTCAGGTCCGCATCAGCATTCATGGTGCTGGCTGGCATGAGTCCGCGATCGACAGCTGGATCGCAAACCCGGTCGCCTATCGACCACCGCTCGGAGAACTCGTTCGCTAGCGCCAAGCCGACGAATCCTACTCTTCAGTCAGTTTTCCTGATTGGAGGCCGGCTGCGCGCAGTAGTCGGCCCAAGCATCCATCAGGTTTCGCCGCTTCTCGAACAGGTCGCCGCGCCGATAGGCGGCCTCCGCTTTGTTCGCGATGGTATGGGCAAGTGCCATTTCGCACACTTCATGCGAAAAGCTGGTAGTCTCGGATGCCCAGTCGCGAAAGGTCGAGCGAAAGCCATGCACCGTCACTTCCGACTTCATTCTGCGTAGCAGCATGGACATGGCCATGCCTGAGAGCGGCTTCTTCGGCTTTGGGCCGGGGAACACATAGGCACCTGGATCATCGACCTGGAGAGCTTTCAGAATATCCTGCGCTCTTGCCGACAAAGGAACCCGGTGCTCCCGGCCAACCTTCATTCGTTCGGCGGGAATGGTCCAGACATTCTTGGCAAGGTCGATTTCGCCCCATTTGGCCCTGAGTACCTCACCCGAGCGAGCGGCCGCCAAGATCGTGAACTCGAGAGCCCGCGCAGCCGTTGCAGCGCTGCTTCGCAGGTCAGACACGAACCCAGGAATCTCGTCATAGCTCAATGCCGCATGGTGTCCGCGCGAAAGGCGCTGACGTTTGGGCAAGAGCTGGTCGAGGTGCCCTCGCCATCGGGCGGGATTTTCACCCGATCGGAACCCCTTGGCCTTAGCGGCATCGAGTACGTTTTCGATCCTGCCCCGCAAGCGCTCCGCAGTCTCAGGGGTCCGTTTCCAGAGGCCTTGCAGTACATCGAGCACGTCCTGCGTCATCACTTCGTTCACGGGCTTGCCGCGAATTGGCTTTGCATAAGTGGTCAGCGTCATCGTCCATTGCTGGGCGTGCTTGGCATTGCGCCAGGACGGGCGCATCGCTTCGATGTAATCATCTGCGCATGCACCGAAGTTCGGGATTTTGTCGCTTTTGGCGCGCTCGCTCTTGGGATCATTGCCGGCAGCCAGAAGCTCGCGCAATCTCGTTGCCTCGGTTCGAGCAGCGGCAAGTGATAGATCGCGACCCCCGCCCAGGCCGAGCTCAGTCCGCTTGCCATTGCGTGTGTACATGAAGATCCAGCGTCGGCGGCCATGCTGATCGACAAAGAGGTAAAGCCCGCCGCCGTCCGAATGCCGCCCTGGTTCCTTGATCTTTGCGGCCTGGACCGCGCTGAGTTTGTTGATGGCTCGACCTGACATCGCCTTCCTCCGGTCCCCCTTTCGGTCCCACTTTCGGTCCCACTTTGTATGTGCGATTGGCAGAGATGTCTAGAGAGCAGGCGAGATCGGCAATCCGCTCAAAAGCATTGTAATATAGTATTTAAATGAGCTTCATCGATATCGGATGAGATTGATTGAAATTGCTAGTTCGGCGGACTCCGTCTCCGCCATCACCTTTGCAGCAACTGAAATCACCGGTTTTTCCGGATATGCCTGATATTCAGTAACTTGAGCGCCTTTCCGGGATGGCGCGGCGGCGCGCGGGATCGGCGTCCGGCTAGGCGGCGCAATTTTCGGCGATAAATTCCGCGTGGCTGGGCATGGCCTCTGCCGCGCGGACCAGGGCCCCTTCCAGCTTGACCAGATAGTCCGCCGGATCGGTTCCGCGCAGCGGCAGCAAGGGGTCCGTGCCCTGCGGCAGATTGCCCTGCCCGACATGCACCGCCAGCCAGCTGGGCGGGCCAAACAGATCGGCATCGCGCTGCACCAGCCGGCCGTGGCGGCGGAAATGCTCGATCTTCCAGGTGACCGTATCGGGCACCTCCATCGCCGCGCAGTACCGCCACAGCTCGCTGTCGCGGCGCGTTGTCAGCTTGTAGTGCAGGATGATGAAATCGCGGATCCGCTCAAACTCGTTGATGGCGATGCGGTTGTATTCCTCGGTCACCAGGGGATCAAAATTGCGGTCCGGGAACAGCGCCAGCAGCTTGGAAATCCCGGCCTGGATCAGGTGGATCGAGGTAGATTCGAGCGGTTCCATGAACCCGCCAGACAGCCCGATCGCCACCACGTTGCGGTTCCAGAACCGGTTGCGCCGCCCGGTGACGAACCGCAGCGGCTTGGGATCGGCCAGCGCCTGCCCGTCGAGATTGGCGAGCAGCAATTCGGCGGCCTGCTCCTCGCTGGCGAACTGGCTGCAATAGACATAGCCGTTGCCGGTGCGGTGCTGCAGCGGGATGCGCCACTGCCAGCCCGCGGGGCGCACGGTGGAGCGGGTATAGGGCGTGGGGTCTTCCACCTTGGCGCAGGGTACGGCCATGGCGCGGTCGCACGGCAGCCAGTGGGTCCAGTCCTGATAGCCGGTTTGCAAGGCCCCTTCGATCAGCAGCCCGCGAAAGCCCGAGCAATCGACGAACAGTTCGCCGCCAATCTGCCGCCCGTCTTCCAGCGTGACGTGGCTGACATGGCCGTTCTCGCCATTCAGCCCGACGTCGGCAATCTTGCCTTCGATCCGCGTGACCCCGCGCTGCTCGGCATAGGCGCGCAGGAACCGGGCATAGAGCCCGGCATCGAAGTGATAGGCATAGTCGAAGGTCGACAGCACATTGCGCGGATCGGCCGAGGGGTGCGCGAACTTGCCGCGCTTGGCCGCGGCCCAGGCCATGCACAGATCGTCCAGCTCGGGCGCCCGGCCCTGTTGCTGCGCGGCGATCCAGTACTGGTGCAGCGGCACGAAATCGAAATTGCGGCCATGGGTGCCGAACGGGTGGAAATAGCGGCTCTGCTCTGCCCCCCAGCCGACGAACTCGATCCCCAGCTTGAACGAACCCTGAGTCGCCTTGATGAAATCGTTCTCAGCAATGCCCAGCGTTTCGTTGAAGGTGCGGATTGGCGGGATCGTCGCCTCGCCCACCCCGACTGTGCCGATTTCATCGCTTTCGATCAGCGTGATCGCGCAGCCCGTGCGGATCGCATTGGCTAGGGCCGCCGCGGTCATCCACCCGGCGGTGCCGCCCCCGACAATCACGATCGACCGGATGGAATCGCCCTGCTGCATCGCACTCTCCTTGGCGCCATATTCCCGCATCGCCGCGCCGCGATCAAGCAGTATTAGCAATCGATTGCATCACCAGCGCGGGCGTTTAAGATCCAGCGCGATCACCAGCCGCTCCCCATCATCGAACGGCATGGTGCGGTGCCACATGGTCGATGGGAAGGTGGCGCAAAGCCCAGGTTCGGGAGCGATAGTGCAATAGGCAGTCAGATCCAGCCCCAGCTCCTCGGGCGGCGTGCCAAACACGATATGGCCGGCAGGGGCTGCGCCCATCTGCTCCGGCGCGGGCAGCGCGACGTAAAAAGCGGTGCTGATCCAGCCGACCGGGTGGTTGTGCGGCACGTTATACCCCTGCCGCAACAGCCGCACCGACCAGCTACCTTCGACCAGCAGTTCGCCGCGCGGCAGGCCGAGCAGCGGGTGGCCCTGTTCAAACGGCGGCAGCGCCGCGACATAGCCGCGCAGCGCCTCCAGCCAGCGCGCCTTGGCCAGCTGGATTACCGGTTCGTGGCGCTGGATCACCGAGCGGTCGGTCTGCGTCCCCCCGCGTACCGACTGTTCGACATAGGGCCGGTCCATCACGTGCAGGCCGCGCAGCACCTGCGCCAGTTCGGCCAGATCGGTGGGTGACAGATCGACCCGCACTGGCCGGATCAACTGTTCCGGCCGATCGATCCATTCCCACCGCGCATCCCCTGCCATGCGCCAGACCAGCGAAAGATAGGGCCAGAACAGCGGCGCGCGGGTGGTGATCAGTTGCGGCAGACACACGACCTCCGCTTCCTTGAATCGACGCTGACGCAGGAAATGGCGAACCCGGATCAGGTCGAGCGTTTCGCCCTGCAACGCCGCGCATTGCTGCAACCCCAGGTCGGCCGCGGTAAGATCGCCGCTTTCACTGGCCACGAACAGGCGGGCTATGCGCAGTGCAGCACCGTCTCCCATTGCGACCTTGGCACGGTCCAGCACGTCGAGGGTCGCGGGCCAATCGCGGGTCTGGGCCACAGCGCGGAACCAGGCGAGCCATAGTTCGGCATTGCCGGGCTCGGTCAGGCTGGCAGCGGCATAGCTATCGGCATGGCGAGCAGAATCGCCCACGGTCCAGCGCAGCACGGCCAGCGCCTTGTGCCCTTCCAGCCAACCGGGGCGGCGGGCCAGTTCGGCCTCCAGCATGGCCTCAGCCCCGTCCGGATCGCCTTCGGCGACCATGGCTGCGGCGCGCATCCGCAGCAGATCAAGATTGGCGGGCTGTAGCGTCTCCGCCTCGCCAAACAGTGTCGCAGCGGGCAGACCCAGTTCATAGCGCGTCTGGGCGATCCCCTGGACCAGCGCCGGATCCTGCGCGCCCGCAGTGCGGGCCGCCGTAAACACTTCCAGCGCTTCAACCAGCCGCTGTTCGTGGCGCAGGGCAACGCCGTGCAGCAGCGCCACTTCGCCATCGCCGCGTTTGCTTCGTGCCAGGGCGGCAAGCAGCGGGATCGCCTTGCCCGCCAGCCCCAGCGACAGCGCCTGCCGCGCCAGGGCCAGTCGCCGATCGCGTGCGGCGGGATCGGTCGCGCGCAGGGCCAAGGTCAGTTCGGCCGCAAGGCTCTGCGCCAGCTGGGTCTGCTCCGGACTCATCGTCAGACAGGTGTCACGCAAACAAGACGGGGGCAACCTTGCGGTCGCCCCCGTCGCGTTGGCAGGAATGGCTGGGAGGCAACCATCCGGGCCAGTCCGACTGTCTTAGAAGCTGTACTTGACCGAAGCGGTCCAGGTCCGGCCCAGTGCCGGGCCCGTGCCGATCACCGCCGGGTTGACCGAAAGATCGGCCACACCGCCGCTGCCGCGCAGGTCATAGCGGTTGAACAGGTTGTAGACCTGCATGCCCAGTTCCAGCTGCTTGATCGGCGAGACCCGCAGGTTGGCACCGAACACCGCACCGCCCGGATAGGACCGTCCGGCATCGTCGATGATCCCTGACTGACCGGTGGTGTTGATCCCGAAGGTGACCAGATCGTTGACATCATAATTGGCCTGCACGGTGTAAACCAGGTCCGGCATGTACTGAGCGCGCACGAACGGGGTCGGCTTGCCGGTGGCATCCGCACCCGAACGGGTCGCCTTGGTGAAGGTGGCATTGCCGACCAGGCTGAACCCGCCGTTGCTGTAGGTGCCATAGAATTCCAGGCCCCACGATTTGTAGCGGGCGTCGATCACGCAGCCACCGGCACCGCCGGGGCAACGTGTGGCTGACAGTTCGAAGGTGCTCTGCTTGAAGTTGCCCTTGAGCAGGGTGGCTTCAACCGTATAGCGCCCACCGGCCAGATCGCCGCGGTTCTTCAGGCCCAGTTCGTACTGCTTGACGAAGTCAACCGAAGGGGTGACGCCATCGGCGGCGCAGCCCAGGGTTCCGGCCTTTGCCATGGTCCCGGTGCAGAGCGAACCGTCGCTGGCGATCTTGCCGCCAAAGGTCTGGCGATCGCTGTTGAAACGGCCACCGCGCGAAGCACGCACGAACAGCGAGGTATTGCTGTTGGCCTTCCACAGCGCGCCAGCTGTCCAAGAAGTGTAGCTACGGCTGTAGTTGAGCACTTCGCGGGCACCGTTGCTGGTGATCGCCGGGATGTTGACCCCGTTCGAATTGACCAGGAATTCGCTGCCGCCCTGAGTGCCGCCGCCCGACGCCTTGACCCGTTCGAACCGGACCGAACCGTCGATCGCGAAGTGATCCGCATCCAGATCCAGCGCGGCATAGGGAGCCGTGTTGGTATAGGACAGATCGTAATCGCGGGCGCAGCAGTTACCCCAGTTGTTGTTGTAGCCGGCGATCCCGTCCTGGGTCAGCTTGGCCCCGGTGGTGCTGTACAGGTCAAGCTGCGCCGGATTGTCACCCGATGCCTCGCGCAGGCTCTTGTTGGTGTGCCAGTCCATCGCGATGTCCTGGTTCATGTAGAAGAACCCGGCGCGTGCCGTGACCTTGGCGAAGTCAGTGTTGAACCTGGCCGACAGGTTCAGGTCGTTGGCGAGACTGCCGACATCACGGATGTTGGTGCGGACATTGGTGTTGTTGTCCACATAGGTGCCGGTGAACACCTGCCCGGCCTTGGGGCCGTTGGCATAGCGGATCGATCCGACCGTGGCATAGTCCACACCGTTGAGTTGCAGCTTTGAACCGACGATCCCGGTGGCGCGGCTGATGTTGTTGAACGGCGAAGCGAAGCTGCCGCTCATCTTGGTCCAGCGCATGCTGTCATCGATGGTGATGCCGCCATCGGTTTCATAGTGGAACTGGCCGCCCAGCGCCGTGGCCTTTGTGCTGATCCCGCTCATCGGCGTGCGTTCCAGCGTGCCGTTGCGGTTCAGGATGGTGAAGTCCTGGTTGTAGATCGAATAGTTCGAGCTGTTGCGGCCATCAAAGCCGGGGAATGGCTGGACATCGCTGAACTTGCCGCCCGAGAAGCTGGCCAGCGCCGGAGCGCCGGTATAGTTCGGCTCACGGGTGTCAGCGACCTTGACGAGCAGGCGGAAGAAGCCCTTCTCATCATCGAAGGTCTTGGTCAGGTTGCCCTTCATCTGGAACGACTTCGACACGTTGAAATCGGCCTTGAGCGGGCCGCGGCCCGACTTGAAGTAACCGCCCAGGTGGAAGCGCAGGGTGTCGTTGATCGGGCCGCCATAGCGGAAGTCGACCTTGGTTTCGTTGTAACCGATCCCGGTGCTGAGGGCGACCGCGCCGCCTTCCTTCTCACCGGTGTGCGAGATGTAGTTGATCACCGCGCCCGGTGCCTGCGAGGCATAGGTGGTCGAGCCACCGCCGCGCACCGATTCAACGCGCTCGACAGTGCTGTCGAAGTGGGTCCAGTAGTCGTTGTTACCGAACTGCATATCGCCGAACAGCACAGTCGGCAGGCCATCTTCCTGGATCTGGACGAAGGGCGAACCACCGGTCGCAACCGGCAGGCCGCGCACCGCGATGTTCGAGTTGCCGCCCGGGCCCGAGGTGCCGGGCACCTGGATGCCGGGGATCATGCGGAACACTTCAGCTTCGCTGCTGGGCTTCATCGCTTCGATCAGATCGGCCCCGACGCTGGTGACCGAGACCGAGGTGTTGAGCTGGGTCTTGTCCTTGCCCGATGCGGTAACGACGATTTCGTCGAGTGCGCCGGCGCTGTCATCGGCGGGAGCGTCCTGAGCCAGAGCCGGCATGGCCGACAGGCTCATCACCGCGAGCGACGCGGCCGAGACACAGGTCTTCAACGTGAACTTCTTCATTTCCTCTCCCCTCGGGTCAGAATCGCTTGCCTAGGGCAAGTCCGAGTGTCGAGTCGCACATACAACAATCGATTGCAATGTCTTTTGACAATCGATTGCGAAAAACCCATGCCTGTGGCATTCGCGCCACAACGATCCCGCCCCGGTCAGTCAGGGGTGGACGAGCGCCGCGCTTTCGGGTGAAGTTGACAGCAAGATGACCGGCTCCTCCCCTCCCCGCATCCGCAACATCGCCGAACTGGCCGCGCTGGCCGGGGTAAACGCCGGCACGGTCTCGCGTGCGCTGGCGGGCAACCCGCTGGTCAAGCAGGAAACCCGCGAGCGGATTCAGGCCCTTGCGCGCGAGCATGACTATCGCCCCAACCAGATGGCGCGGCGACTGCGGATCCAGGAAACCCGCGTCATTGGCGTGGTGGTGCCGCTTGGCCATGAAAAGCGCCAGCACCTGTCCGATCCGTTCTTCATGTCGATCCTGGGCCACCTGGCCGATGCGCTGACCGAGAACGGCTATGACATCATGCTCAGCCGCGTGATCCCCGATGCCGAGGACTGGCTGGAGCGGATCGTCGATTCGGGCATGCTCGACGGGGTGCTGCTGATCGGCCAGTCGAACCAGTTCGACACGATCGAGCGGGTCGCGGCCTGGTACAAGCCGCTGGTGGTCTGGGGCAGCCACCGCCCCAGCCAGGTTCATTGCACCGTCGGCGTGGACAACCGGAAGGGCGGGCAACTGGCTGGCGAATGCCTGATTCAGGCCGGGCGCAAGCGGCTCGCCTTCGTCGGCGAAACGGTCGCGCCGGAATTGCAGGAACGCTACCTCGGCTTGTGCGATGCGGCGGCGGCGGCGGGGCTGGAGGCGCCGCTCAAGCTTGATACCCACCTCGCCTCCGACGTGATGGCCGACGAGATCGCCGCCCATGTCGAGGCAATCAAGGCGCGGGTCGACGGGATCGCCGCCGGGTCGGACCTGATCGCGATGCACACCGTCCGCGCGCTGGCCGATCGCGGGCTGATGGTCCCGCGCGACATTTCGGTGACCGGGTTCGATGACCTGCCGCTGGCCGAACAGACCATCCCGCGCCTGACCACGATCAGCCAGAACATCGCGACCGGCGCGCGGGCGATGGTGAATGCGCTCTACCAGCGCATCGCGGGCGAGGATGCGCCCTCGGTGGAAATGGCCCCGCAGCTGATCCGGCGCGATACGGCCTAGGCCCCAGCCCCCGCCGTCACCGCGTGACGCAGGCTGAGCCGCTCACCCGCTAGCCGGTGCTGCAGCGTCAGCGCGGTCAGCCCATCGGCCGAGAGCAATTCCAGGCTGCCATGGTCGAGCCACAATACCAGCGCCTGCGCCGGATCCAGCCGCGTCTGGCAGACGGCATCGAGCGCGGGCACCTGCGGATCGCGGCGGGTGCAGACCAGCGCTTCGTCGCGCCGCTCGATCACCAGCAGGCGGCCTGCGGTATCGGCCAGAGTCAGGGCTGCGTCCTGCCGCGCGGGCAGATCGATCCGCACCGCTTGCCCGGTCTCGACCGCTCCCGATGCGAGCACGGCGACCCCGGCCACAGCCGCCGGTTCCGGCACCTGTCGCAGCACATGGCGCTCACCTTGCCGGACCAGCGAGATCCGCCGCGGTACGCTCATCGCACCGCGCCAGCCCTGGCGGGGCAGCTGGCCCTGATAGGCATGGTTGCCCAGCCAGCCGATCCACACCGGCCGGCCCTGCTGGTCACGCGGTTCGTGCCAGGCGACGGCGGCATAGAAATCGCGGCCATGGTCAGCCAGCTGCCACAACGGCTCCCGCGCCGGGCCATCAGGGTGAAAGCGGGTCCCGTCGAACGTGCCGGTCTGGTAGAGCGCGCCCGATCCCGGCGCTGCGTGCAGCACGTCCACCTTGAACAGCCAGCGGCTCTCGTCCGTCCCTTCGACCGGCAGTTCGATCAGCAGCGGGCATTCCCACACCTGCCCCGGCGCATCCGTGCCCGTGATCACCGACAGTTCGTCCCAGTGGAGCAGATCGCGGCTGGCATAGAGCACCGCGCGGTTTTCCGCCGACAGCGCCAGCACCATGATCCAGCGCTGCGTTCCTGCATGCCAGAACACGTTGGGATCGCGGAAATCGGCCAGCCCCAGATCGATCACGGGATTGCCCGCATAGTGGTCCCAGCTGCGCCCGTTGTCGGTGCTGTAAGCGACCGCCTGGCTCTGATGCGCTGCGCCCTGCGCGGCGGCAGCGGTGTAGAACGCCACCATGGCCTGCTTGCCGAACCCGGCAACGCCCTGTTCGTCGATCACGGCTGAGCCCGAAAAGATCATGTCGGTCGGCGTTTCGGCCAGCGCCACCGGCAGTTCCTGCCACACGGCCAGATCGGGGCTGACGGCGTGGCCCCAGCTCATGTGGCCCCAATCCTCGCCATGCGGATTGTATTGATAGAACAGGTGCCATTCACCTTGGGCGTAGACGAGGCCGTTGGGGTCGCTCAGCCAATTGGCTGCGGCGGCATAGTGATACTGCGGGCGCACGAAGTCTGCTTTCGGTTCAGGCCAGGGTTACGGCATCGCCCGCGAAGGCAAGGCGAAAGCGCGGCGCGGGAGTGCCGCCAAACTGGCCGCGCAGCAGCTCGGGGTGATCTTCAAAGCTGCGGCCCTGCATGCCCCAGTGGTCGATGAAGCTCCACACCTCGCCGTCGCCCGTGACCCACCAGCTATAGCCCTGGGCGGGCTCGCTGGCCGGATTGCCCACCACCAGCCCGTCGCCGTTGACCGGGCGATAGGGCCCGCGCAGCTGATCGGCGACCATTGCGTAGAGCCCGTTGGGGCCGGACGGCGCGGCCGGATCGAAGGTGCGGCGCTGGGTCGACCAGAACAGGTAGTAGCGGCCATCGCGCACCAGCACGTGCGCGCGCTCCAGCTCGTTGTTGATGCCCACGGCCTCGACCAGCGGATCTTCCAGCCGCCACTCTCCGTCCGCGCCCTGCGTGGCGAGGCCGATCACCCCATTGAACGCGGCATTGTCCCACCCGGCGCTGGCGGTGAACAGCAGGTGCGCCGTGCCGGTGGCCGGATCGCGCAGCCAGGCCGGATCGCGGAACGCTTTGATCATGCCCGGTGTGCCTTCGCCTTCATTGGCGATGAAATAGCGCTGGCCATCGGGGCGAACCGTTTCGTCGCAGGTAAACCAGTCCTGCGGCCCCTGCGGCCCCATCCGCCCGCGCGCTGCGAACAGGCGCTGTTCAAAGCTGTGGCCCTGCCCGCGCCGTCCGGCGGCGGTGAAGAATAGGGTCACGCTGGCCCCGTCATCGTGCAGTACCGCGCTGCCGGCCCATTCGCGCGATCCGGGGCTGAGCGCTTCGGGCAGGCAATCGCCATGATCGCGCCAGCCATCGGTGCCGAGCGAGGCGAGCCGGATCTTCGCCGCATTGTGACGCTGGCCGGGATCGGGAAAGCGCGGCGCGCTGAGGAAGAACCAGTACTGGTGGCCATCCACGACCACCGTGCTGCCGTCCTCATGCGCCAGCGGCCAGCTGTCCCACAGGTCGAGCTCGGGCAGGATCGGCGCAGCATCGGCAGCCGTGATCAGCGGGATTTCGGCCCCGCCAATCGTCAGCGGCTGCCACCGCGACGTGGTTGCAGGGGCCTGACCCTGCAGGTTGAGATGCGGCTTGTTCATGCTGTTGCTCCGGCGGGCTGACCGCCTGTCCTTTCGATCATCACTGACAGGGCCGAACCGTCATCCGGCCTGAATTGGCTTTTCAGCGTGGCGCGGACCCGTGCGACTGCGGTGGCCGGCAGCACCGCCACCACGGCGCCGCCGAACCCGCCCCCGGTCATCCGGGCGCCTCCCATCCGGCCGATTTCGGCATTCAGCAGATCGACCAGCCGGTCGACCGGCGGCACGCTGACTTCGAACAGGTCGCGCAGGCTGGCGTGGCTGGCGCGCAGCAGCTCGCCCAGCGCGGGCAGATCCTGCTGCCGGATCGCCGTGACGGCTTCACCGACCCGGGCCATTTCCTCGACCACATGCAGCGCGCGCGCCCGTTCGCGTTCGCTCAGCGCGGCGATGCGGACTTGTGCCGCCGTGGCATCGCGCAGCGAGGCGAGGCCAAGCGCGCGCGCCGCCGCTTCGCAATCGGCGCGGCGGGCATTGTAGTGGCCATCGACCAGCCCGCGCACCACGCCCGACTGGACGATCATCACTGCCCAGTCGTCCGGCAGGGCAATGCTTTGCGTCGTCAGATCGCGGCAGTCGAGCAGCAGCGCAGCGCCCGGTTCGCCCGCGGCGATCGCCATCTGGTCCATGATCCCGCAGTGAACCCCGGCCCAGGCGTGTTCCGCCGCCTGTGCGGCCAGCGCCAGTTCCTGCGGTGCCGGGCGCGTGCCGCGCGCTGCCTCGGCCAGCGCGCGGCCCAGTGCAATGCACAGCGAGGCCGAGGACGATAGCCCCGACCCGCGCGGGATCGATCCGGCAATCGCCAGCTTGAGCGGCCCCGGCGTCACCCCGCACGCCGCGAGTTCGGCGGTCATCCCGCGCAAGTAGCAGCGCCAGTCCCCCGGTGTGGCAGCGCCCGGCGCGGCAGGATCGAGCCGGTCCTCGGCCAGGCCGAAATCGAGCGCCACGGCCTCGGTCTCGGCCCGGTCGCTGCGGCTCCAGGCCACTGCCGTACCGGCCGCGATCGGCATGGGCAGGACCAGCCCCTGATTGTAATCGACATGCTCGCCGATCAGGTTGACCCGCCCGGGGGCAAAGGCGACCCCGTCGGGCGCGTGGCCAAACCGCGCGGCGAATGCGGCGCTGACGTCTTGGGCGAGCGTCACGGCGCGATCTCCACCGCGCGGAGCCGCTCTGCCGCGGCCTCGGGCGTCAGATCGCGCTGGATCTCGCCCAGCAGTTCGAACCCGACCATGTGCTTGCGCACGCTGGCCGAACGCAGCAGCGGCGGATAGAAATGGGCGTGCAGCCGCCAGTGTGCCGTATCGCCGCCCAGCCCATGCGGTGCGCCGTGCCAGCCCATCGAATAGGGAAAATCGCAGCCGAACAGGCCGTCATAGCGGCGCAGCAGCGGCGTCAGGATAGCGGCGAGCGCGGCGCGGGCCGCTTCGTCCAGCTGCTCCAGCCGCGCCGCCGGACCGCGCGCGATCAGCAAGGTTTCGAACGGCCAGGCCGCCCAGTGCGGCACCACGGCCAGCCAATGGTCGTTGGCCTCGACCACGCGGGTGCCTTCAGCCAGTTCGGCTTCGGCCACAGCCTGTAGCAGCGGCTCGCCACGCTCGGCCAGAAAGGCGCGCTGGCAGGCATCTTCCTTCGCCACCTGTTCGGGCACGAAGTCGCTCGCCCAGACCTGCCCGTGCGGGTGCGGGCTGGAGGCGCCCATCATCGCGCCCTTGTTTTCGAACAGCTGGACATGCGCCCACGTGCTGCCCAGTTCCGCCGACTGATCGCACCAGCAATCGATCACCCCCGCCAGCGCCGGGGAATCGAGCCGCGCCAAAGTCGCGCCGTGATCGGGGGCGAAACAGATCACCCCTGCCTCGCCGCGCGCGGGGGCGGTCTCGAACAGCGGATGCGGAGTGCCCGTGCCGCCCGCGTCCAGCAAGGCGGCAAAATCGTTCGCGAACACGAACGTGCCCGGATAGGCCGGATTGGCCTCACCCGTGGCGCGGGTGTTGCCGGGGCACAAGTGGCAGGCCGGATCGTGCGCCGGCGGGCGCGGCGCGGGCGGCGGTGCAGCCTCGCCCTGCCACGGACGCTTGGCGCGGTGCGGGGAAACCAGCAGCCACTCCCCGGTCAGGAGGTTGCGGCGGCGGTGGGGAAGGTCGGCCAGGCTCATCGCGCGCTCCCGTGGAAGATCGCCACGCTCTCGGCCTTGAGTGGCGGTAGCGGCAGGCCTGCATGTGCCAACCAGGATCCGGTGAACCGAGCAGGCGCATCGAACAGCGCCGGGCGGTGGGCCGCATGCCCGCGCTCTCCGCCCGCGATCCGCAACAGTCCGATCGTGCAGGAACCGGCCTGTTGCAGGAACGGCAGAGGCAGCGGCTGCGGGCGCCGATCGAGTGCGGGATCGGTGCGGATCGCAAACAACAGAAATTCCTCTGCGCTGCCGCTCGCCTGCCAGACCAGTCCGTCCGCGCCCTGACCCAGCCAGGTTTCCTGCCCATGCAGCAAGTACCGCCATTGCCGGTGAAAGGCGATCCACCCGGCCAGTTCGGAACGGTCGGCCGGATCGAGCTGGCGGGGGTCGAGTTCGACCCCGAAATGCCCGGGCATGGCGACCGCTGCGCGAAATCCGAGCGACTGGCTTCGCCCGGTGGCATGGGCCGGGCTGGCGCCGACATGCGCGCCCATCAGCTCCGGCGGCAGGAATGACAGGAACCCGCGCTGGATCGGAACCCGGCTGACCGCGTCGATATTGTCGCTCGTCCAGAAGCGGTGGACATAGGGCGCCAGCCCCGCATCCGATCGCCCGCCCCCGCCCGCGCAGCCTTCGATCTCGACCAGCGGATGGGCCGCACGCAGCCGGGCCAGCAGCTGGTATGTGCCCAGAACCTGACCTGCCCCGCCCGCCGGGGCCAGATCGCGGTTGTGATCCCACTTGAGGTAGGAAATCGGCACTTCGCGCAGCAGCGCATCGAGCGCGGCGAACAGATAGTCCTGAACCTCAGGCAGAGCCAGGTTCAGCACCAACTGGTTGCGCGCGGTCGGCTGGTCACGGCCCGGCAGGTGCAAGGCCCAGTCGGAATGCGCGCGGTACAGATCGCTATCAGGATTGACCATTTCGGGTTCGACCCACAGCCCGAATTCCATCCCGAGCGCGCGGACCCGTTCTGCCAGCGCGGACAGACCGGCGGGATACTTGACCGGATCGGCGGTCCAATCACCCAGTCCGGCGTCATCGTTGCTGCGGCCCCGGAACCAGCCGTCATCCAGAATGAACCGTTCCACCCCGATCCCGGCCGCCGCTTCGGCCAGAGCGGCGATCCGCGCCTCATCATGGTCAAAGTAGCAGGCTTCCCATGAATTGAGATGCACCGGGCGCGGGCGCATCGTGCCGCCCGGCCAGTTCAGCAGCGCGCGGACGGCAGCATGGTGCTGCGCCATCGCCCCGTTGCGGCCCCGGTCCGACACGGCCAGGATCGCGGCGGGAGCAGCGAACCGTTCGCCCGTACCCAGCACCACCTCACCCGGGGCAAGCCGGGCCCCGGCGCTCAGGATCCAGCAGCCTTCGTCGTCACGCTCCACCGCGATCCGGCTGTCGCCCGACCAGGCGAGCTGCAAGGCATTGACCGGTCCGGTGTGATGCCCGGCCCCTTCGCCCAGCACGATCACACCCGGCGGCCCGCCATGGCCGGAGATTCCCCGGCGTCCTTCGCGCACCCACGCCTGCTGCGGCATCGGCTCGGCCAGCTCGACCAGCTCCGCATTGTGGCGACCGCGCCATGAAATCAGGCCGGCGCTGCTGGCCGCCAGTGGGATCAGGGCGCTGGCCAGCCAATCCACCTGCAGCAGGTTGCTTCCGGCATTGATCAGTTCGGCGGCAAAGCGGAATGCGCCGCCGGGCAGCCGTTCGATTGACTGGTGCAGTTCGATCCCGGCCTGGGGATCCGCCAGGACAATGCGGATCGCGCGATCATCCTGCGCCACCTCGACCGCGCCAAACACCGGGATCAGCGCCAGCCCGTCCCGGCGCAGCTCCAGCGCCTCAGGCCCGAACCAGCCCAGCCCGGCGTGCGGCGCGGTTGAGAGCGGCACATCCCGGTCGAGCGAGAACGAGGCCGCCGTCCGCCCCCGGGCCAGCGGTTCCAGCGTGCCCGGATCCAGCCGCAGGCCAAGGTGCCGCCAGAGCGGCGGATCATCGCCGCACCGTTCGAGCACCAGGCTGGCCTGATCGCTGTGCAGAAAGACGAGCGGAGCTGGCATCAGATGGCCGCAGCCGCCTGCTTCGGCCCGGCGCCGCCCCGGCCCCTGACCTGCAAGACCGCTAATGCCGCGCACAGCATCAGCACTCCGCCAAACGCCAGTGCATTGCGCGGGTCGCCGCCCAGGACCGGTTCATAGATGAATGTCATCGTCGCGGCGAAAATCAGCATCGGCGCGCAGATCATCATGTTGAAAATGCCCATGTAAACGCCGGTCCGTTCGGCCGGGATCGCATGGGCCAGGATGATATAGGGATTGCCCATGATCGAACCCCAGCCGAGCCCCATGATGCCCATCAACAGCCACATCGGGGGCTGGCTGTTCATCGCGGGCATGGCAATCATCGCACAGCCGGTCAGCAGCAGGCAGGCCGCGTGGACCCGGTCTGCTCCGAAGCGGCGCGAGATTGGGGCCATCGAAAAGGCCGCCACAAATGCCACGGCGTTGTAAAAGGCCCCCATCGGGCCGGACAGCAGGTCCGCCTCGCGGAACTGGGCCGTGCTGCCATCGGAGGTGCCGAACAGCGCCATGGAAATCGACGGGACCCGGTAGGCCCAGTAACAGCACATCGCATACCACTGGAACAGGCTCATCCAGGCCATGGTCCGCATCGCGGCGGGCATTTCGCGGATGGCCGAGAATATTTCCGCAAAGGTTGGCCCAAGGCCCCTGGGCAGGGCCGCGATGCGGGCCTTTTCGGCTTCGCTCAACGGCAGTTCGGGAACGCGCAGGATCGACCACAGGATCGTGGCGATCGACAGGACCGCGCCGATGAAGAAGGCCAGCCGGGTATAGTCCGGAATGACCCCCGGCGCGGCAACCTTGGACACCCCGAACAGGCTGACCAGCAGGAACGGGCTGGCATAGGCCAGGCACTGCGCCAGCCCGGTGAAGCCGCTTTGCGAAAGGAAACCGAAACCGCGCTGTTCTTCGCGCAGGCGATCATTCACATAGGCGCGATAGGGCTCCATCGTGACATTGTTGCCCAGATCGAGCAGAAACAGGATCGAGAAGGCCATCAGCAGGCTTTGCGAGAACGGCATCAGGAACAGTCCGGCGCTGCACATCAGCGCGCCGATCAGAAAATAGGGCGTGCGCCGGCCGAAGCGCGACAGGGTGCGATCGCTCATCACGCCGATGATCGGCTGGACGATCAGGCCGGTCAGCGGCCCGGCGATACCCAGCCAGGGAAAGTCCTTTTCATCGGCCCCCAGGTAGGCAAAAATCGGATTGGCCTGCTGCAGCCCGAAGCTGAATTGCAGGCCCAGGAAACCCAGATTCATCTGCAGAATTCTCGGCAGCGAAAGGTGTGGTTTGCCAGCTTCCATTGAACTCTCCCCACCGGCCGTAGCCTGGCCGCTCAACCCTTCATGCCACAGTTAGCGGAAAGCAACAACAATCGATTGCATTTCGATGCGAAAATCCACTGATCGCGGAATCGGCTTCGCTTTCCAGACAGACCTGGAGGTGATCTGGAGCACCCGGAATTGCAGCTTCAAGTCATCGCCGCAAGGATGTCCTTGATCGCCACGAAGGCAAAACAGACTGAACTGTCGGCGACACCATAGGGCAGGAACAGGTCGTCTCCGACCCGGATCGCACCGCAGGTGTAAACCACATTGGGAACATATCCTTCGCGGTCTTCGTCTGCGGCCGAGAGGATCGGATTTGGCGTGCGTCCGATCACGCGCAAGGGATCAGACTTGTCCAGGAGTGCCGCGCCAATCGCATATTTACGCATCGCGCCAACCCCATGGGTCAGCACCAGCCACCCCTCGTCAAGCTCGATGGGTGCCCCGCAGTTACCGATCTGAACCAGCTCCCATGGATACTTTGGCTCCAGCAGCAGTTCGCCGGCACCGTCCCAGCAATCAAGCTTGTCCGAGCGCAGCAGGTAGAGGTTCTTGCCGTCTTGGCGGCCAATCATCAGGTACTTCCCGTCAACCTTGCGCGGAAACAGCGCCATACCCTTGTTGCGTCCGGCAGCGCCTTTGATCGGGGTTAGTGTGAAATCCCGGAAATCGCGGGTGCGCAGCAGTTCCGAGCCGATCTCAAAACCACTGTAGGCGGTGTAAGTGCCAATCCATTCGCTCTTGCCGCTGTCGCGGATGAACTGGACCAGCCGCAGGTCTTCCAGACCATTGCGCTGCGCCTCCGTAATCGGGAAAATCACGGTTCCCGAAAGCGAGGCTTCACGGTGCCGGTAGAGCGATAAAGTATCCGCCGACCTGTCAGAGGGCTGCTTGCCTTGCATCGCAGCGGTCGCAAAGGGCGGTTGGGGCAGCAGCGTCAGGCTGCGCCCCGGGGCGATAATGCCTTCGCGAAAGGCGATGGTCGAAATGTGCCCTTCGCCCACCGCGCGCAGCGACAGGATGATCCGCACCGAACCTTCGGGCAAGCCCGACTGGTCCGGATGATGAACCACGCTGGGGTTCATCAACGCGGCGGCGGCATAGCTGTATTCATGGCAGAAATAGGCGCCAATCAACCGCCGGGTCTCGCGCTTCACGCTCTGCCCATGCAGGCCCAGCTTTGGTTCTATTTCGGCATAGCGTTCATCGAAGACCTTTTCGAGCTGCCAGTGCCGCCCGATGAAATCGTGCATCACCACGCTGAGTTCGGCCCGCACCGTGCGCGGATCGAGCGCGAGGATCTCCTGGGTAAGGCGGTGGACCCGGTCAAGATCCGGGCCGGAAGCCTGCCAGGCCAGGTGGAACGGGCGCACCACCACCCGTGAAGGATCGGCGCAAAGCCGCAATCCGTGATGGATCAGATCAATCACGGCCAGGCAACGTCGGACCTTGCGGCAAAGCGCACATCGCCAGGGTTGCAAGCTGGTAGGCCAGCACCGATTCAGCCCCTTCGTTGAGGTTCAGCCCGCGCGGATTGATCCCGTCGCGGCAGGTGCCGCTCAGCGGATCGCCTACCGCCAGGCCGCGGTCATTGGCGCCGCCGAACCAGCCATAGGCCATGCCAGCCAACCCCAGCCATTCGTCCGAACCGGTGGCGGCATAGGCAGCGGCGCAGGCATCGATGGCCGCCCAGGCTTCGACCGGCTGCTGGTCAAAGGGTTGCGGCAGTTCGAACTCTCTGCCGAAACTGTCGGAGCCGATCGGGCGGAAATGGCCCGCCGGGCTGGTTTGACGGGCCATGATCCAGCTCAGCGTTCCCAGGCCGCACTGGCTGAGTTCGGGCCGGTCAAGCCGTTGCCCGGCGCGGATCATTGCTTCACTCAGGCGGCAATTGTCATAGGCCAGCACGCTTTCAAACCATGGCCAGTCACCGCGGCGGACTTGCTGGAACAGCCCCAGCAGCCGGTTGGCGCCCCTGCTCAGCACCGCCAGCCCAGTGGGATGTCCGGGATCGACATGGAGCAGGCAGTCAGCCCCCAGCATGGCAAAGGCACTGGCCCGCGGCGAGCCAAATTTCAGCGCCGACCCGGCCGCCTGACCAAACAACTTGTGCGCCCAGCGCCGCAGCGGTGCGCTCTGCCCTTCGCAGGCGGTGGTGCCCAGCGCCCACAGCGTGCGCCCGCAGCTGTCCTCGGAACCCGTTTGCTCCAGCCAGTTACGGCCATAGCCCATGAAGTTGCGAAACGCCCCGGCCTGCTGGTTCCAAGCGCTCTGGATGAAGGCCGCGAAGGTTGTGGCAAGCTGGCTGCGCTGCGGTTCGCGTTCCGGACCGAGCCGGTTTGCCAGGATCAGCGCACGGGCATTGTCATCGACGCAGTATCCGTGTGCGCGGTCGGGCACGGAATGGATCGAATGCTGCAGGATGCCGGTATCGTCGCATTTCCGCAGCAAGCCGCCCAGACCGATTGGCCGGGCTGGCTGGGGCGATTTTGCGGGAGTGTAACTGGAGGCGATCAGATCAATGCAGCGCCGGGCGGTAGCCAGCCAGATCATCGCACGGCCGCGCGCATAGGCGCGCCTCTGCAAGGCAAGACGGCGTGCCGGATCATCCAGCAGAGCGCCGATCGCCGCGGCAATCGCGGTGCTATCGCCAAACGGGACCAGAATGCCGTGATCGTCAGCCAGCAATTCGGCCGCATGGACATAGGGCGTGGATACCACTGCCTTGCCCAGCGCCAAGGCGTAACACAATGTGCCCGAGGTCGATTGCCCCGCGCCGGGATAGGGGGTGACATAGATGTCCGCCGCCTCGATCAGATCGAGCAGTTCCTCGCTCTCGATAAAGGCGTCAATCCAGTGCAGGTGATCGGCAACGCCAAGTTCCCTGGCGAGCGCCTGAAGACCGTTGCGATAGGCTTCGCCTTCACGCGCGATCAGGTTCGGGTGGGTCGCTCCAGCAATGCAATAGAGCAGATCCGGATGATCGGCGATCAACGCGGGCAGCGCCCGGATCACTGCCTCGATCCCCTTGCCGGGCGAAAGCAGCCCGAACGTCAGCAGCAGCTGGTGGCCGTCAAAACCCAACGCGGTCTTGAATTGGGCCGAGCGGCCAAACGGCCGGTCAGGCACGCCGTGGGGGATGCAGATGATCTGGTCCGGATCGGCATGATAGACGCTTTCAAGCAGCTCGCGTGAGCGTTCGGACATCACGATCAGTCGCGTTGCGCGCGCCACCAGTCGCTCCATCACCCGCGCCTGGGCCTGGTCCGGATCGGGAATCACGGTGTGGAGTGTAATCAGCAGCGGAGCGCTGATCCGATCGACCAGTTCCATCACCATGTCGCCGGCCGGTCCGCCAAACAGACCGAACTCGTGTTGCAGCCAGACAACGTCGGCCTTGCTGGATTCGATCGCCAGAGCTGCAGCGACATAGCTTGCCGGGTCCGCTTCACAGATTTCGCCAGTCACTTCGGGGGCGAACCGGGTGTGGCCGCTCGCCGGGGTCATCGCATAGACATCGATCGCCAGAGAGGGCGCGGCGGCGGTCAGTGAGTGGTAGATGTCAGCCGTAAAGGTCGCGATGCCGCAGCGCCGCGGGGTGAAGCCGCCGATCAGGGCCAGGCGCGACGGGGCGAACTGCGGGGTTGGTTCGCGCACCAATGCAACAGACTTGATCAATCCATCGCCCAAATCGCGCGGCCGTGCTGCCCCTTTCAGCAGCAGTGCCGGTCCGGGCAAGCTCCGCAGCGGGCTGAACGGCGGCGTCAGTGCATCGGAAGCGACCCCCATCATGTCAGTTCCCCTCCGTCAGATCGGCGTGCCTGGATGCAAAGTGGGATTCGACGAACCACAGTTCCTGATCGACCCCGCGCGAAATCTCGGTGAGCAGATCGGCGGTGGTCGGGTCTTCGATCGCAGTCGCTTTCCCGATCGCTTCGCGGATCGCTCCGCCAAACGCCGCCAGTGCCGCCGCTACCGCAAACAGGTGCTTCGTCTCGTCGGCAATGCCCAGCGGATAGGGCACCAGATAGCTCTGCCTGGCCGCGACCTGGACCGTCCCGTTGGCCGTGCCGCCGAGGCCGCCCGCACATTCGGCCAGCAAGTCTGAAAAGCCTTCGACTTCGCCCGAAACGCGGTCAAACAGCTCATGGATTGCCATGAAGCCGGGTCCGCGCACATTCCAGTGCGCCTGCTTCAGCTGCGCATGGAGATCGATCGCTGCCGCGAGCTGACGATTGAGCAATTCGACCGACTGGGTGCGAACTTCCTGCGGCAGGGTGTTGTGGGTCAATTGCATGGCGAGCCTCCTGGCTGGCGTGGCTGGAGTCACCGCGAGGCGCGGCGATGCTCTGCGCACCGAGCCTTAACTGCCGCAGCGCCGGATTGTTCCGTGGTCGGGAATTCCATTCCCTTCGCCAGGCGAGCCGGTCAGCCCTGACCAATCGGTGTGCCGAGTTGCGCGCGGGCGGGCGGACACTGCCCGGCAAACTGGGGCACCATCCCGTCTGCCAGGAACTCCCGCACTGGCAGGCTGTAAAGCAGCGTTTCGATCACGCGTTTGGTTTCGGCGATGTCGCGCACGGCAATGCTGTCAATCCCGGCCTCGCGGACCGGGGCATCGTTGCCGCCGGGATAAAGTGCGTCGCCAACAAAGATCATCTCGGCAAAATCGACCAGGGCGAACTGCGCCAGTTTGCGCATGCCATAGGCCTTGTCGACCCCGGCCTGGGTAATATCGATCGAGGTTGATCCGCCGATCCTGACCGACTGGCCCGGCAATGCATCGGCCAGTGCCACTTGCAGGCGCTTGCGCTTGGAGAAATCGGGATCCCAGGCCAGCTTGGCTTCAAGCGGGGCCTTCTGGCCCAATGCGGAAAAGGTGATCTGGCTGCCGCGATCCTCGATCCGCTTGCCCCAGGTGTGTTCGTCGGCAATCCCGGCCTGCTCCACTGCGCGATCCAGCGCTGCGAGAATGCGGGCGCGCGCATCGTCGCTCAGCTGGTCGCAATAGACCGGCTGCCACTCGCCCGAATGGCGATAGAGCTTGGTCCCGCAGGTCGGCAGCAGAAACAGCCGCGCAGCGTCAAACCCATCGGGCAAGTTGCAGATCAGCTGCTGGCGGAACTGCGGCCAGTCCCCGCCGGAAATCACCGCGATGATCGCCAGATGCGAAAGCTGTTCCAGCAAAGCGGCCATTTCCGCGTCGATGGCCTGCTTGCTTTCGGCCAGCGTGCCATCGAGATCAAAGGCAATCAGGCGCTTCATGTTCGATCCCGGACCGACGGGGTCACCCCGATACTGGAACGATGGCGAGCTGATTCGAAACTGTGCATGACCGGGAAACGAAGCGGCGCACAAAAAGTTCCATCGATGGAACATTGTCCCGGGCGGGCAGTTAATTCCCCGAAGTGAGCATCAGCTCTGACTTCTCCGGCCAATCGGGAGACCAACCATGCCCCTAATCAATGTTCTTGTCGTGCTGATCGTCGTCGGAGTGATCCTGTGGCTGATCAACAATTACCTGCCGATGGACGGGAAGATCAAAAACATCCTCAACTGGGTGGTCGTCATCGCGGTCATCCTGTGGCTGCTGCGCGCATTCGGCGTGCTGAATTCGCTCAGCGGGATGAGCGTTGGCGGCTGACCTGCCCCACGTCCCTTCCCTCGCTTCGAAGATCGAAACCACCATGCGTACCATTACCCTGGGCCTGACCGTGGCAAGCGCCCAGTCGCAGGACCCCCGCCAAACCGAATCCAGCTGCGATCGCCAGCGCAACACGCGGGTCGTCGCCACCGTGGCTGGCGCCGGCGTAGGCGGCGTGCTGGGCAATGTGGTGGCCGGAGACGGCAACCGCGTGCTGGGCACCGTGATCGGCGCTGCCGGTGGCGCCCTGCTTGGCAACCAGCTGACCAAGCCCGACAATGACTGCAAGCGCGCCTATGGCTTCTATGATGAAAACGGGCGCTGGCATGCCACCAATGTCAGTTCGGCCAATGCCAGGGGTTATTATGACCGCGAAGGCGGCTGGGTGGATGGCACACCCAATGGCCATTACGATGCCGGCAATCGCTGGGTTGCCCATACCGGCGCGACCCGGGTCGATGTGCGCTATTCCGATCAGTCAGGCTGGGTTCCTGCCTCCGCCAACGGCTATTATGATCGCAATGACAACTGGATCGCCGGTTCGCAGGACGGCCGATATGACGACAACGGCCGCTGGAACTCCGGACCGGGCGGACAGACGGTCCGCCGCGACGATGCCTATGGCTATTACGATACGCAGGGCATGTGGCACGCCAGATCGGTCGGGCAGGGCCGCGCGACCGGTTACTATGACCGCAACAACACCTGGGTCGATGGCACGCCGAACGGGCATTACGATGCGCGCAACAACTGGGTGCCGCACCGTGACGATGGCACCGCCAGCGGCAGCTATGACGGCCAGAACCGCTGGATCCCGGCATCGGCAAATGGCTATTACGACAGCGATGATCGCTGGGTCGCGGGCACGGCCAGCGGCCACTATGACCAGAACGGGCGCTGGGTCGCCGGTCTGGCGATCGGCCACTATGATGCCCGCGGACGCTGGATCACGGGAGCCGCCAGCGGCCGCCGCGACGCCAATGGCGTGTGGATCGCCGATCCCCAGCCAGGTTACTACAACGACCGCGGACGCTGGGTACCGGGGGCGACCTATGGCTATTATGACAACCGCGGCCGCTGGATCGCGACTTACGGTTATGAAGCGGGCAACGACCAGAATGGTCCCAACCGCAGCATCCTGAACCAGGTCAGCAGGCTTGAACAATATGTCACCTCCGCCCAGGCCCAGCGCCAGCTGCGTCGCGGCGAGGCGACCAGCATGCGGCGCGAGCTGACCTCGATCCGCAATCGCGAACGCACCATGCGGCACGACCGGGTGGGCAACCTCTCACTGCGCGACCAGGCCCAACTGCAACGGCGGATTAATACGCTTGACCGGCGTCTGGGCACGAACGGGCAATAGTTCTGCAATCCTGGTGCCTGCCTTGACCCCTCCCCCCGCGTCTCAGGCACTTGGCAGGCCCGTCATTCCGATCATTCGGAGTGGCGGGCCTATTTTTCTGCGAATGCGTGCGCCGATCCGCCTTGCCTGTGGTATCAGCAGGGCGATTGCTCCGGACCTGTGCTGATCCAGTTGCGTGATCCAGGTGCCAGCGATGTCCGATAGCGACATCGACAATTGGAAGGGCCCTAGCCCATGGAAAATTCACCGCAAACGCCCACGACCGGGATCAGCACGCTGGCGCTGGCACTGATCATCTCGTCGCAAACCCCGGTGCTGCTGCTCGACAAGGAAATCCGGGTGGTTGCCGCAAGCACCACATTCTATCGCGATTTCAAGATCTCGCGGCGATGCTGCCCGCGTGAGAAGCTGACCGATCTCGGCGCGGGTGAATGGAATGTGCCGCAGCTGATCCGGCTTTTGCACACGATTGGCGAAGGCGAGCCGCAGATAGACGCTTATGAATTCGATCTGGTTCGCCCCGGCGAACCGGTTTGCCAGCTGGTGCTGATCGCACACCGGCTGGATTACCAGAGCGACAATGGCGAAGTCCTGATCGTGCTGAAGGTAACCGATGTTACTGCGGCACGGCTGGCGATCCAGCAAAAGGACGAACTGCTGCACGAAAAGCAGCTGCTGATGAAAGAGCTGCAGCACCGCGTGGCCAATAGTCTGCAGATCATTGCCAGTGTCCTTCTGCAGAGCGCGCGCAAGGTAAATTCCGAAGAGGCCCGGCGCCATCTCAGCGATGCCCATCACCGGGTCATGTCGGTCGCCACGCTGCAGCGCCAGCTGGCGATCACCCAGGTGGGTGAGGTTTCGCTGAACAGCTATTTCAACGAATTGTGCGACAGCATCTCGGCCTCGATGATTCCGCACGACAGCCAGCTTTCGCTCCGTGCCGATATCGATGCCAGCGTTGTCGATGCGCGGACCTCGGTCAGCCTTGGACTAATCGTCACCGAACTGGTGATCAATTCGCTCAAGCATGCCTTCCCCGGCGGCGGACGTAGCGGCCATATTGCAGTGACCTTCCGCTCGCAGGACCAAGGCTGGGTGCTGACCGTCGCCGACGATGGCATCGGCTTTCCGGCTGACCGGGCCAAAGTCGAACCCGGCCTGGGGACCGGCATTGTCGAAGCCCTGGCCGGACAGCTCGATGCGCAGGTCGAGATCGCCGATTCTCACCCCGGGACCCGGGTCACGGTAACCCGCAGTCGGGCTGCCTGAGCGGGAACTTTCAGCCTTGCCAAAGGTTGTTCCCATGACACTCGGGATGTTCCGCAGTGCCGCCTGGCGCGCTTTGCGCCTTCGGGAAACACCCATGAAACGCATGATAATCGGGGCAGCGATGCTTGCCCTTGTCACAGTCTCAGGTACCGGCATGGCCGCCCAATCCGGCCAGGACCGCCGGTCAAGCCAGCAGCAGCACGAAGGCCGCCAGTGGCACGAACAGGCCGGACGGTCGGACAACGGCCGCCATCGCGGCTGGGGCAACAACCGCGGCAACAGCCACCGTTGGGCCCGCGGCGAACGGATGGGCTATAACGACTGGCGGAGGGCGCCGCGCGTCGATTACCGTCAGTTCCGGCTTCGCCGCCCGCCGCAGGGTTATGAATGGCGCCGCAGTTACAACCGCTTCGTGCTGGTATCGCGTTCAAGCGGCTACATCTATTCGGTGGTCCTCTACAGCCGCCGCTAACCCGGTTCCGTTCCGCCTGGCGCAGTTGCCGGGCGGGACAGATCCTGCCCGGCAATCCGATAGTCCAGACGCGCCGTCGTTCCTCCATCGGGTCGGCTGGTAATCACGAAGCGCCCGTGGAGCTGGCGGGCAAAGCCCCCCATCAACAACCGCCCGGTCGTTCGCGCACTGTCGGCGCTGACAAATCCGATCCCGTCATCGACGATCGCAAGCCGGGCCAGTCCGGTCCTGGTAACGCTGAACCGCAGCCTGATCGAACCCTTGCGCCGATCCGGAAAGGCATAGGCATAGGCGTTGGTCACCGCCTCAACCGCAAACAGCGCCAACGGCAAGGCGCTGTCCAGCGGAACCAGCATGGAGGCAGCTTCGCAGGCGAACCCGACTTCCGGGCGATTGGCGTGTGTGCGGCGGAACTGGGCGCACAGTTCGTGGATCAGGTTGGCAACGTCCAGGCTGGGCTGCCCGCCGTCGTCAGCCTGCTCGTAAATCGCGCGCTGGACCAGGGCCAGGGCTTCGATCCGCTCGCGGGTCTGGACCAAGGCAAGCTCAACGTCCTGGCTCTCGGTCCGGCCGGCCTGAAGGTTGAGCAGGCTGGCCACGATCTGGAGGTTGTTCTTGACCCGGTGATGAACTTCAAGCGCCAATGCGGCCCGGATCCTGTCGCGTTCGGCCAACACTTCGGCCAGCCGATCGATTTCGGCACTCAAAGCTGCAAGTTCGGGTGGTCCACCGGCGCAGTCGATCACTCCGGGAACATAGTTTCCTGCGGCAATTCTTGCGACTTGCTCACGCAGCGTCGCGACCCAGTGCGGCATGCCCTAGGCGGCCTGGTCGAGCGGAGAATCGCCGGTCGGCCCATCGATCAGCTGGGTCAACGCCTTGCGACCGCGTGCCAGCCGGCTCTTGATCGTGCCGATCGCACAGCCGACCACTTCGGCTGCTTCGTCATAGGACAGGCCGTTCGCCCCGATCAGCAGCAGCACCTCGCGCTGTTCGGGGAGCAGTTGCAACAGCGCCCTGCTCACGTCGGCCAGGTGGATCTGGTGCTGCTGGGGCGGCGCTTCGACCAGCATGCGTTCGGCCAGTTCCGGTTCAAGGCTGACGGTGCGGCGGCTCTTGCGGATCGTCGTGTAGAACTGGTTGCGCAGGATCATGAACATCCATGCCCGGAAATTGGTGCCGGGGATAAAGCTGGAACGCGCCGCCCAGCCGCGCAACATGGCGTCCTGCGCCATGTCATCCGCCAGGTCGCGCGTTCCGCACAGCCCGCGTGCGAACGTCCGCAAGGCCGGGATCAGGGCCACCAGCTGATCGCGGAAGATCCGGTCCGCCTCGACCGAAGGTGGAGCGGCCGCGCTATCCGGGGCCTGGCCGGTCACGGCGAGTTACCCGATTTGGCCGCTTCGATTCCGGCGTCGATCTCATCCAGAATGCGCAGGAATTCGGGCGGCACTTCCTCGCTTGCGACGGCCTGATGCAATTGCTGCAGCGCGGCCGTTACCGGGTCAAAAGCCATTGCAGAACCGTACATTGCGCTTCCCTTTCTGCTCTTCTTCCCGACCATGCTGTCCTACCCAAGGTTTGCGATGCGAGCCTAAGAACCCGCCAGCGCGCAAAAAGTTTCATCGCGTGCGGAACTTTTTCCTGACGGCGCGGTTTTATCGCTATCGAGCCAAGGAGCACCTATGTCGCTGAAAGCCGAAATCGCTCCGCAACTGCCCTATTTGCGCCGTTATGCGCGCGCTCTGACCGGATCGCAAACGCTGGGTGACAAGGCGGTTTACGAAGTTCTGGAAGCACTGCTGGCCATGCCCGCCACTTTCGCAACCGATGCGCCGTCCCGGCAGGAACTGTACCGCGTGTTCCACCGCCTGTGGCGCGGCATGCGCAGCGGCAAGGGCCAGGACGGCCTGCTCTCCAGCTTCTCGGTCTATGCGCGCGAGGCCGTGCTGCTGACCACGATCGAGGAATTTTCCGAGGCCGAGGCGGCCGAAATCCTTGGCAGCTCGGTGGCCGATGTGGCCGCAGAAATCGCGCAGGCGCGCGCGGTGATCGGTGAAAGCCTGCGGTCAAAGGTGATGATCATCGAGGACGAAGCGATCATCGCGCTGGACATCAAATCGATTGTCGAGGCGCTGGGCCACAAGGTTGCCGGGATTGCCCGGACCCGAAACGAAGCCATCACGCTGGCTGCCCGCACCAATCCCGAACTGATCCTGGCCGACATCAGTCTGGCCGACGGATCGAGCGGGATCGGCGCGGTGAAGGACATCCTGGCCACCGCCGATGTCCCGGTGATCTTCATCACGGCCTTCCCCGAACGGCTGCTGACCGGCGAACGCCCCGAACCAGCCTATCTGATAACCAAGCCGTTCAGTCCGGCAACGATGGCCGCCACGATCGACCAGTCGCTGCTGTTCCACCGCGAAGCAGCTGATCGCACCGCCGCCTGCCTGACCTGACGGCAACGGCGGCGAGGGGGAGCCGCGCAGCGGACAGGGGGTTACACAAGGTGACGCCAAGGTGACACTTCGGCAAATGTGTAACCCTGTATTTTCATTTACATTACAGCATATTAAGCCAAACAAGGTGACAGATCGGCGATTCTGCGCATCAAATGGCGCAATGCGGCACAACGGTGCCTGGGCTGCGGAATCAACGATGTCAAAGAACGCGCCGCTTATCGCAGATTCGCGGCTTGTAGGAAAGTTTGATCGACGCGCAAAACCCCGGCCCGGCTATCAGCCGCGCTGGTATTCCAGATAGGCCGCCAGCGTGCTGACCCGCTCTGCGCGCTTCAACCGCAACGATGACGCCGCGGCGGCGCCAACCCGCGCCTGCCATTTCGCCAGGTTTCGATCCGCGTTTCCTTCACGGGTCGGCCCGAACAAATGGACGCGAACCGGTTTGAAGCCCGAGTATTCCAGGATCTGCTGCTTCCACTGGCGCACCACTGCCGATCCATAGCCGATCCGCAAGTACCAGGGCGGCGTATCAAGGGTGATCAGCACGTCGGCTGAACGTCCGGCCAGCAGCTTGTCCCACCACGGCCCCTTGTCGCGATAGCGAAAGGCGAAGTGGGGTTGAAACAACCGGTCGATGAAACCTTTGAGCAGTGCCGGGGTTCCACCCCACCACATCGGAAATGCGAAGACCACATGGTCGGCGGCGTCGATGGCCTGCGCGGCGCGCTCCAGATCGGATTCCCACGGCTGGCGCTGCGCATAACCGGCATGTAGCACCGGATCGAAACCGAGGTCGCGGACCGCGATCCGGGTGATTTCGGCGTCGGCGGGCAATGCCTCGGCATAGACCTTGAGCAGCTGCGCGCTTAGCCGGTCTTGCGCCGGGTGGCCGTCAATCAGCAGGTATCGCATGGGAATTCCCTTCGAATGCAAATGGGTTGAGCATCAGGAAGCGCGGGCGCTACCCGCCGCGCCAGCCGGCGATCTGGCCCGAAAGGCACTGGCCGCTGCGCGCATCGAAGCGATAGCCGTGCCACGGGCAAGTCATCACGCCATCATCATCGGGCTCGCCATCGAGTGGGAGACCCTGATGAGGGCAGAACTGCGGAACCGAACAGTGCGAACCATCGGCCAATTGCACTGTCCGCCGCAGCTTGTGCAGCCTGGCCCCTTCGCGCAGGGCATGGGCGCGGTGGACCATCTTGGGTTCGTCCTCGTCGATCAACTGGTTCCACATCGCACGATAGAATTCACCGGCGGCTACGCGGTCCAGGCCGGGCCGGTCGGGGACCAGGAAGCGCAGCCGCATGGTGCAGCGATCTTCGCCTTCGGGATCGACCCGGCAGACCGTGCGTCCATTTTCGGTGCCATCAGGATCAAAGGTCGCGTTGACGAAGCCCAGCCGGTCGGCATCCAGGGCCACCGTCATCCGCAGTTCCAGTCCATCGCGCAGCACCACATTGGCATCCCAGCCGTTGCGGTCGGCCCGGTTGAGGGTGACTGCCGAAAAGGCGAAAGCATGGACATGGGGCAAGTGCTCCCAATCCAGTTCATCCTCGATCGCGCGGGCCGCGCTTGCTGCCACCGTGCGGGTCAGTTCGCCCACTTCGATCAGCATGGCCGCACCCGCGCCGTGACCTTGATTTCCGCCCGCGCCGCGGGCCGGACGAACCCGGAAACCCCGATCCAGGTGGAGGCCGGATAGGGCGCGGCGACGAATTCATCCTTCACCCGGGCCATAACCGCAGCATTGGCGGCAAGATCGACCAGATAGATCGTGGTATCGACGATGTCCTCATATCCGGCCCCTGCTTCGGCCAGGATCGCTCCCACCTTTTCCCAGGCATTGCGGAACTCGGCCTCGGCGCTGTCGCCTTCGCCGATCACCCCCGAGCAAAAGATCAGGCCGTCAGTTCTGACAGCCGGGGCATAGTGAAATGCTTCATAGGCTCGGCGCATGGCCTCGGGCACGATCACCTCGATGGTCATGGTACGCTCCTTTCACGCAGATAGGCATCAGCCAGTTCAATCAGCCGGGCGCGGCCAAAGCTGGGGTCATGGCCGGCATGAACGACGGCAACCGGCAATTGCCGCAGCCGCTCCATCGATTGACGATAGGCGGCAATGTCCGAACCCGGGATCTGGTCCAGCAGGGCCCCGTCATAGATCGTATCGCCCGAAAACAGCGTGCCTGTGCCGGGGTTCCACAGTGCCACGCTGCCCGGCGAATGGCCCGGCAGGTGCAGCACTTCGAACGCCCGATCGCCCAGGTCCACCACATCGCCTTCCCCGATCAGCCGGGACGCCTCGGCGGTCTGCATGACATGGCTGGCAGGATCAAAGCCTGCGTGCGGGATCGCGGTCAGCAGGCCGCCCGAAATGTCGTAACCGATTGCGGAAAACCAGGCGAGGTCATCGGCCGGGTAGGCAGCGATGTCGAGCGGCAGGTGGTTGCTGGCATCACCCAGCGCCGCCGCTTCGGCCGGGTGGACGCAGCAGCTGCCGAATTCGTGGGCGCCGCCGGCATGGTCCATGTGGCAATGGGTCAGCACAACGGTCAGCGGCTTGCCGAACAGGTCCGCCGCCGCATCGGCCAGGCTGGCAACGCCCAGTCCGGTATCGACCAGCAAGTCGCAGTCGCGGCCCGCGACATGCCAGATATTGCAGCGCAGCAGGGGATGGACGTGCGGTTCCCATAACAAGGTTACGCCATCACCCATCGCTTTGCGTTCGAACCAGCGGTCGGCGATCGGCAAGCCGCTCATCGCTCAAGCACTCCGGCAAAGTCGAACCGGTCCAGCACGCGGTCCGCTGCGGCGATGATCGCAGCGATGTCTTCGTCCCGGTGGGCAAACGACAGGAAGAAGTCGTTCGATCCGGGGATCGTCAAGACGCCTTCGGTCAGCAGGGCAAGGTGGAACAGATTGAGCTGCTTGCGGTTGGTGATGCTGGCCCGGTCATAGTCTGCCGGTCCATCGATCATGAAGATCCGCACGATCGGGCCCAGCGCATTGGCATGCAGCGCGATGCCATGCGCGGCAAAGGCGGACACCAGCCCATCACCCAGCCTGCGGGCCAAGGCCGCAATCCGATCATAGCCATGGTCGCTGCCAAGCCGGGCGTAATCCCGCATTGCCGCCTGAGCGCAGAGATGGGCGGCGGTCGAATCGTTGCCGGTCCCGCTCTGAAAGGCGAACGGCGCATGGGAACGGCCGGAAGGATCGGCCACTGCCATCACATCGGCCCGCCCGGTGACCGCCCCCAGCTTTTCGCCAGCCGAAAAGGCCTTTCCGAACACCGCCAGATC
This sequence comes from uncultured Novosphingobium sp., assembly GCA_964550775.1. Classification (GTDB taxonomy): domain Bacteria; phylum Pseudomonadota; class Alphaproteobacteria; order Sphingomonadales; family Sphingomonadaceae; genus Novosphingobium. The sequence goes on along the minus strand of CAZKAX010000010.1, from coordinate 22,684 downwards.
CGCGGTCACCCCGAAGTGCTGCTGCCCGCCCCCGGCGGCCAGGCGAAAACCGGCAATCACTTCGTCGAAGATCAGCAGCGTGCCGGCCTGACGGGTCAGCTCGCGCACCGCGTGGTGAAAGCTGCCATCCCCGACCCACAGGCCGCCATGGTGCATCGACGGGTCCATCAGCACCGCCGCGACATCGCCCCGGGCAAGCGCCGCGCGGAGCGCAGCCTCATCGCCAAAGCGCAGCATCACGATGTCCGCCACCGCGCCGGGCGGCACACCCGCACCCAGCACCTGACCGCGCCCGTCGAGCCCGACCAGCATCTGGTCTTCCATCCCGTGATAGGTGCCCAGGAACTTCACGATCTTTGCCCGGCCAGTAAAGGCCCGGGCAAAGCGCAGCGCCGACATGACAGCTTCGGTGCCGCTGTTGAGGAACCGGACCCGCTCGGCACCCGGCACCAGCGATTGCAGCAGTTCGGCCGTCTCGGTGCTGTGCCGCGGATTGAGGATCAGCGATCCGCGCGAGGACGCTTCATGCAGGGCTTCCATCAGCGCAGGCGCACGATGCCCCAGCAGGAGGCAGGCCCCGCACAGGAAACAATCGACATAGCTGTTGCCGTCGATGTCAGTGGCCGTGGCTCCGTGTCCGCCTTCGAAATAGGCCGGGTAAGGCTGAAAATAGCGCACCGTGCCCGATACGCCCCCGACCAGCGCCGCTTGCGCGCGGTCATGCCAGGCTGCCGAATTGGGCGTGCGCTCGCGCCAGGCGGCATGAACTTCGGCTTCCAGGGTCTGGAGCGCGGTCATGCCGAAACCCCCTCGGCGCGCGCAGACTTGTCGAAACAGGCGATGGCTTCACCCAGGCGCCCGGCCAGGTGCGCGGCCTGCGCGGGATCGGCCGCGAAGACTCCCTGGATTGCCAGACCCTCAGCCAGACCGACCAGAGTTTCGGCCAGCCGCGCCGGGCATTGACCGGGGAAATGCCCTTCTCCCTGCGCCAGTTCGATCACATCGGCCACTTCGCGGCGCCACCAGTCATAGTAACCCGCCAGCTCAACCGCCAAGGCCGGCTCGTTCATCCCTTCGGCGGCAAAGTGGTAGAAGATCCGGCAGGTCGCAGCCCGTTCAGGATCGAGCGGCATGCCGGCCTCTAGCATGGCAGTCAGCCGCCTGAGGCCGGAAAGCCCGCTCGCGATGTCGGCCATTTCCCGCCCGACATGCGCCATGGCCTCGCGCAAGGCGCACAGCAGCAGGGCCTGCTTGTCACCCACGTAATGCGCGATCACGCCGGTGGAGCAGCCAGCCTCTCTGGCAACCGAACGCAGATCGGCCCCTTTCACCCCGTCGCGGGCGATCACCCTGAGCACGGCGGCGGCGATGTGAGCGCGGCGTTCGTCATGATCAACGATCTTGGGCATCCGTCATCCTTCCCCATACTGGCCGTTGGCGGCCATGCCGGTAAGTTCCGAAAGCGGGGGTTCAAGCACCTTGTGGACGATGTTGTCCGCCGATCCCCAGAACACCGACTTGACGTGACTGTAGTTGAGCAGGCCGTGCCACGATGAATGGCAGCCCTGTCCGCTGTTGCCCAATCCGCCGAACGGCAAGGCTACGTGCCCGCCCTGGAGGCCAAAGTTGTTGACCGCCGCCCCGCCGCTCCGCACCTCTCGCACAAAGCGGGCGGCCAGCGCCTGATCATGGGTGGCGATATAGGCACCAAGCGGGGTCTCGCCCGCGTTGATTCGCGCCATGGCATCATCGATCCGGTCATAAGGCACGACCGGAATCACGGGCCCGAACACCTCATCGGTCATGCATTCCAGGTCGGCGGGCGGATCGATCACCAGGGTCAGCGGAAACTGCCGCCGCGCCGGATCGGGTCGGTCGGCATTAAGCCCTTCGACTCTGACGTTGCGCGCCCTGGCTTCCTCGACATTGCCGCTCAGCCGGCCGAAATGATCGGCATTGATGATGCCCACACAGTGGTCCGTGCCGACATAGGCAGGATAGGCCTTGCTCCAGACTGCCTTGGCGAGCGCGACCCATTGCTCCAGGCGATCACGCGGGACCATGACATAGTCCGGCGAAGTGCAGACCTGCCCGGATTTGAGCGTGCGAAACGAAAGGAACAGGCGAACCAGATCCTCATCCACCGCATCGGGCGTAAACAGCGCGGGGTTCTTGCCGCCCAGTTCAAGCGTGACCGGGGTCAGATTGCGCGCCGCCGCCTGGGCGACGAGCCGTCCGATCCGCGGACTGCCGGTGAAGGTCAAATGGTCCCACGGCATCGCTGCAAATTGCTGGGCCAGGTCCGGTCCGCCCTGGACCACGGCCAGCAGATCCGGCTCGAAACAAGCGGCAACCGCATCTTCGACGGCCCGCGCGGTAGCAGGGGCCAGTTCCGATGGCTTGACGATCACCCGGTTGCCTGCGGCGAGCATATCCACACACATCACCAGCGCAGATTCGATTGCGAAATTCCACGGAGCGATGTTGCCCATCACCCCTTTGGGCAGCAGCAATATTTCCCCGTGCGAAGAGCCATGTTCCGCGCCCAGATCGATCCGCTGCGTTTCAAGCCAGCCGGGCAGATGCTGCAGGAAATGGTTGCACCGGCCCAACACCGGCCCGGTTTCCATCAGATCCGTCAGCCAGGGATGATGGGTGCCAAAATCCTCCGCCAGCGCCGCCCGAAAGACATCGCGGCGCTCGATCACCATGGTCCGCAACCGGGAAACGCGATCCATCCGCGTGGCAAGATCGGGACAGGGCTGGGCATTGAATCCCGCTTTTTGCAGGGCGAAGAGTTCTTCCAGGCGGGTCATGCGCAAACTCTCTTTTTTAATCGCACGGATGATATAAATAAATTCAGCTGAGTCAATCGACGCGGAGCACCGCATGTCCGAAGCCGTTTTTGCCGCAGGCGGGAGTGGCTATGCTGGCCGAAACTGGGCTGGCCTGCTCCTCAGGGGCGGACGCCGGATGATGGCCCGCGCACCAAACGAGACTGCAGCAACCACGCTTGGACGCCTGCGGCCGAAGTATCGCGCGAATGCCGGATCGTCAGGCCCGGACAGGCATCGAAGCTGAAAAAGGTCAGGGAATGTCCGGCGCGTTCTTCAGGATACCCGGATCGGGGCGGTCACCGGCCAGGGCGAGGTTGAGAAACTGTCCTGCACCCGCCTGCCGGGCCAGTGCCGTTACGCCGGCAAGGCCCGGTGGCATTCAAATCTGGCGAAAAGGACGCCACCGCCTTCCGGATAAGTCAGCGCGGTTTGACGGCATGCGCAATTGCACTTGCGACCGAGGGGTCTTCGATCGTCGGCGGAATCGTGTAGTCTTCGCCATTGACGATCTTGCGCAGCAGGTTGCGAAGAATCTTGCCCGATCGCGTCTTGGGCAGCCCCGGAACCACGAAAGCCGTCTTGAGAGCGGCGACCGCGCCCAGTTCCTGGCGGACTGCGGCGATCACCCGGCCGTGCAGGGTTTCATCGCCTTCGTGTCCGGCGCGCGGAACCACGAAAGCCACCGGGATCATTCCCTTGATTGCATCGTCCGCGCCAATGACTGCGCATTCGGAAACGCCATCCTGGCTGGCGACGATCTGTTCCATCTGCCCGGTTGAAAGGCGGTGGCCGGCGACGTTGATGATGTCATCGGTCCGGCCCATGATGTGCAGGAACCCTTCGGCATCGAAGTGCCCGGCATCACCGGTTTCGTAATAGCCGGGAAAGCCCGCGAAGTTTTTGTCGAACCCGGCCTGGTTGTTCCACAGCGTGCGGAACGCGCCAGGAGCCAGCGGTGCCTTGATTGCCACTGCGCCGCTTTGCCCGGCGGGCAAGGGTTTGCCCGCTTCGTCGAGGATTTCGAAGCGGTAGCCGGGGACCGGAAAGCCCGCGCTGCCGCGCTTGCGGCGCGTATCGCCCAGCGCGAAGCATGAGGCGACGCCCGGCCAGCCCAGTTCGGTCTGCCACCAGTGATCGATCACCGGCAGGCCGCTGTGCTCCTCAAGCCAGCCGATCGTATCGGGATCGGCGCGCTCGCCGGCCAGGAATATCACCCGGCAGTCCCCCGTGCCGATTTCCTTCAGCAGCTTCGCATCGGGATCTTCCTTGCGCACTGCGCGGATCGCGGTGGGGGCGGTGAAGAAGCTCTTGACCTTGTGGCGGCTCATCACCCGCCAGAACGTGCCCGGATCGGGAGTGCCGACCGGTTTGCCCTCGAACAGCACGGTGGCTGCGCCGACCAGCAACGGGGCATAGACGATATAGCTGTGCCCCACGACCCAGCCAACATCGCTCGCCGCCCAGAAGGTATCGCCGGGGCCGATCCCGTAGATGTTGGCCATTGACCAGGCCAACGCCACGGCATGCCCCCCATTCTCGCGGACCACGCCTTTGGGCGTGCCGGTAGTGCCCGAAGTGTAGAGGACGTAGAGCGGATCGTCGGCCGCGAGTTCAGCCGCAGGCGGAATTGGATCGGCGGAGGTTGCGGCGCGCAGACTTTCCCAATCGCAATCGCGCGGGGCCTGAAGTTCGGCGCTGATCTGGTCGCGTTGGAGCAGCACGACATGATCGACCTGATGACTGGCGAGCGCCAGCGCTTCATCAACCATTGGTTTATAGGCCAGGATCCGGCTGCCTTCGACCCCGCAGCTGGCGGTCAGCAGCACCTTGGGCGCGGCATCGTCGATCCGCTTGGCAAGTTCAAGCGGGGCAAAGCCGCCGAACACCACCGAATGGATCGCGCCCAGCCGCGCGCAGGCCAGCATCGCGAAAACCGTCTGGGGGATCATCGGCATGTAGACGATCACCCGGTCGCCCTTGGCCACGCCCAGCCGGGCCAGCATCGCCGCGACCCGGCCGACCTCGTCCTGCAGTTCACCATAAGTCCAGGAGCGGACGGTATCGGTCACCGGGCTATCATAGATCAGCGCGGTGCTGTCACCCCGGCCGCCCGCAACGTGGCGGTCGAGGCAATTTGCGGCGGTGTTGAGCGTGCCGCCGGCAAACCAGCCGCGCGCATCGTTCCAGGCGCGCTGGGGCGGGGCAATCCAGTCAATCGCGCGCGCGGCCTCGCTCCAGAACAGTTCCGGATCGGCAATGCTCTGCTGCCAGGCGTCCTGGTATGCTTGGCTCATCGCGGCACGCTCCCCTGGTCTAGCGGAAGGTCTTCGAAAGGACCACCAGCGTTGGATCACCGTCAAACGCTTCCGGAGTAAAGCCCTTTTCGCGTTCAAGTTCGATCGCGGCGTGGTTGTCGCGGCTTTCGATCGCGATCACCCGGCGCACGCCGCGCCGCTGCGCTTCGTTGCCGAGAAAATCGAGTAGTGCCCAGCCGACGCCCTTGCCCCGGTAATTCTGGCAGACCGATACGGCGATTTCGCCGGTATCAAGCTGGTTGTCGCAAGCCAGCAATGCCGAGCCGACCAGAGTGCCGCTGGCAGCGTCGGTTGCAAGAAAGCTTTCCGAACGGAAATGGTCGGCATGGATCAGCGGCTCAAGCTGGTTGTGGCTGACGTGATCGCTGGCACTGAAAAACCTGAAGCGGCGATCTTCATCGCTGACCCGCGCGAAGAATTCGGCAAGCGCAGCCTCGTCGGCGACGGTTGCGGGGCGGACGTCAAGCGCAATGCCTGAACGTGTCGCAAGGCGGGAAATCATGGAGGTATCGGTCATCGGGAGTAACTCCTTTGGCGGGGGTCAACTCCTCTCCCGCCGCACCCGTTAGCGGGAGCGGCAGCGCCGCGCCTTGATCCACGACAATGAAAAGCCGGGATCAGGGCGCGGCGCCTCCTGGGAAGAAGCGTCAGTCGTCGATGTTGCGCTTGTAGGTTTCAGGCAGGAACAGCAGCCCGATCAACACCGTCGCCGTGGCAATCACAACCGGATACCACAGCCCATAGTAGATATCCCCTTTGGCCGCGACCATCGCAAAGGCGGTGGTCGGCAGGAACCCGCCGAACCAGCCGTTGGCAATGTGGTAGGGCAGCGACATCGAGGTGTAGCGGATCCGGCTGGGGAACAGTTCGACCAGCATTGCCGCAATCGGACCGTAAACCATGGTCACCAGCAGCACGAGGTAGAACAGGATCGCGATTGCCAGTGGCTTGTTGATTTGCGCCTTGTCGGCGAAGAACACCAGTTTGGCGGCCTTGGGATCCTTGGCTGCCGCAGGGTTTTCCTTGATCGGATAGCCCGCGTCCTTCAGCGCAGTGGTCACACTGCCGCCGAACTTCTTGATCGCATCATCGCGGTCCTTGCCGGTCACCTGGGCCGGATTGGGCACTTCGATCACCTTTTCGCCAACCTTGACCGTCGCCACCGTTCCGGCCGCAGCCTCGATATTGATGTAGTTGAGGCCATTACGGGCGAAATAGGCCTTGGCGATATCGCAGCTTGAGGCATCGAACTTGTTCTTGCCCACGGGGTCGAACTGGAACGAACATTCGCCCGGAGCTGCGGTCACCGTGACCGGGCTCGACTGCGTTGCCGCATCCAGTGCCGGATTGGTGGCCAGCGCCAGTTGGTGGAACGCCGGGAAGTAGGTCAGCGCCGCCAGGGCACAACCGCCCAGGATGATGAACTTACGGCCAATGCGATCCGACAGCCAGCCCCAGAACACGAAGAACGGCGTACCCATCAAGAGTGCAGCGGCGACCAGGATGTTGGTGGTCGCGCCATCGACCTTCATCGTCTTTTCGAGGAAGAACTGGGCGTAGAACTGCCCGCCGTACCACACAACGGCCTGGCCCATGCCGGCCCCGAACAGGCAGATCAGCACGAACTTCAGGTTATTCCAGCGACCGAAGGCTTCGGTCAGCGGAGCCTTCGAGGTGGTGCCTTCGTCCTTCATCTTCTGATAGACCGGGCTCTCGTTGAGCTGCATGCGGATCCACATCGAAACAGCGAGCAGCACGATCGAGATCAGGAACGGCAGACGCCAGCCCCAGGCTGCGAAGGCTTCCTCGCCCATCCAGGTGCGGAAGCCCAGCACCACCAGCAGCGCCGCGAACAGGCCGAAAGTCGCCGTGATCTGGATGAAGCTGGTGTAAAGCCCGCGCTTGTTGTTCGGCGCGTGCTCGGCCACATAGGTCGCCGCGCCGCCGTATTCGCCGCCCAGCGCCAGGCCTTGCAGAATGCGCAGCAGGACCAGGATGATCGGCGAGGCAACGCCCAACGTATCATATCCCGGCAGCAGGCCGACCACGAAGGTGGACAGGCCCATGATCCCCATGGTCACCAGGAAGGTATTCTTGCGGCCGACCAGATCGCCGATCCGGCCAAAGAAGATCGCCCCGAACGGACGCACCGCGAAACCGGCGGCGAAGGCCCCCAGCGCCAGGATGAACCCGGTCGTTTCATTGACGCCGGCGAAGAACACCTTCGAGATGAAGGTGGCAAGCAGGCCGTAGAGATAGAAATCGTACCATTCGAACACGGTGCCCAGCGACGAGGCGGTAATCACCAGTTTCTCGTCGTGGGTCGGCTTATGGTGCTTGGGCAGCGAGGCGATGTCCTCGCCCGTTTCTCGCAAATGCAGGTCCATTGGTCCTCTCCCTTATGGTCTTAGAAGCTATACTTGGCGACGACGTCAACACGGTTGGTCGAGCCGTCCGCACCATTGACGAGCTTGCGCACACCGTGACGGACCTCGACCCCGAGGTCGATCGCCTTGAGCGGCGAGTAGAACAGGTTCGCCGCCGCGCTCCACGCCTCTTTGTTGAAGGTGGCGATACTGGCCGCGGCCAGGCTGTCGGCGTAGTTGACGCTTTGGTAGCTGCCCATCAGGTTGACCCGCAGCCCGGTGGCTAGCGGCAACCGAACCGCACCCAATAATGCGAAGACATCAACCGATTCCAGCTTGTTCGAGGCCGGCACGAAAACGGCGTCGGGTGCGAAGTTCAGCCCGACATAGCGGCCGATGTTGCGTCCATAAGTGACCATAACCCGCGCATCGCCGGTCTTTGCTGCGTTGAAAAACAGCTTGCCGCCCAGGCTGACGCCGTAGCCGCCGGTGGTCGCTGAAACGCCGGCGGTCTCGGTCCGCACCTGGCGGGCCAGGCCGGCCAGCGAAAGCTCGCCGTTCTTGCCGGTGAAGGCCAGCCGCGCCGCGAAATCGGGCAGGCGATCGTCGCCGTTCTCGATCAGGGTCGGCGATCCGGAGTTGGCGGTGCCGCTTTCCGGATTCTCCAGCGAGACGTTGAGCGCCAGACCCTTGCCCAGCGGCGCGGTATAGCGGATCAGCGGCTGGCGTTCGAAGACCGTGCCTTCGACCCCGCCGACATAGTCGGTACTTTCGGGCAGCGCCCCGGTGTACTGGAAGGTGCTCCAGTCCTGCCCGACGGTCCAGCGATCGACCTGCAAATAGGCGCGGCGCAGCCCCGGGTTGTAGCCGTTGGTGGTGCGCTGCGAACCTTGCGTGCCGGTTGCGACCTGGAAGTCGAATTCGAGGTAGCCCTTGACCGCATGTCCGGCGACCGCAGTATCCATGTTGAGCCAGAAGCGCGACTGCTTGGCCGACATGTCGGTAACCCGGCTGGCTGGGGCGTTTCCGGTGGGGATCTGCTGCGGCAGGTAGAAGTCACGGCCCAGCGAATTGCTGGCCACTTCGCCGTCGGAATAACGCGTGCTCGATCCGATCATCTTGACGAAGCCGCCGATCTTGATGGTCGTGCCGCTGGATTTGAAACCGTCTGCGGGCGCGGCCGGCGGCGGAGCGGCGGCAGGCTTGGCTTCAAGTACGGCGAGCCGCCTGTTGGCATCGGCGACCAGCGCTTCGGCGGCCTGGGCGCGAGTTTCCGCCTCGGCAGCATGGGTCTTGAGTTCGCTGTTCTCTGCGCGCGCCTGATTGAGCTCGCCACGCAGCGCGCCCATTTCAGCCTCAAGCTTGTCGAGCCGTGATTCGACCGACACCGGCTTCGCGGCGGCAAGCTGCGGCACGGACAACGCCGATGCTGCGAGCAAGCCGGCAAACAACGCCTTCCTTCCCATGTTCATGATCCCTCTCCTTGGCCTTCCCGATGTTCGAGACTCGGGGTCCTCAGAGCATGGAGATGACCATTCCGCTGCGGCAGAGCGACCATGGTCGGGCAGCTACGACCTTGGTCTAGGTCTGCATCATTCGGGACCAGGCGTAGGGAAGCCCAAAATCAAAATCAGGAAGAGGAGAGTCGACAATGGCAGAGGCACTCTATCCCGTTCCCGCCGACTGGGCCCAGGGCGCACTGGTCGATGATGCGCGGTATCAGGAAATGTACCACCGCTCGGTGACCGACCCGGACGCCTTCTGGCGCGCCGAAGCGCAGCGGATCGATTGGATCAAGCCGTTCGACACGGTCAAGCAGACCAGCTTCGATGAAGCACAGTTCGGGATCAAGTGGTTCACCGAAGGCACGCTCAACCTCTGTGCCAATGCGCTTGACCGGCATCTTGAGGAGCGCGGCGAAACGGTTGCGATCCTGTGGGAAGCCGATGATCCGGCCGAGCCCGAACGCCGCATCACCTATCGCCAGCTTCACGAAGAAGTCTGCCGCTTTGCCAACGTGCTCAAATCACGCGGGGTCAAAAAGGGTGAGCGGGTAACAATCTACCTGCCGATGGTGCCTGAAGCCGCGGTCGCGATGCTGGCCTGCGCACGGATCGGGGCAATCCACTCGATCGTCTTTGCCGGGTTCAGTCCCGAGGCGCTGGCGGGCCGGATCGAGGATTGCGACAGCCGCATCGTCCTGACCGCCGACGAAGGTCTGCGCGGGGGCAAAAAAGTACCGCTGAAAGCCAATGTCGATGCCGCGCTGGCCCACTGCCCGGCGGTCGACACGGTGATAGTCCTGCGCCGGACGGGAGCCCAGGTCCCGATGGCGCCGGGTCGCGACGTGGACTGGGCGGAAGCCACATCCGCCCAGTCCACACATTGCGAACCGGAGGAAATGAACGCCGAGGATCCGTTGTTCATTCTCTATACCTCGGGATCGACCGGCAAGCCCAAGGGCGTGCTGCATTCAACCGGGGGCTATGCGGTCTGGGCCTCTATCACCCATCAGTACGTGTTCGATTATCGTCCGGGTCAGATCTATTGGTGCGCGGCCGATATCGGCTGGGTCACCGGCCATTCCTATGTCGTCTACGGCCCCTTGATGAACGGCGCGACCACGGTGATGTTCGAAGGCGTGCCCAATTTTCCCGATCCCAGCCGGTTCTGGCAGGTGGTCGACAAGTTCGGTGTCGAGATCTTCTATGGTGCTCCCACCGCGCTGCGCGCGCTGATGCGCGAGGGCGATGAATGGGTGACCAGGACCAGCCGCAAGAGCCTGCGCTTGCTCGGCTCGGTCGGCGAGCCGATCAATCCGGAGGCCTGGGAATGGTACCACAAGGTGATCGGCGAAGGCCGCTGCCCGATCGTCGACACCTGGTGGCAGACTGAAACCGGCGGAGTGATGATAACCCCGCTGCCCGGCGCCACCGCGCTCAAGCCCGGATCGGCAACTCGCCCGTTCTTCGGGGTTCAACCGCTGCTGGTCGACAACGAAGGGGTCGAGATCGAAGGCGCGGGGGATGGCTGCCTGGTGATCAAGGACAGCTGGCCCGGGCAGATGCGCACTGTCTGGGGCGATCACGAGCGCTTTTTCCAGACCTATTTCAGCACCTTCAAGGGTTATTACTTCACCGGCGACGGCTGTCGCCGCGACCAGGACGGATACTACTGGATCACCGGCCGGATTGACGATGTGATCAACGTTTCGGGCCACCGGATGGGGACCGCGGAAATCGAAAGCGCGCTGGTCGCCCACGCCAAGGTGGCCGAAGCCGCAGTGGTCGGCATGCCGCACGAAATCAAGGGCCAGGGCATCTATGCCTTCGTCACTTGTAACGCCGATATCGAGCCCGACGAGGCGCTGCGCAAGGAGCTGGTCCAGTGGGTCCGCCACGAAATCGGTCCGATCGCGACACCCGACGTGATCCAGTTCGCGCCCGGCCTGCCCAAGACCCGCAGCGGCAAGATCATGCGCCGGATCCTGCGCAAGATCGGCGAGAACGACACGTCGAACCTGGGTGACACCTCAACGCTTGCCGATCCTTCGGTAGTCGACCATCTTCTCGCCAATCGCCCCCATCTGGAGTCTGCGTGACCGCCAGCATCCTCATCGCGGATGATCATCCGCTGTTCCGCCAGGCGCTGATCCTGGCTGTCCGGCGGGTGATGCCCACGGCAGAGGTGCTTGAGGCCGGCAGCCTCGCTGCCGCAGCGCGCGCAGTGGATGAGGCGAGCAACCTCAAGCTGATCCTGCTCGATCTCAAGATGCCCGGTGCAGTTGGCTATTCTGGTATCGCGCTGCTCCATTCCGAAGCACCCGAGGTACCGATCCTGGTAGTCTCAAGCGCTGAAGGTGAAAGCGCCGCGCAAGAGGCCCGCGCTTTCGGTGCGATCGGATTCCTGCGCAAGGACGCCGATCTTTCCGCGATCGAGGCGGCGATCGCCCGCGCGCTCAATGCCAGGCCGCTTGCGGCTTCTGCCCCGGCGCAGGGCGACGATCAGATCCGTCAGACCGTCGCCGGCCTTACCCCGACCCAGCTCAAGGTGTTGCTGGCGGTGCTCGAAGGCCAGCTCAACAAGCAGATCGCGCATTCGCTGGGGATCAGCGAGGCAACGGTGAAAGCGCATATGACTGCGATCATGCGCAAGCTTGACGTGCAGAACCGCACTCAGGCTGCGCTGGTAGCACGCTCGTTAGGGCTTGACCTGAAGCATTGAAACTTCGGCCAGGAAGTGCCCGATCAGCGCCGGATCGACTGGCTTGGCGAGGATCGACACCCCCATCCACTGCGCCCGCGCGCGCATTTCCGCACCGGTTTCTGCTGTTATCAGACGCACCGGCATCTCCGGCTCTTGCTGCCACAGCGCTTCGATCAGGCTCAGCCCGTCTTCGCCGCTATCAAGTTGGTAATCGGCCAACACCGCATCGGCCCGATCCGCCAGCTCCAGTGCCCGCGCGATGTCGCCTGCGCCGAGTGGGTGATGGCCAAGCCCGCTTAGCAGCGCACTGGTTGCCGCAACGATCCGTGCATCATTGTCGACCACCAGCACGTTGAGCGGCCGACCATTCGCTTCACGGTGCTCGTCGCGCACAGGACGGCTTGGGGCGATGCCTTCGATCGCGGGCAGGCCGAAGCTGAAGCGGCTGCCCTTGCCCGGCTGCGAAGCCACACTGACCCTGCCGCCCAGCAGCCGCGCCAGCCGCCTGACCAGCGCCAACCCCAGGCCAAGCCCTTCGACTTCGAGCTCGCCCAGCCGGGTGAACTCTCCAAAAGCTGCCTCAATCTTTTCCGGCGCAATCCCGATCCCGGTGTCGACCACGTCGATCCGCCACATTGCGCCGCGCCGCCGCACTCCGACCAGGATCCCACCTGCAGGCGTGTAGCGCACCGCATTGGTCAGGAAGTTCTGCATCACCGAGCGCAGCAGCGCCGGGTCGGTCAGAACTGTCCCGCGGACCGGCCCCAGCCGCAAGCTCAGCCCCTTTTCCTCGGCCAGCGGACGGAAGCTGCTGACCAGATCCTCCATGAACTGGGCCAGATCAACCGGCTCGGGTTGCGGCTTGATCCCGCCGGCGTCGAGTTTGGAAATATCGAGCAGCGCACGCAGCAGATCTTCGGCGGCAACGATCGCGCCTTCAATCTGGTTCAGTAGCTTGGCTGGCTGCTCATCGACCTCGCGTTTGAGCGCCGCAGAGAACAGCCGCGCGGCGTGGAGTGGCTGGAGCAGGTCGTGGCTGGCCGCGGCCAGGAAACGGGTCTTGTCGGCATCGCTCTGGGCAAGCAGTCGATTGGCGTCGGATAGCTCGCTGGTCCGGTCGGCAACGCGCAGTTCAAGCTCTTCAAGCGTGCGACGCAGCTCTTCGCGGACGCGGGCTTCGCCGGTGATATCGGTGAAGCTCATCACATAGCCGCCCCCGGGCATCGGGCCGCCCACTGTCTTGATCGCCCGTCCGTCGTTGCGCCGCCGCTCGAAGCTGTGCTCGGTCCCGCGCCGCAAATGGCCGAGCCGCTTCTGGACGTGAAATTCTACATCGCCGTCCCCGAAATCGCCGCGGATGGCGTTGTGGCGGATCAGGTCTGCAACCGGCATTCCGGCGCGGACCATCCCCGGCGGATAATCGAATAGCTCCAGATACCGGGTATTCCAGGCCACCAGATTGAGCTCGCTATCGACCACGCTAATCCCGGCATCGATGTTTTCGAAAGTCGAAGCCAGCAATTGCCGCGAAAAGCGCAGGCTTTGTCCCCCCTCGTCGAGCAGGCGCGTCACCTCGGGCAGGCTCATCGTGCCGCCAGCCAGCGCAGAGGCGACCAGCGCGCGCGCCGATGAAGCACCGACTACTCCAGCGATCAGATCCTGCGCGCGGCGGGCCGAATTGCGATCGACCGGCTTTCCAGCGGCGGCATTCTGAAACTCGATTTCGGCCCGTTCCCGCCCGATGAAGCTGGCGGTCAGATCAACCAGGCTGGGCAAGTCGCTGACGGTTCGTTCGGCCCGGAAAAATCGCGGAAAGACCGGGCCTGAGATGGCGCGAGCGGAAAATGCCGTCAGGACCAGCAGGTTGACTCCAAGGCTCCAGAACACACCGTGGACCAGCGGCGTTGCCGATCCGATCCCCAGCAGTTGCAGCGGATCGAACACCGTTCCGCGCACCATGACCAACCATTCCTGCGGCAGGATCGGCGGCAGTGCCAGCGTGTAGAGCCACAGGCCAAGCCCCGCCGAAAGGCTGGCGCGCCGCCAACGGATCGCGGCTGCCGCCGCTGGTTGCCAGCAGCAGGTGCGGGGTGAACTGCGCCATCGCCGAAAAGGCAATCAGCCCGATCGAGGCGAGCGAGTTCGAGGCCGAAACCAGCAGCGCCCAGACCAGCGCCAGCAGCATGATCGCCAGCACCGACAGCCGCCGCACCAGCAGCATCCGCGCGCCAATCGCCCCGGCTGGCCGGCGCACGTTTTCGCGCAGCAAGGCAGGGAAGACGAGGTGGTTAGAGATCATCGTTGCCAGCGCGGTGACATCGACGATCGCCATCGAAGCGGCGGCACTGACCCCGCCCAGCAGCGCCAGGGTGAGCACTGTCGCACTGTCCCGCGCGGCAGGTATCTCCAGCACGAAACTGTCAGGCGAAGCGCCGGTGCCGAGCATGCCGATCCCGGCCAGCGAGATCGGCAGCACCAGTAACGCCATCAGCCCCAGATAACCGATCAGGCCAAAGCGCGCGCGCGGCAGGTCGCCTGGCTCGCGCGCCTCGACCAGGGCCATGTGGAACTGACGCGGCAAGGCGATGATTGCCGTGGCCGAGATCAGCGCAATTACCGCGGTTTCGAGCGAAAGGCGCCCCGGCTCGAACCGCTGCTCCAGCCCGGTGAACGCGCGCACGACGCTGGCCGGTTCCATCTCCAGCAGCACCGCTACCGCCAGCGCGGCCACGGCGGTTAGCGCCAATAGCTTGAAGAACGAATCGACCCCGATCGCATAGACCAGGCCTTCACTGCGCCCGGCAACCTCATAACGCCGCGCGCCGTACAGCACCGCAAACAGTGCCAAAAGACCCGCCGCAATGACCATCGCCGCCTGCGTCACGCCCTGACCCGAGGCAATCGTCATGGCATTGCCGATCGAGCGCAGTTGCAGGGCGATGTAGGGGATCGATCCGAGCAGCGCGATCAGTGTAACCAGCCGCGCCACCGCCACGTCATGGCCAAACCGCGCTGCGATGAAGTCAGCTACCGAAGTTGCGCGTTCTGCCGCCACAGCAGCCGACAAGCGTTCGATGAAGCGCGGCGCGAAGGCCAGCAGCAGGATCGGCGCGAGATAGATCGGCAGATAGTTCCAGCCCTCGCGCACCGCGCTGCCGACTGCGCCGTAGAAGGTCCAGCTTGTGCAATAGACCCCCAGCGATAATGTATAGGCCAGATGCCGCCAGCGCGGGCGCGCCTGAAACAGCACCGAGCGCCGCTCGACCAGCGTGGCAAGCGCGAACAGGGCCGCGATCAGCGCAAGCGTCGAAAAAGCTGCAGATCGCAGGTCCACGTTGCCTGTCGCCCGTCCTTCCCCTCGCCAGCTCATTGTTCGCCAGCCCAGGCGTTGAGTTCACCCTCGCGCCCTTCAGCTGCCAAGAAATGCATGCTTGGGATGCGAAAGCAACCGGCACATTAGTCATCGCCGCGCGCGCTTACGCTTTGCGCTTTTCAAACATCGCCCGAGCCGAGGCTAAAGTCACATGATTGGCCATCGCCCCGGACCCGCAGCTTCCAGCTCCGCGATCCGCCAGGCGCGATGTTTATCGTCAGTCCATCGCCGTAAACATACAGATTTTAGCCGTTCCTAGGAATTTCAGAGGCTCGAAATATGACCTCTTGGCGGAGCGGGAGGGCGCAAGGAAGCTGTGGGCAATGGGTTTCGCTTGATCATGCCTGAGGGAGCCACGCCTGTATACCTTGTCGCAACCCAATGATCTGAAAGTGCAGCTTCGCATGCTCGGGCCATTACGAGTCGTCATGGTTCGCATCCGGTTTGCCGGAGCCCTTTTGACCACTAACGTAGCAACCGCCCGATCGTGCGGCGCAAACAGCCAGTACCCGGCGATTGCCAAGGTCACTGCGGCCAGCGCCACAAGCAGGTTCCGGCGAGAGGCTATCTTCATTTATCAGGTGCGTTAACGCAGTCTGGACAGGGATGTTCCAGCCTTGTGCAGGATTTTAGGTGAGATCGGGTCGATTCTAAAGCGCCGAAGCTGCCTGGTATCCGTGCAAGGTGAACGAACTGCTTCTTTCCACAAGCCAAATGCCCTTGGTGTACTACAGCTTGGTCAGCGATGGCTGACGCATGCTCTGCTTGAGGCTATAGAGCCTTGATGTACGCGCCTTACCACATGGCCGGTGACACCAATATCAGCCAGACAAGCCCGGTTCTCTATAGCTTCCGCCGCTGCCCTTACGCGATGCGGGCGAGGCTGGCGATTGCAGTCAGCAAAACAGGCTGCGTCCTGCGCGAGGTCAAGCTTTCCGCCAAGCCCGAAGCAATGCTGGCCGCTTCACCCAAGGGGACAGTTCCCGTGCTCGTCCTGCCAGGAGGTCAAGTCATCGACGAAAGCCTCGACATCATGCGCTGGGCCCTTGCAAGGCGCGACCCCGAAGGCTGGCTGGAAGGCGATGACCCTGCATTGGTCGCGCGGAACGATGGCCCATTCAAGCATGATCTCGATCGATACAAATACCCCGAGCGTTACGGCGTCGACCCGCTCAAACATCGCGCAATGGGCGTGGAGTTCTTGAAGGTACTGGATGGCCGCCTGGGCCGCACGACTCAGCTTTGTGGACCTGTGCGCTCGATGACCGACGCTGCGATCATGCCATTTGTGCGGCAGTTCGCTGCCGTCGACCAAGAGTGGTTCAGCAATCAACCGTTGCCCCGCCTGAAGGTTTGGCTGGCCGATCATATTGCGTCAGACCTTTTCAAAGCGATCATGCATCGGGCCGTGCCCTGGGCGCCAGGCGATCGACCGGTATTGTTCACAGCGGCTTCGATGCCCTGAGAACCAACGGCAGTCATCAGGACGCAACATCGGCTGCCTGGCTCAACCTGGCTGCCCCCGTCAGAAACTGTGGGGCAGACCCAGGGTCGCGATTTAAGTGACCGTCGCTCCGGTGGCGATAAGATGCTACGGTAGGGCATATTGCGAACGGCGGAAGGAACGGGAAGTGTCGATCAGCCTGAATGTGAACGGCAAAGCCGTATCGGTGACAGCCGAACCGGACACCCCGTTGCTATGGGTCCTGCGTGAGGACATTGGCCTTACCGGCACGAAATTCGGCTGCGGCGTTGCAGCCTGTGGTGCCTGCTCGGTCCATGTAAACGGGCAGATCACGCGCTCATGCAGCATCGCCGTCGGCGATGTCGCGGGCAAGTCAGTGACCACGATTGAAGGCCTTAAATCCGCTGACGGTGCGCTCCATAAGGTGCAGCAAGCGTGGATCGATGCTCAGGTCCCTCAATGCGGCTATTGCCAGTCAGGGCAGATCATGGCGGCTGTGGCGCTGATCCAGCAGACTGGTAGCCCAAGCGACGCGCAGATTGATGAGGCCATGACCAATATCTGCCGCTGTGGCACCTATCCGCGCATCCGCAAGGCTATCCATGCCGCGACCGGCAAGGCCGCCGCCGCTCAGAATGGAGCTGCATGATGGCTGATAATCCCAATCCGAACCTTACCGAAGCCGCCGCGCCGACCTCGGCGAAAAAGAAAGGCTTCAAACGCCGCGCCTTTCTGATCGGCGGTGTGGCGGTGGTTGGTGCAGGACTGTTCGGCATCAAGCTGAGCGATAGCCGTGCTGCGAGCAAGGCCACCGCGCTGACCACCGGTGAAGGCGAGCACAATTTTGCCACCTGGTTGAAGATCGCCGAAGATGATCAGATTACCATTTACTCCCCGCACACCGATATCGGACAGGGCTCGAACACCGGGCTCGCGCAGATGCTCGCCGAGGAACTGGACGCGGCCTGGGACAAAGTGCGACTGGTTTCGGCACCAGCCGAATCGGGCTTTGCCAATACCGGGCTGGGGCGCGGCTTCCTGGGTGAAATGTCCGGCCAGTCAGGCATCGTCAACGGCATTCCGCAATCCTTCATGTCCTTCATCGCGCGTTCGATGAACTTGCAGATCACCGGCGGATCGTCGGCGCTGCGTTATACCGGGCAGGTCACCTTCCAGAAGGTTGGCGCGGCAACGCGGCTGGCGTTGATCGAGGTTGCGGCAGGGCGGCTGGGTGTGCCCGCAGCAGAGCTGACCACAGCGGACAGCAAGGTGCTGCACGCCAAATCGGGCAAGTCCCTGCGCTATGGCGAACTGGCCGCTGCCGCCGCCGCATTATCGCTCGACAGTGACCCGCAGCTAAAGTCGCCCAAAGATTACAAGCTGATGCGGACCTCGGTGCCGCGGCTCGATCTGCCCGCAAAGGTCGATGGCAGCGCGCAATATGGCATGGATTTCACCGTTCCGGATATGCGCGTGGCGACGATCATGGCGGCTCCAGTGCGTGGCGGCAAGCTGACCTCGGTTGACGACGCTCCGGCGATGGCGGTGAAGGGCGTCGAAAAAGTCATCAAGCTCGACAATGCCGTTGCCGTGATTGCCAAAGGCTATTGGCCCGCACTGGGCGGACTGCGCGCGCTCTCGCCGCAATTCAGCGATGGCGGCAATGCGGGCATTTCGACCGCATCGATCTTCAAGGCCTATGATGATTTGTTCGCCAAGGGTAAGCCAGCTGACGAAGCCGGCGAAGGCGATGTGCAGGCCGCGCTGGGCGCAAAGCCGATCGAGGCCAAGTATCAGGTCCCCTTCCTGCACCATGCGATGATGGAACCGTTCGCGCTGACCGCCCACTTCAAGGATGGCAAGCTCAACCTGTGGGGTGGGATGCAGGATCCGCTGGCGACCAAGATGCTGGCTGCCGAGGTTGCTGAGCTGGGTGCCGACAACGTCACATTCCATCCCATGCTGATCGGTGGCAGCTTCGGGCGGCGACTGCCGATGTACATGGAAATTGTCGAGCAGGTGACCAGGCTTGCCATGCAGCTACCTTATCCGGTGAAGCTGATCTGGAGTCGCGAGGAAGAGGTGGCACAAGGGGCTTACCGCCCTCAAAGTGCTGCCATCCTCAAAGCCGCCATC
Organism: uncultured Novosphingobium sp.; assembly: GCA_964550775.1. Classification (GTDB taxonomy): domain Bacteria; phylum Pseudomonadota; class Alphaproteobacteria; order Sphingomonadales; family Sphingomonadaceae; genus Novosphingobium. The sequence goes on along the minus strand of CAZKAX010000010.1, from coordinate 3,986 downwards.
GGCACGGATGGCAAGATTGCCGCTTTCTCAAACGACTATGGCCAGCCCGAAAGCGCCGAGTCCGAGACCACTTTCATCTACGACCTGCCGGTGGTCGCGCGGCGGCACTATGAATATGCTTCCAACCAGCAGGCAGGTGCCTGGCGGTCGGTCAATTCAACCCAGCAGGGCTTTTACAATGAAAGCTTCATGGACGAGCTGGCGCATGCGGCAAAGGCTGATCCGGTTGAATTTCGCCGCAAGCACCTGAAGCCCGGATCGCGCCATTTGGCGGTGCTCGACGAAGTGGCCAAGCGCAGCGGCTGGGGCACGCCTTTGCCTGAAGGCGTCGGGCGCGGTGTGGCGCTTGTCGAAAGTTTCAAAACCATCGTCGCGCATGTGATTGAGGCGTCGGTCAAGGAAGATGGCAGTCCAAAGGTGCTGAAGGTTACCACGGTGGTTGACGCGGGCAGCATTGTTAACCCCAACGCCGCGGCGGCACAGATTGAAGGCGGCACGATCATGGGTCTGTCCTCGGCGATCGGGGAAGCCATCACGCTTGAACAGGGCGCAGTGCAGCAGAGCAATCTGACCGATTACCCGATCCTGAAACTTGCCGATGCGCCGGCGGTGCATGACCTCCATTTCCTGAACAGCGGGGCCATCATGGGCGGAATCGGCGAACCAGGTGTTCCGCCCGCCGCTCCGGCACTTGCCAATGCGCTGTTTGCGGTGACCGGCAAGCGGATCAGGCAATTGCCGTTGCTGACGCAGGCAAAGGTTTGAACGAGCCACAAGGCATGGCGCTGAACAACTGGTCTGCGCTTGTCCTTGCGGCTGGCGGCAGTCGCCGGTTCGGAACGCCCAAGTTATTGGCGGATCTGGCTGGTGAGCCGGTCATACGGCGAACAGCAGGCGCGATCTGTGCCGCTGGATTCGGTGAAACCATGGTGGTTTCCGGCGCAGACCATGCCGTAGTCAGGGCCACCCTGACCGGACTGCCGTGCAAGGTGGTGCATGCTCCCAATTGGGCGGCAGGGATTTCGGCCTCCATCCGCGCCGGGATCGAGGCATTGCAGCACGAATATGAAGGGCTGTTCCTGTTTCTGGGTGACATGCCGCTGGTGCCAAACGGCCTTTGTGAGGAACTGGCCGACCTCGCCAAAAGGACAGGCTATGCTGCCCGACCCTTGCGCGGTGATGTGCCCGGACATCCGGTTGCCTTTGTAAATGCAGCGGCAGTCGATTTGATGGCGTTAACTGGCGATGCAGGAGCAGGATCGCTCCTGCGCGGAGCCGGTGCGAAGCTTGGCTATCTGCCAACCACCGATGAAGGCGCGGTGCTGGACATCGACACGCCCGCCGCGCTGACCCGGGCCGAACGGCTGTGGAAATCACGCTTCACTTCGGACATGATCGACAGTGCAATGTCCTGCGGCGATTTGCCCAGGCCATGAAGCCCGATGGGTGCGCGTAACCGTTCAATGGCTGCTGCACTGACGCCCTGCTGCTGCAACCGCTCAACGCGGCTTTGCAGCCGACTGCGCGCGCCGATAGCACCGACATAAAAGGCATCTGACGACAATGCCGCTGCCACCATGCACTCATCACTCTCCCGATCGTGGGTGACCACAGCCACGGCAGTCCAGCGATCCAGCGGGAGTGTTTCGGCGTCGGCTGATCGCTGGTAGCTTATCCCGACAAAAGGCGCTTTCGCGGGCCCGCCTGGATCCACCAGCACCGTTTCTGTCCCGAAATGCAGCGCAAGCCCCGCCAGCGCCAGCGCCGTTGCATCACTGCCCACGATCACCAGCCTCAAAGGCGGTTCAAAAAGCGCAGAAAAGCTTGTGCCATCCCATTGCGGCAAATGCGGGCTGGCCAGTTCGACAAAATGGGCGATGCGGGTTTCACCATCGCTTTGCCACAGGACGGGTTTGCGGTCACGATAGCCAGAGAGCAGCGTTGAAATAGCAGGATCATCGAGCTTCGCTGGCTCTACCAAAATCGAAATACCCGCACCGCAAGCCAGCTGGATATCGAACCAGGGGCTACCTGCGCCATAGCGTAACAAGCGGTGCGTGTTATTGGCAATGACCTCGCGGCCATGGCGGGCAACATCATCCTCGACGCAGCCACCGGACAGAAAACCCCAGCGATGCTGATCGTTGATCAACATTTGCGCGCCGACATCGCGCGGCGCAGGTCCATCGACGGCGACCAAGGTCGCAATAGCAAAGCGATTCAGGCTGGATGGCTGCCCCGACAATAGCGGACGGATATCATCAGCAATGTCTTCATGGCGGCAATGTGTCAAAGCTGGATGTTCCCTTGCTGGACGCAAGTCTGCGTTGTTCTCGGAAAACGGGATGACTGTCCAGCCATCGCTGTGCCGTGGGACCCTTTGCAGGGTTAGGCCGTTATCTTGTGATAAATCACGAGGTTTTCGCGCAGTTTTGGCGGAGCTGGAGGGATTCGAACCCTTCCCGCAAGGTACTGAATTTTCATAATTGTACTTTGCTTGGCTGCCCTGACCCTAAAATTGACCCTAACAAGCGGATTACGGGTATTTGAACCCATAGCTTTGCCTGCCGATTTTGAGACGAACATCGGAGATACAGGGCCGTTAAATGAACCGATTGGTTCGAAGCGCGGATAGGCAGCGCGGGGAGTTACCAGTTTCTAGAATTTCTCCTCAGGTGCCGTAGCATGATATCACCGAACACCGCCGCCTTGACCATAGAAAGCATGTGGTACCCTTCCACCAGAAATCCTCAAGAGCCGGCCAACTACTTGGAAGAGTCAACGCAAGATCACCTCAATGCGGCGACAGCAGACAAATCCATGAATTCCAGAATTCAAGAAAGCTCTCAATTTTTTGAGCCCTCGCTGAGGTACTCCCGCCAGGCTGACATCAACTCCCGGCGCTTGTCGAGCGCATCGCCGCGGCGGTAGGCTCGCTCAACCTCGTTGCCGATGGTGTGCGCGAGGGCAGCCTCCGCCACCTCGCGGGGGTAGCGCGTCTCCTCACCGACCCAATCGCGAAAGGTCGAGCGGAAGCCGTGAACGGTGACTGCATGGACCTCCATCCGGCGGAGCAGCATCGCCATACTCATGTTAGAGAGCGGCCGGTTCGGCTTTGAACCAGGAAAGACAAAGTCGCCGGGCGCAGCGCCCCACTCGGCCGCCAGTTTGATGAGCAGCGCAGTGGCGATGTCAGAGAGCGGCACGCGGTGAGGCTTGCCAGCCTTCATTCGCTCAGCCGGGACAGTCCAGATCGCGTTGGCAAGATCGAACTCCGACCCGGTCGCACCCAAGCTCTCACCGGTTCGCGCGGCAGTGAGAATTGTGAACTCGAGGGCCCTTGCCGCAATTGCCGACCGGGTCCGCAGCTTGGCCATGAATGCCGGAAGTTCAGCGTAGCGCATGGCGGGATGGTGCCTACTCTGACCCTTAAGGGTGTCGAACGCCAGGCATTAGGTCGCCTCCGAAAGCTGTGCTCTGCTGCTGAAATTCCATTTTCACCGTCCGCTTATGACTGCGTCAGCCCCAAAGCGGCCCACAAATGCAGACACGATGCGTCGCCCGTCCTGGGAGCGCTCAGTGTCTGGTATTGGGGAAGAAACTGCCGCTGGGCACGTCATGTAGGAATGGCCGCAAAGTCCCGAAGCCGGTCGTTCGCGCCGCCTTAACCGCAAGATGAACAGAGGGCAGGTATCAGGGCTCGTCTCGAGCGCCCCGAACGGCCGCTCTGTTAGCGAGTCCGGACTTCATGGTTTTGCTTCTGGTTGGGTCCGTCTACGCTGACATAGCGGCCATTCGCTAGCTCATTTCGATCCGTCGAAAGCCGTCTTAGGTTCAGGCTGTCCAAGGGCGCAGAGGTCTCCAGGCCAGCTTGGGTGGTCATTGAAGGTGGAGCGGAATGCGAAGATTTGGACTGACTAGCCCTGCTGGGTTCCAGCCGCCTCAACCATCAACGCGCGGATGGTCCGCTTGTCGATCTTGCCGTA
>CAZKAX010000009.1:0-64810 GCA_964550775.1 uncultured Novosphingobium sp. | reverse complement strand
ATGCGAACGAGAGGAACCGGTTTGGCTTGCAAATTTCCGAAAGCGATCCGTTCATCAAAATAGCGATTCCGTGTGACCTTTGTGATCTTTGTCACCCTGCCGGTCTGAACGCTGGCTAGACGAAGCTGTACGGATCGATATCCACCCCCACCCGCACGCCGGGGGGGAAAGTCAGCTGGCTCAGCCATTCGCGGATCACCGCCTGGACCTGGGCTGAGCGGCGGGCGTTGATCAGCAGGCGGTAGCGATAGCGGCCGCGCAGCAGGCTGAGCGGGGCGGGGGCCGGGCCCAGCACCATTACGTCGGGAAGGTTGGGGCGCAGGCCGCCGATTGCGCGGGCGGCGTCGCGGGCTTCGGCTTCGTCCTCGGATGAGACGATGATCGCGGCCCAGCGCCCGAACGGCGGGGCCCCGGCATCGCGCCGCGCCTCGGCCTCGGCGGCATAGAAGGCATCGCGGTCTCCGCCGACCAGCGCGGCGATCACGGCGGCTTCGGGGTGGCGGGTCTGGATCAGCACTTCGCCCGGCTTGGCCCCGCGCCCGGCCCGGCCCGCAACCTGGGCCACCTGCTGATAAGTCCGCTCCGCCGCGCGCAAATCGCCGCCTTCCAGCCCCAGATCGGCATCGACCACGCCCACCAGCGTGAGGTCGGGGAAGTGATAGCCCTTGGTGACCAGCTGGGTGCCGACGATCACGTCGATCGCCTTGCCCTCCGCCCTGGCGACGAATTCGGAGATCTTTTCGGGCGTGTTGAGCGTGTCGCTGGTCACCACCGCCAGTCGCGCCTGGGGCAGCAGTTCGGCCACTTCGTCGGCAATCCGTTCCACCCCCGGGCCGCAGGCGACCAGGCAATCGGGGGTGTGGCATTCAGGGCAGACCTCTGGCACCGGAACCTGATGGCCGCAGTGGTGACAGGCCATGCGCCGCGACAGCCGGTGTTCGACCAGCCAGGCGCTGCAATTGGGGCACTGAAAGCGATAGCCGCAGTGACGGCACAGGGTCAGCGGGGCATAGCCGCGGCGGTTGAGGAACAGCAGCACCTGCTCGCCGCGTTCCAGCCGCGCTTCCATGGCCTTGACCAGCCGGGGGGAAAGCCAGCGCCCGCGCTCCGGCGCTTCGCTGCGCAAGTCAACGATCTGGACATCGGGCAGTTGCGCTCCGCCGAACCGGCTGGGCAGGTCGACTTTGGTATAGGTCCCGTTCTCCGCCAGTTGCAGCGATTCGAGCGCCGGGGTGGCGCTGGCCAGGATCACCGGCACGCTTTCAAACCGCGCCCGGATCACTGCCACGTCGCGGGCGTTGTAACGCACCCCGTCGTCCTGCTTGAAGCTGACCTCGTGCGCTTCATCGACCACGATCAGGCCCAGCTGCTTGTACGGCATGAACAGGGCCGACCTTGCCCCGACCACCACTTGCGCCTGCCCGCCCACGATCGCCCGCCAGGCGCGGCGGCGTTCGCTTTGCTTGAGGCCCGAATGCCACAGCACCGGCGGGGTGCCGAACCGGGCCTCGAACCGGCGCAGGAAGTTTTCGGTCAGGGCGATTTCGGGCAGCAGGACCAGTACTTGCTGGCGTTGCCGCAGCGCCTCGGCAATCGCTTCGAAATAGCATTCGGTCTTGCCCGATCCGGTCACCCCGTCGAGCAGGAACGGCTGGAACGCTCCGGCCCCCACTGCCGCCACGAACCGGTCCGCCGCCGCCTGTTGCTCCGGATTGAGTTCGGGCCGGACGAAATCGGGATTGGCGCGGGGGTAGGGGCGGTCGAGATCGACCGTCACCGGTTCCAGCAGGCCCGCCCCCACCATGCCGCGCAGCACGCCTTCACTCACGCTGGCGAGTTCCGCCAGCTCGCGGATAGAGGCCTGTTCGCCGTGCAGCGCATCCATCGCGGCGGCGCGCTGCGGGGTCAGGCGCGCAGGCTCCAGCCCGCTCAGCCGGTATTCGGTGGTGGTCCCGCCGCCGCGCAGCGCCGCCATCGATCCCAGTGCCATCCGCGCCACCGAATTGATCGGCGCGACGTAATAGTCCGCGCACCATTCGATCAGGCGGCGCAGAGGTGCAGGGAAGGGCGGGACCGGCAGCACTTCCAGCAAGGGCCGCAACCGGGCATCGGCCACTTCCGCGCCTTCCAGCCGCTCCGCCTCCCACACGATCCCCAGCACCTGGCGCGGACCCAGCGGGGCTAGCACGACCGAGCCATGCTCTACCGCCATGCCATCAGGCACCCGGTAATCGAGCACGTTCAGCACGGGGTTGAACACAAGGAGTCGGACGCGGTGCATCAGGCCTCCTATATGGGGTGGCGCGGCGCTGTCACCGGGGTATAGGCTCGAAGGACAGATTCGATGCATCCGTTACAGGGGGCCAGACCCAATGAAATTCTTCGCCGACACCGCCGAAATCGCCGACATCAAGGAACTGGCCGCCACCGGGCTGCTCGACGGGGTGACCACCAATCCCAGCCTGATCATGAAATCGGGCCGCGATTTCATGGAAGTGACCCGGGAAATCTGCGGGATCGTTGACGGCCCGGTCAGCGCCGAAGTGGTCGCGCTCGACCATGCCGGGATGATGCGTGAGGCTGAAGTGCTGCGCAAGATCGCCGACAACGTCTGCATCAAGGTGCCGCTGACCATCGACGGGCTGCAGACCTGCAAGGCGCTGACCAGCGACGGCACCATGGTCAACGTCACGCTTTGCTTTTCCGCCAATCAGGCGCTGCTGGCGGCCAAGGCCGGGGCCACTTTCGTCTCGCCGTTCGTGGGCCGCCATGATGACAACGGCTTTGACGGGATGGAACTGATCAGCGACATTCGCCTGATCTATGACAATTACGATTTCGAGACCGAAATCCTCGTCGCCTCAGTCCGCCACGGCCTCCACGTGCTGCAAGCCGCCAAGATCGGCGCCGACGTGATGACCGCGCCGCCCGCCGTGATCAAGGGGCTGGTCAAACACGTCCTGACCGACAAGGGGATCGAAGGCTTCATGGCCGATTGGGCCAAGACCGGGCAAAGCATCTGAAAAGGCCCTGAATGTCCGACGAATCCCCCCTCGATCGCTTCAAGAGCGTCCTGACCGGTGCCAGCCGCGCGATCGCGCATGAGCCGGAAGTGGAAGTGGCCTGGACCGCCGACGCGGCAGTGGCCAATGGCAAGAACTTCCGCGTGCCCATGCCCGGCCGCACCCTGCCGCGCGAGCAGGCGATGGAGGCGCGGGGCTTTGCGGATTCGATGGCGCTGCGGCTCAAGCACCACAATGAAGCGCTGCATTCGCGCCATGCCCCCAGCGAGCCATCGGCCCGCGCCTGTTATGACGCGGTAGAAGCGGTGCGGTATGAGGCGCTGGGCGCCAATGCCTATGCCGGGATGCGCGCCAATCTGGATGCGGCGACCATGGTGCGGCTGGGCGGCGATCCGATCACCCGCGCCAGCCGGCCCGATGAAGTGCCGCTGCAGGCCGCGCTCGGCCTGATGCTGCGCGAACACCTGACCGGCCAGCCAGTGCCCGAAAGCGCCCGCGCCGGGGTGGAAATGCTGCGCGGCTGGATTGGCGAGCGGGCGGGCAAGGACTTTGACGCTCTGGCCCTGACGCTGGACGATCAGCAGGCCTTCCAGAAGCTCACGCTCGACATGCTTCAGCACCTGGAGCTGACCCGCACCGATCAGCTTGAACCCGATACCGAAGACGGCGAGGATCAGGACGGCGAGGACGACAGCGACGATTCCGGCGAGGACGGCGAATCCCAGCAGGACGACAGCGCGGGCGAAGTCGCCGCCGAACCCAGCGAGGGCGAGGAAGACGGCGAAGGCGAAACCGAACGCCAGATGGAGGAAGACGCCTCTGACGGCGAAGCGGGCGACGAGGGCGAGGAGGGCATGCTGCCGGTCCGGCCCAACCGCCCGTGGACCGATCTGCCCGCCAACTTCGATTACAAGGCCTATACCGAGGCCTTCGACGAGGTCGTCGCCGCGCAGGACCTGTGTGACGAGGATGAACTGACCCGGCTGCGCGCCTATCTCGATGCGCAGCTGAAGGGCCTGCAGGGGATCGTCACCAAGCTGGCCAACCGGCTGCAGCGCCGCCTGATGGCACAGCAGAACCGCAGCTGGGATTTCGACCAGGAAGAAGGCATTCTGGACGCCGCGCGGCTTGCCCGGGTGGTGGTCTCGCCGGGTTCCTCGCTCAGCTACAAGATCGAGCGCGATGTCGAGTTCAAGGACACCATCGTCACCCTGCTGATCGACAACAGCGGATCGATGCGCGGCCGCCCGATCTCGATCGCGGCGATCAGCGCGGATGTGCTGGCCCGCACGCTGGAACGCTGCGGGGTCAAGACCGAGATCCTGGGCTTCACTACCCGCGCGTGGAAGGGCGGACAAAGCCGCGAGGCCTGGCTGGGCACTGGCAAGCCCGCGCACCCCGGCCGCCTCAACGATCTGCGCCACATCGTCTACAAGCGCGCCGACGAACCCTATCGCCGCAGCCGCCGCAATCTGGGCCTGATGATGCGCGAGGGCCTGCTCAAGGAAAACATCGACGGCGAGGCGCTGCTCTGGGCCCACACCCGCCTGCTAGCCCGGCCCGAGGATCGCCGCGTGCTGATGGTGATTTCGGACGGTGCGCCGGTCGATGACAGCACCCTCAGCGTGAACAGCGCGGGCTATCTGGAGCAGCACTTGCGCAAGGTGATCGACTGGATCGAACGGCAAAGCCCGGTCCAGCTGGTGGCGATCGGCATCGGCCACGATGTGACCCGCTATTACCGCCGCGCGGTGACGATCATGGACGTCGAGCAACTCGGCGGGACGATGATCGAGCAGCTGGCGGGGCTGTTCGAGGAGGAATAGCTCGCTTGCCTGTATTCCGGATTTGTGAGAACCTCACTTCATGGGCAAGATCGATCCGATTTCCGTAGCATTTCCGGAAGACATCGTGGCGCGCATGCAGGCGGCGGTCGATGATGGTGAGTATGCGACAACCGGCGAAATCATTCGTGAAGCCGTGCGTGACTGGGCAGAGCGGCAGGTCCGCAGGCAGGACGCGCTGGAGCGGCTGAGAGCGGAAATTGCCAAGGGCCTCGAAGGGCCGTTCGTCGATGGACCAACCGCACTGGAGGAGCTGCGTGAATTCGTCGCGGCGAAGGCCCGCGAGTATTCGAGCCAGAGCTGATGCTGCCTTGGGTTCTGGCCGAAGCGGCGATCATCGATCTGCAGGAAATTGCCGACTACATTGCCCGCGATAACCCGGAACGCGCGTTTTCGTTTTCCGAAGAGCTGTTCGCAAAGATCGAACAGATTGCCGAGCGACCGCTGAGCTTCACCCCGCGCGACTACTGGCGACCCGGTTTGCGCTCAGCCTTGCATTACCCCTACCACATCGTCTTCGAGGTAACCGAGGAGCAGGTTACCATCGCCCGCGTCCTGCACGGTGCGCGCGATATCGACGAACTGTTCTGAAGAGCGATCCAATTTCTATGAACGTCACCGAAGCCGTCCAGTCCCGCCGCTCGATCCGGGCTTTTCTCAACAAGCCGGTCGATCCCGCCGTGCTGCGCCGCGTGCTCGAAAAGGCGCAGAATGCGCCGTCGGGCGGGAATACCCAGCCGTGGAACGCGGTCATGGTCACGGGCGATCCGCTGGCGCAGATCAGGGATGCGGTCGCCGCTGCGATCCCGCAGGGGCTGGCCGCCTACAGCGCCGAATATCCGATCTATCCGGCCGAGCTGGAAGGCCGCTATGCCGCCAGCCGGTTCGGGGTGGGCGAAGCGATGTATGCCGCGTTGGAGATCCCGCGCGAGGACAAGGCCGGGCGGATGGGGGTCTTTGCCAACAATTTCCGCGCATTCGGCGCGCCGGTGCTGATGCTGGTCCACACCCCGCGCTACATGGGCCTGCCGCAGTGGAGCGACATCGGCATGTGGCTGCAGACCGTGCTGCTGCTGCTGCGCGAAGAAGGGCTGGATTCCTGCGCGCAGGAGGCCTGGGCGGTGTACCAGAAGCAGATCCGCGAAGTGGTGGCGATCCCGGACGATCACATCTTCTTCTGCGGCGTGGCGATCGGCTGGGGGGACCGCGATGCGGCGGTCAACAGCTTCCCGGTTTCGCGCGAACCGCTGGATAACGTGGTGCGCTGGGAAGGGTTCTGACCCGGCGGCGCAGGGGTCTGCGGGCTTGACCTTCGTCCCGCCCCGCGTAAGGCCAAGGCCATGACCGAACTGCGCCTCTTCAACAGCCTGACCCGCCAGCTGGAAACGTTCCAGCCCGTCCATCCCGGCGAGGCGCGCGTTTATAGCTGCGGGCCGACGGTCTATAACTACCCCCACATCGGCAACATGCGCGCCTATGTCTTTGCCGACATTCTGGGCCGGACGCTGAGCTTCAAGGGCTACAAGCTGACCCACGTGATCAACATCACCGATGTCGGCCACCTGACCGACGATGCCGACGCCGGCGAGGACAAGATGGAAAAGATGGCGGCCCAAGTCGCTTCCGAGGGGCGCGCGCAGTCGATCTGGGACATCGCCCGGCACTATACCGAGGCCTATTGGGCCGACGTGCAGGCGCTCAATATCCGCCAGCCGGCGCAGTGGACCATCGCCACCGAGTTCGTCCCGCAGATGATCGAATTTGCCAAATCGATCGCCGACAAGCACTGCTACGAACTCGACAGCGGGCTCTATTTCGACGTTTCGACCGTGGCTGATTACGGCCGCCTCGCCCGCGCCCAGACCGAGGACGGGGAAGGGCGGATCGAGGCCGTGGAGGGCAAGCGCAACGCGGCCGACTTCGCGATCTGGCGCAAGACCCCGCCGGGCGAGAAGCGCCAGATGGAATGGGACAGTCCTTGGGGGCCGGGCGCGCCGGGCTGGCATCTCGAGTGCTCGGTCATGTCGGGGCAGGTGCTGGGTTTCCCGTTCGACATCCACACCGGCGGGATCGACCACCGCGAAATCCACCATCCGAACGAGATTGCCCAGAACCAGGCGTTCTGCTGCACGAACGGGCTCGACCTGGCGGCCAATTCGGGCGCCAACATCTGGATGCACAACAATTTTCTGGTCGAACGCTCAGGCAAGATGAGCAAGTCGAGCGGGGAATTCCTGCGGCTGCAACTGCTGATCGACAAGGGCTACCACCCGCTCGCCTACCGCATGCTATGCCTCCAGGCGCATTACCGCAGCGAGCTGGAATTCAGCTGGGAAGGGCTGGGCGCGGCGCTGGTGCGGCTGAAGCGGCTGGTGATGGCGGTGGCGAAGTTGAAGGACTTGGTCGCGGCTGGCGGCAAAGGTCGCACTGGAACCGATCAGCTTTTGCAGGCTTTTGATCAGGAGATCTGCGATGACCTTGGCACTCCCGCCGGGTTGGCAATCGTTGAGTTGTTGACAGGAAGGTCGGACTTGATTCCATCCGAGCGGCTTGACGCGATCTACGCGATCGATGCCGTCCTCGGCCTAAACCTCAACACTCTAACTCGCGCCGACCTCCGCATCCGTCCCAAGGCCGCGACCATCACCGAGGTCGAAATAGAAGCCACTCTTGCCGCCCGCAAGGAAGCCCGCGCGGCGAAGGACTTTGCAAAGTCCGATGCACTGCGCGATCAACTTGCCGCACAGGGGGTCGAAGTGATGGACGGCGATCCGCTGGGCTGGGACTGGAGACTGGGATGAACCGACTGCACCGCATTGCCCTCGCGCTGACGCCATTGGCCCTGATCGCCGCCACGCCGGCCGGGCCCAGTCCGGCGCAGATCGATGCGACCCTGCTCAAGGCCTATGGCGGTTACAAGAGCGACGCGATTGACGGTCCGGCGGACTGGCAAAAGCCGGTCTATTCCGCCGAAATCACCGCCATGATCAAGGCCTGGAACAAGCACACCGGCGAAAACCTCACCGCGATGTCCGATTATGGCTGGTTTTGCGATTGCCAGGATTGGGACGCGAAGAAGTTTCGCTGGACCCGCCTTTCGCTCCGCCCGCTGGGCGCTGGCCGCGCAGAAGTGAAAGTGCGTGTCAACGCCGGGTGGGACAGCGCCTCGCTCCAGCGCCTGATCCTGGTCCGCCAGGGCCAGCGCTGGCTGGTCGATGACCTGTTCAGCGACAGCGTGCCCACCGGGATCAAGGCCACTTTGCGCAAGGAATTGCAGGAAAAGCCGGGGGAATGAAACTCTGGCGCCTCACCCGCGCGCCCTTCGTGGCGCTCGATGGAAAAGGGGCGGAATTGCACGGCGCACGCTATGCGCCATCGGGGCAGCCGGTGGTCAGTCTGGCCAGTGAGGCCGGGCTCGCGGTGCTGGTGGCGCTGCGGTATCAGCCGGCCGACTTGCAGGGCATCCCGGACGATTTCGTGCTCGGCTGGACCGAAGTGGATGCCGTGCCGGAGCGGGTGGCCGATCCGGATGAAGCCACGATCCGGGCGTTTGTCTGCGAATGGCTGGCCCAGCGCCGATCACTGACCTGTGCGATCCGCTCAAAGGTACTGCCCGAAGCCGATGTGATCTATCTCAACCCCCAGCACCCCGCCGCGGCACAGGTGCCGCCGCTCACCTGCCGCCCGTTCAGCTTTGCCGAATGCCTGCACCGCCCGCCGATGCTTGATTCATTTCGTGCTTAGGGCTTGGGAACAATGATCAGCTTATAGGGAATGTAGAGCATGACCTCCGACGGTCCTGCGCGTGTCCACATGACGGGCATGTTCAAGCCTTCGATCGAAACGGCATAACTTTGCCCCATCTTGGCCGACAGGGTTCGCGCATCTTCCATCACCTTGTCGGCAATCTGCAGCCGATACTGATCGGGACCCACGATCGAAAGCGAGGAATCCCCGCTTTCATCCATCTGTGCACGGCCAACTTCGGGAACCGCATCGACATAGGTTTCGATCCGCTTTTCAGCAGCAGCCCCGCCTTCCTTGCCCGATAACGGGGCCTTGACCAGGAAGTCGATCTTTTGGCTGTCGGGGCGATTGTCATTCGACAAGGTCACCTCGTCGAGGTTGCTCATCGTCAACGGCGTCAGAATGTAATCACCGTATGCCAATTGCACACCATTCTGGTTTGCCAATTGCACCGCCTTTTGGAGCATCTGACGGATTTCGGACGCCCGCTGTTTGGGATCACGAGAATCACCCCGAATGGTCACTTCCTGGACGAGGAAATCGGCCGTCCTGCGCAGACCGACAGCGGGCATGTCACGTTGGTATCCGTCCTGCTCGATCCGCGAACCCGTGACCACAACTTCCTGCGATTGAAGATCCTGTCCCCAGCCTGGTGCCGCGATCAAAGCCAATGCGATCAGCGCCAATGTGCCTTTCATTGCGTCCTCCAACTACCTATTGCGAAACAGGTTCGCGCTTTCGAAGGGCCAAGTCAAATGACCGTCACTGTAATCAACGCCCTGCTGCGTCCCATGCTCGAACCGCGGCTGCCCGATTGGGTCGAGCCGCGTTGGTATGCCACCAAGGATGAGGTCTTTGCCCTCGCGCCTGAGGCGGAGATTGGCTGGTTCGATATGTATACCAAAGCCGACGTGATCGAGGCGGTGCGTCTGGCAGAGCGTATGCGCTGGCTCAACACCGGCTATGCCGGGCTTGATTTCTTCCCGCTCGATCTGATGGCGCAGCGCGGGGTGCGGCTGACCAACGGGGCGGGGATCAACGCGATCACCATCGCCGAATATGTCGTGATGGGCATGCTGTCCTTCGCCAAGGATTACCCGGCGGTGCTGCGCGCGCAGGCGCGGGGCGAATGGCTGAAGGATGCGCCGGGCAAGCGCGAACTGTTCGAAAGCAAGGCGCTGATCCTGGGCTATGGCGCGATCGGGCAGGAGATTGACCGGCGGCTTGCAGCGTTCGGAGTGGAAGTCACCAAGGTCCGCCGCAGCCCCGGGCCGGGCACACTGGGGCCAGAGGCATGGCGCGCGCGGCTGGGGGAGTTTGACTGGGTGATCCTGGCCGTGCCGCAGACCCCCGAAACCGAACACCTGATCGGCGCGGCGGAACTGGCGGCGATGAAGCCGGACGCGGTGCTGATCAACATCGCGCGTGGCGGCGTGGTTGATCAGGCGGCGCTGGTCGTGGCCTTGCAGGACCGGCGCATCGGCGGGGCGTTTCTGGACGTGACCACGCCCGAGCCGCTACCCGAGGGGCATCCGCTGTGGAGCCTCGACAACGCGGTGGTCACCATGCACCTGTCCGGGCGGGCGCAGACGCGGATGTTCGAACGCGCGGCGGAGCGGTTCTTGCGCAACCTGTCGGTGTTCCGCGCGGGCGGGGTGATGGAAAGCGAAGTGGACCTGGCGCGGGGTTACTGACCCGTCATTCCCCGGTTGAACCAGCAGTTCACGGTAAAACGCGCATCGGCAAACAGACCGCTGGCGCACTTCACCGGCTGCACTTCGTGTGGGGCGATCGAGGGGAACACCAGCAAGCGGTTGTGGCGCGGTTCGATCAGGGCGGCCGGTTCGGTCGCGACGAAACCATAGAGCGCCAGCAAGCCGTCCTCGAACCCCTTGGGCTGGCGATGAAAGTAATAGACTGCGGTCAGGATCCGGTCGCGCCCGCGCTCACGGCTGTCACCGCTGAAGGTATCGATGTGCCGCCCGAAAAAGTCGCCATCGCCGCTCGCCGCCATTTCCATTTCGAACCGGGCAAGGTCAAACGGTTTGACCCCCACCGCCGCGCACAGATCGGGGAACCGCGCGGTCAGGGCAGCGCGCAGTTCCAGCATCGGCGGGCCGGGCGGTGCTTCAAACCGGGTTGAGTGGCGATACTCCGTGGCGACATTGCTGCCTTCGCCCTGCTTGACGCGGGTAGGGGCAAAGCTGGCCTGGTTGTCCATGGCGAATTGCAGCAGGCGATCGGCGCAGTCGGCCTCCAGAAAATCGTCATAGATTGCATAGCGCGCTGTCAGATCGGCCACGATTGCGTCCCTTTGCCCTTGGGTCAGGGGCCGGGCTAGCCCGCTAGGCGTCATCAAGCAACAGCAGTTCCACCGTCACTTCAAGGCAGGGCTGGGGCAACGCGGTGTGGCTGGCTTCCATCACGGCGGCATCGGCCACCAGCTGGCGCGGGATGGTGAATTCGTGTTCGCCCAAGCCATCGATGAACTGTTCGCCCGCCTCCACCGCCGTGCCCCCGTCAAAGCGCAGCAACACCCGGTGGCAGGTGCCCGCAAAGGTCGCGCTGGCCCAGGCGCGTTCGCTGTGGCTGATCAGTTCGGCCTGGCCCCGGGCCAGTTCCATCAGGGCCGAAAGCAGGTGCAGCCAGGTGCTGCGGCGAACCGGGCGGGTGAGCAGCTGGCGCATCGCAGACTGGGCGGAGGGATCAATTTGCACGGGCGTTTTCCTTGTAGATGTTCATGAAATGTTCCACCCGACGTTCCGTGCGCGGGCGGGGCACGCGGCCATTGCGCAGATCCTCGACAAAGCGGGGATCCTGCGCGGCGAGGCGGCCGAACTTGGTCCAGGGCATTCCGGTTTCGCGCAGAAAGCGCTCGATCCGGCGAATCAGCATGGGCAAATTCCTCCTGACTGGTGGCGAATCGCCGTGGGAATAATCCTGTTGTTGAGGGTGAAATCCTACTTGTCTAGGAAAAATACATCGGCTAAGTACGATTCATGGTTACCCATGATCCTCGTGCCCGTTTGCTCGATCTTGCGACCGAGCGCGGCGCCAGCCTGTCCGGCCTGTCAGAACTGATTGGCCGTAACAGCACCTATTTGCAGCAGTTCATCCGCAAAGGCAGCCCGCGCAAACTGGAAGAGACTGACCGGCGCACGCTCGCGCGGTTCTTTGGCGTGGACGAATCGGAACTCGGCGCGCCAGAGGAAAATTCCTCTGCGCCCGTGGTAAAGCCGCTGCGGGGGGACTGGGTGGACGTTCCGCGCCTGCCGCTGGGCGCATCGGCCGGGCCGGGGGCGCTGGCGCTGGAAGAAATGCCGATCGGCGCTTTCCGCTTTGCCGCGCGATGGCTGCGCGAACAGGGGCTCGATCCGGCGATGCTCTCCGCGATCCGGGTGGAAGGCGATTCGATGGAAGCGACCCTGCGCGATGGCGACGAAATCCTCGTCGACCGCTCCCCGCGCCCCTTGCGCGACGGCATCCACGTGGTCCGCATTGGCGATGCCTTGCTGGTAAAACGCCTCGACCTCGCCCGCCCCGGCGTGGTCGCCCTGGTCAGCGACAACCCGGCCTACCGCACGATCGAACTGGATCCCGGCGAGGTCGAGGTGATCGGCCGGGTGGTGTGGAAAAGCGGGCGGTTGTGATGGGATTGCAATCGGCGCGGCTCCGCGCCACATCCAGCGCATGACCGACCAACAGACCGAACCGCCGCTGCGCGTGGGGATCATCCCGGTGACCCCGCTTGAACAGAACTGCACCCTGCTGTGGTGCACCAAGACCATGCGCGGTGCGCTGTGCGATGTCGGGGGTGATCTCGACAAGGTGCGCGACGTGGTGGCGCGGGTGGGCGTGACGATCGAAAAGCTGCTCGTCACCCACGGTCACATGGATCACTGCGGCGTGACGGGGATCTATGCGCGCGAGCTGGGCGTGCCGATTGAAGGGCCGCACGAGGACGACCAGTTCTGGCTCGACCGGCTGGAGGAATCGGGGCGGCAGTACAACATGCCGGCCGAAGGTTTCGTGCCGGACCGCTGGCTGAAAGATGGTGATACGGTAACGGTGGGCGAGGTTGAGCTCGACGTGATTCATTGCCCGGGCCACACGCCGGGGCATGTGGTGTTCCACTATCCGCTGGGGCATCTGGCGATCGTGGGTGACGTCCTGTTCCAGGGCTCAATCGGGCGGACCGATTTTCCCCGCGGAAATCACCAGCAACTGATCGATTCGATCACGCAAAAGTTGTGGCCGCTGGGCAATGATGTGACTTTTGTGCCCGGCCACGGCCCCAACAGCACGTTCGGACGCGAACGGCAGACCAACGGCTTTGTCAGCGACTACGCGTTGAGCTGAGCCGGAATATCCTCCCCGCGAACGGGGAGGATTGCTTCCGTTACATCACGCCCAGCACCACCAGCACGGCGACCACGGCCAGGCCCAGCTGGGTCAGCATCGTGATCAGGGTGCCGATCCCGCGGCCCTTTTCCAGGTTGGTGCCGTCCATGCCCAGACCATGCGCCACCCGGCCGAGCATATAGAGCCCGCCGATCGGGGCGAGCCAGGCGCCGCCTTTGCTCGCCAGTTCGATCCCGGCGATCAGCAGCAGCACCCAGGGGGTGTTCTCGACAAAGTTGAGCTGCGCGCGCATCCGGCGTTCAAGCAGGTCGCTGCCGCCCGTGCCGATGCTGATCTTTTCCTTGGCGCGAACCTGGCCGCAGCGCAGCGCGAGCCAGAAATTGATGACAGCCGCGGCGGCGGCCAGTGAAAGGGTGGTTGTCAGCAGCATCGTATTCTCCCCTGTTCGACCCTAGTGTCGACCCGGCTGGATCATTCGGACTGACGAAGCTTGCAACCCGCTACAGAATCTGTATAGGCGCGCCTTCGCTCCGCCCGGCCTTCATGCCCAGCGCGGCCTTCTTAGACGTCTAGAATTTGCAGGAACAGGTGCCGCAATGGCTGTCCCCAAAAGAAAAACTTCGCCCTCCCGCCGGGGCATGCGCCGCAGCCATGATGCGCTGAAGGTCGAAGCATTCCACGAATGCTCGAACTGCGGTGAACTGAAGCGCCCGCACAACCTGTGCCCGGCCTGCGGTCACTACAACGGTCGCGAAGTCCTCGCCGTCGGGCTCTAAGCTCGCTGCGAAAATCAGGGGGTTAGACGCATGAGCCTGCCGCGTATCGCCGTTGATGCGATGGGCGGCGATGAAGGCGTGCGCGTGATGATCGAAGGCGCGGCGCTGGCGCGTCGCCGCCACGATCGCTTCAAATTCCTGCTGGTCGGCGATGAAGAGCGGATCAAGTCCGCGCTCGACAGCCATCCCAACCTGCGCGCCGCGAGCGAGATTCTGCACGCCCCCGATGTGGTGAGCGGCGATGAGCGGC
Organism: uncultured Novosphingobium sp.; assembly: GCA_964550775.1. Classification (GTDB taxonomy): domain Bacteria; phylum Pseudomonadota; class Alphaproteobacteria; order Sphingomonadales; family Sphingomonadaceae; genus Novosphingobium. Next base: position 50,808 of record CAZKAX010000009.1, on the reverse strand, counting down.
CGACTCAGGCGCTGCGCCGCGCCAGGACCACGTCGATGGGCATGGCGATCAATGCCGTGAAGGCGGGGGATGCCGGGGCGGCGGTCAGCGGCGGGAACACCGGCGCGCTGATGGCTATGGCCAAGCTGGCACTGCGGACCATGCCGGGGATTGACCGGCCCGCGCTGTCGGCGCTGCTGCCCACTCTGGGCGATACCGATCTGGTGATGCTGGATCTGGGCGCCAATACCGAATGCGATACCCGCAACCTGGTGCAGTTCGCGGTGATGGGCGCAGCCTATGCCCGGATCGTCACCGGCCACGATGCCCCGCGCGTCCGCCTGCTCAACATCGGCAGCGAGGAAACCAAGGGTACCGGCCAGCTGCAGGATGCCGCCGCGATCCTCAAGGCCGCGGCGCAGGACCTGGCGATCCAGTTCGACGGCTTTATCGAGGCTGACAAGCTGGGCCGCGGCGACGTTGATGTGGTGGTGACCGATGGCTTTTCAGGCAACATCGCGCTGAAGGCAGTTGAAGGCACCGCCCGGTTCGTGGCCGATCTGCTGCGCCGCGCCTTTGCCAGCTCGCTGCGTTCCAAGTTCGGCTTTCTGGTCAGCCGCCCGGCGACCGAGCTGCTCAAGCATCATCTCGATCCCAACAACCACAACGGTGCGGTGTTCCTGGGGCTGAACGGCGTGGTGGTGAAAAGTCACGGCTCGGCCTCGGCGCTGGGTGTGGCCAATGCCGTGGCGGTCACCGCGCGGCTGCTGGAAGAAAGCCTGACCGAACGGATCGCCGCCGACCTTGCCCGGCTGGGCGCCCAAAACCTCCGCACGAGCCCGAAGGCTGCCGAATGACCCTGCGTTCCGTTCTGACCGGCACCGGCTCTGCCCTGCCGCGCCGAGTCGTCTCCAACCAGGAACTGGCACAGACGGTCGATACCAGCGACGAATGGATCGTTGAGCGCAGCGGGATCCGCCAGCGCCACATCGCGGGCGAGGGGGAAACCACTTCTACCCTGGCGATCGAAGCCGCGACCAAGGCGCTGGCCGCCGCGGGGGTGCAAGGCAGCGACATCGGCTTGATCGTGCTGGCCACCACCACTCCGGACCAGACCTTTCCGGCCACCGCCACGATCGTGCAGGACGCGATCGGGGCGAACGGCGGGATCGCGTTTGATGTCGCGGCGGTCTGCTCGGGCTTTCTCTATGGCCTGGGGGTCGCGGATGCGATGCTCAAGGCCGGGATGGCCAAGCGCGCGCTGGTGATCGGGGCCGAAACCATGACCCGCCTGCTCGACTGGGAAGACCGCGCGACTTGCGTGCTGTTTGGCGACGGAGCCGGCGCCGTGGTGCTGGAAGCGCGCGATGTGGCGGCGGATGGGCCGGGAATCCTGGCCACGCACCTCCATGCCGATGGGGCGCACAACGAACTGCTCTATGTCGATGGCGGGCCTTCGACCACGCAAAGCGTCGGGCACCTCAGGATGAAGGGGCGCGAGGTGTTCCGCCACGCCGTGGTAAATCTGGCCGATGTGCTGGGCAATGTGCTGGCCGAATGCGGCTTTGCCCCTGCCGATCTGGACTGGGTGGTGCCGCATCAGGCCAACCAGCGGATCCTCGATGCGACCGCCAAAAAGCTGGGCCTGCCGCCCGAACGCGTGGTCGTGACTGTGGACCGGCACGCCAATACCAGCGCCGCCTCGGTCCCGCTCGCGCTTGATACGGCAGTGCGCGACGGGCGGATCCGGCCCGGGCAGCTGATCGTGCTTGAGGCGATGGGCGGCGGTTTTACCTGGGGCGCCACTTTGCTGCGGGTTTGAATGGTTTCCGCGGCGTTGAAGAATGCTGCCGATTGCGTTGCAATTGCGTGATTTTGGACTATTCTCCCGACTCGGTGGTCGCGCCACTAGCATTGGGGGAAGCGCTGCATGCGCTCGATGAACACACTGACCCGGGCCGATCTGGCCGAAGCGATCAACCGCAAGGTTGGTCTGTCGCGCTCAGAATCGCTCGGCATGGTCGAAGCGATTCTTGATATGATGTCCGGCGCGCTGGAACAGGGCGAAAACGTCAAGATATCGGGCTTTGGCACCTTCCTGCTGCGCGACAAGGGCCAGCGGATCGGCCGCAATCCCAAGACCGGGGTTGAAGTGCCGATTACCCCGCGCCGTGTGCTCACTTTCCGTGCCAGCCAGATGCTGAAAGACCGGATCGCCAAAGGGTGACCGGGGGGGAGGATCTGTTCTCCCCGCCTGAGGAGTCCCCCCGCTTTGCCGATGGCAAGGATGAAGGGGCCCTGCGCACCATCGGTGAAGTGGCCAAGGCCCTGAACCTGCGCCCGCACGTGCTGCGATACTGGGAAGAACAGTTCCCGATGCTCAAGCCGCTGAAACGCAGCGGTGGGCGGCGCTATTACCGGGCGGAGGATGTCACCATGGTCGAAACGATCGACCGGCTGGTCCACCGCGAAGGCTATACCCTGAAAGGTGCGAAAATGGCGCTGCAGGGCGGGGCGGCCAAACGCGCCGCTCCGGCTGCACCGGCCCCTGCCGCGCCCCCGCCTGCCGCGCCTGCTGCTGCCCCGGTCGGCAACCAGTTCGCCAACCGCGCCCGCCTGATTGCGCTGCGCACGACCCTGGTCCAGGCACTGCACGAGAGCTGATCGGCTCTCGCCAAAACCCGTTTCATCCGTTACCAGTCCGCGCCTCCCTTCCAAGTGAGGTTCGGCATGGCATACGATTACGAGGCGGATCTGGCGCTGTTCATCGGCAGCAGCTGGAAAGTGGGCGAAGGACGCGACCTGTTTCCGGTGGTCGATCCCGCGCGCGGCGAGGTGATTGCCGAGGTGCCGCTGGCCACTGCCGCCGATCTCGACGAAGCGCTCGACACCGCTGACCGTGCCTTCCTGACCTGGCGTGCCACCCCTGCCGATCAGCGCGCGGCTGTGCTGCGCAAAACCGCCGCCCTGCTGCGCGAACGCGCCGATGTGATTGGCCGCACCCTGACGCTGGAACAGGGAAAGCCGCTGGCCGAAGCGCGCGCCGAAGTGGTCAGCAGCGCCGGGTTCTTCGATTGGTGCGCCGAAGAGGCGACTCGCGTCTATGGCCGCGTCCTGCCGCGCCCCACCGGGCAGCGCGCCTTGGTGACCAAACAGCCGGTCGGCCCGGTCGCGGCGTTCAGTCCGTGGAATTTCCCGCTCGACCTAATGGCCAAGAAGGTTGCGGCGGCGCTGGCCGTTGGCTGTTCGGTGATTGCCAAGCCGCCAGAGGAAACCCCCGGCTGCACCGGCATGCTGCTGCGCTGCCTGCTCGATGCCGGGCTGCCGGCCGGCACGGTCCAGCTGGTCCACGGCGTGCCCGATGCGGTCAGCCGCCAACTGATCGGCTCACCCGTGATCCGCAAGGTCAGCTTCACCGGCTCGGTCCCGGTCGGGCGGCACCTGATGCGGCTGGCCGCCGACGGTCTGAAGCGGGTGACGATGGAACTGGGCGGCCACGCCCCGGTGCTCGTGTTCGACGATTGCGATCTGGAAAAGACGCTGGACATGGTGGTGCCGCAGAAGTTCCGCAACGCCGGGCAGGTCTGCGTCAGCCCGACGCGGTTCTATGTCCAGGAAGGGATATATTCGGCGTTTGTCGATGGCTTCGCCGCGCGCACGGCCAAGGTATCGACCGGGCACGGGCTCGATGCGGACACCAAGATGGGCCCGCTCGCCAACGTCCGCCGCCCCGATGCGATCTCCGCGCTGGTCGAGGATGCCGCGGCCAAGGGCGCGCGGGTGATGGCCGGGGGCAAGCGCGGCAACGCGGGGTTCTTCTTCCAGCCGACCCTGCTGGCCGATGTGCCCGACAGCGCGGACATCATGAACAACGAACCGTTCGGCCCGGTCGCGGTGGCCGCGCCGTTCAGCACGCTCGACGACGCCCTGGCCAAGGCCAACCGCCTCCCCTACGGCCTCGCCGCCTTCGCCTTTACCGAGAACTTGCGCCAGGCCAACCTGCTGGGCGACGGGATCGAAAGCGGCATGGTCGGGATCAACACTTTCGCCATCAGCGCCGCCGATGCGCCGTTCGGGGGCGTGAAGGATTCAGGCTTTGGCAGCGAAGGCGGGCTGGAAGGGCTCGACAGCTATCTGGCGGTCAAGGCGATCCATATGGCGTGAGGGGGGCGATTACTCCGCAAAGTTCGGAAAGCGATCGCTGCCGCAGTGAGATGTTTGGCGGAAATATTGAGGGGAACTACCGGTCCGCTTTTGATGCGTTCACTGGATCGAGCGAACTCTTGATTTGGGGTGGCAAGCGGACGTCGGCTGACTAAGCTAGGAATATGGAAGTTAACGTCAACCTTCGTTCTGTAATTGGCCTGCTTATGGCTCTCACAATGACAGCTTGTGGCAGCACGACGGCCACCAGGACTCTTACAGTCGATCAGGTCATAGCGGACATAGATCGGTTGAACGGCAAAACAATCAAGGTGACCGGTTTTCTGGGAGAATGTGAAGCGCTCAGTTGCCGCCTCTACCGCACGAAGGCGGAGTCTTCGGATGTGGATCAGGCAATGTCTGATATCCGTGCCGCGATAGAGAAAGGAGCCACCGACGTATCCGGTTTTCCATTTCCCAACCACCCAGCTCTTTCGATTGGTCCGGGGTCGAACTGGTCATTTTTCGATTTGCAGGCGAATCTCCTCTACGCAGATAGCTATGTCGTGATTACCGGCCGGGCGAGTAATCATTGTCGTTCAAAGACGGTCCTTTGCTTTGACAGAGCCAGCGAAATTGAGCCGGTCTCTATCCGTTCGGCGCCACCGCCCACCTAACTGTGGAATCCTAAACGTCCGCAATGTCGTCGCGTCCAGAAAGGCAGGTTTAAAGCAACAGCCTTGCACAGCTGTCGATAGCGTTAGCTTAGACCAGCTCCGGCCCCAGCGCCGGGTCCAGATCGCGCGGGCGGGTCAGGTGGATCAGGCGGGCGCAGTTGTCGGTGAGGTCTTCCCAGCGGTCGATATCCAGTTCCAGCACGGCATAGGTCGCGGTGGGGAACTTTTCCTCCACCACGTCGCGCAGCGGGCTGGAGCCGTCGTCGGGGACGAGGTCGAAGATCAGGTCTTCCAGCCCCGGGTTGTGCCCCACCATCAGCACGGCTTGCGGATCGCCGCTCTGTTCGCGCAGCAGATCGGCCAGGGTGGCGCTGCTGGCGAGGTAGATGCGGCGGTCCCAGTTGACCGCGATCGGGCGCTCGGCCGCGGCGGAGGCGATCTCGATCGTTTCGGCGCAGCGGATCGCGGGGCTCGACACCACCCGGTCCCAGGCAATGCCGTGATTGCGCACGTGGCGGCCCATCAGCGCCGCACCCTTGCGTCCGCGCTCGTTCAGCGGGCGGTCGAAATCGCGGGCGCGGGGATCGTGCCAGTCGCTCTTCGCGTGACGGAACAGGCCGAGGATCTTCAACTGTCGCTCTCTATCGTTGCTGGCCTGCCAAAAGCACCAGCGGCGACGCGTTGTAAAGCCTCATCCAGTGTCAATCGCGTGACAGGGGTGCCCTGCGGAAAGGCCGACAGGAGCCGGCTGGGGAAGGCGGCGGAGAGGACCACGAAGTGCCCGTGGTCCGCGCGGCTGCGGATCAGGCGCCCGAATGCCTGGGCGAGGCGCGCGCGGATGATCCGGTCGTCATAGGCCGAGCCGCCGCCCGCCAGCCGCCGCGCGCGGTGCAGGATCGATGGTTTGGGCCAGGGCACCTGCTCCATCACCACCAGCCGCAGCGAATGGCCGGGCACGTCCACCCCGTCACGCAGGGCATCGGTGCCGAGCAGCGAGGCGTGGGGATCGTCGCGGAAAATATCGACCAGGGTGCCGGTATCGATCGGATCGACATGCTGGGCATAGAGCGGCAGCCCCCCCCGCGCGAGCCGGTCGGCAATCCGGCCATGCACCGCGCGCATCCGCCGGATCGCGGTGAACAGGCCGAGCGCGCCGCCCTGCGAGGCTTCGATCAGGCGGCCATAGGCCCCGGCCAGCGCCGCCACATCACCCTTGGCCACATCGGTGACGATCAAGACTTCGGCCTGCGCGGCATAGTCGAACGGGCTGTCGAAGCTGGACAGGCGCGGGGCGAGGCCGAGCGCGGGGGCGCCGCTTTTGACCACGGCCGCGTCCCAGTCATTGCCATCGCGCAGGGTCGCGCTGGTCAGCATCACCCCGTGCGCCGGTTCCAGCACCACGCGGGCGAAGGGCTTCATCGGATCGAGCCAGCGGCGGTGGATGCCCACATCGAATTCGCGCGCATCACCGCGTTCGACCGCCAGCCAGTCGACATATTCCGGGTCAGCCGGGCCGCCGAGCCGTTCGAGCAGCGCTTCCCATGCGCCCAGCAGGTCGATCCGCCAGGTCAGCGAGTGGCGCGCGCCCTCGATTCTAGCGCGGCCCGGGCCGTCGAGCCAGTCGGGCGGTTCGGCCATGATCGCTTCCAGCCGCGAACCCAGCCGGATCAGCGGCCCGCGCAGTTCCGCCAGCGCCGCCTGCGCCGCCCCGGCGCGTTCGATGAAGGGGCCATCGAGCTGCGCGGCTTCGGTCTCCAGCCCATAGCCCGCCTCCTGCCCGCCGCTTTCATCGCGGGCGTAGACACAGGCGCGCACGGCGGCGAGCAGTTCCTCGATCGGGCCGCTGGGCGTGCCTTCGACCAGCCGCTGCAGCCAGCCATCGCCGGGCAAAGCCTCGGCCGCGTGGCGCGCGGCGGCGATCGCCTTGCCCCCGGCCTCGTCATAGCTTGCGACATCGGCCAGTCGCGCCGACAGGCCCCGGCGGCGGCCCTTCGATCCGCGTTCGGGGCCGATCACCCAGCGCCTCAGCTCGATCGTTTCCGCGCCGGTCAGCGCGGCGGCGAAGGTTGAATCCGCCGCCTCGAACACGTGGTGGCCTTCGTCGAACACCACCCGCGTCGGGCGCTGCGCGGCATCGCGGCCGCGCGCGGCGTTGACCATGACCAGCGCGTGGTTGGCGATCACCAGATCGGCCTGCGCGCTGGCCCGCGCGGCGCGCTCGATGAAGCACTTACGGTAGTGCGGGCACCCGGCATAGACGCATTCGCCGCGCCGGTCGGTCAGCGCCGCGACCCCGCGCTGGCGGAACAGCGTGCCGAGCCAGCCGGGCAGATCGCCGCCAATCATGTCGCCGTCCTGGCTATAGGCCGCCCAGCGCGCCACCAGCTGCGCCATCACCGCCGCGCGGCCGGTGAAGCCGCCCTGCAGCGCATCTTCCAGATTGAGCAGGCACAGGTAATTCTCACGCCCCTTGCGCACCACTACCGGGCGGCTGCCATCGGCGCGGCGCTCCCCCCACGCGCGGCGGCTTTCGCGGCGCAGCTGGCGTTGCAGCGCCTTGGTAAAGGTCGAAACCCAGACCGTCCCGCCCGAAGCCTCGGCCCACAGCGAGGCGGGGGCGAGGTAACCCAGCGTCTTGCCGATCCCGGTCCCGGCCTGCGCCAGCAGCAGGTGCGGCAGGCCTTCGCGGCGGCGCGGGGCGAAGACATGGGCGGCCTCGCTGGCATAGGCGCGTTGGGCGGGGCGGGCCTCTGCCTCGGTCCCGGTCAGCTGGCCCAGCCGCGCGGTCACGGCGTCGCTTTCCAGCGTGACCTGCACCGGCTGGGGCCGCTCGGGCGCTTCCTCCCATTCGGGCAGGCGGGCGAACAGCCAGCGCTCGGCCTTGGCGGGGGTGGCGATGCGCGGGGTCAGCAGCGGCGCCCAGGCCCAGCGCAGCCGGACGAGGTTCTGCAGGCCGTTCCACGCCCCTTCGCGTTCCTGCCAGTGCGGGTCCTGACAGGTCGCCAGCAGCGCCTCGGCGGCTTGCTGCAACAGCAGCGGGACCGAATCGTCCCCCGCCGGTTCGGGCAGGTCGAGCGCATGGGCGAGGCCCTTGGCCGTCGGCACCACGAACCGCGCCGGGTGGACGAAAGCGAACAGTTCGAGCAGATCGAGCCCCGACAGGTCGGGATAGCCCAGCCTGCTCGCCACCAAGGGCGCGTTGAGCAGCAGCAGCGGAGTATCGGCGGCGGCGACAATCGCCTCGCCCTTGCCCAGCCCGCGCGTGTTGCCATGCCCGTCGCGCAGCCAGCAGCCGCCGTGGCTGGCGTGGAGCGCGGGGAGGGGCAGGGCTTCGGCCATGGCCCTGCTTAGAACGGATGCGGAACGCGGCGCAAGTGCGGTTGACCCGCTGCCCCCACTGCGCCAGCCTGCCCGCATGCTGAACCCAGACCTCGAATCCCTGATCGCCCGCCTGCCCAAGGCCGAACTGCACCTCCACATCGAGGGATCGCTCGAACCCGAAATGCTGTTCGCGCTGGCGGCGCGCAACGGGGTGGCGATCCCGTTTGCCAGCGCGGCGGAAGTGCGCGCGGCCTATGAGTTCTCCAACCTGCAGGATTTCCTCGACATCTATTACCAGGGCATGTCGGTGCTGATCACCGAGCAGGACTTCTACGACCTGACCTGGGCCTATCTGGACCGCGCGAGCGCCGACACGGTCCGGCATGTCGAGATTTTCTTCGATCCGCAGGGCCACACGACACGCGGCATAGCCTTCGAAACCGCGCTGGACGGGATCGAGCGTGCGTTGAAGGACGGGGAGGCGCGGCTGGGGATCAGCTACCGGCTGATCATGTGCTTCCTGCGCCACCTGAGCGAGGAGGAGGCCTTTGCCACGCTGGAACAGGCCAAGCCGTACCTCCATCGCATCCACGGCGTCGGGCTGGATTCGTCCGAGTTGGGCCACCCGCCAGCCAAGTTCCAGCGCGTCTTTGCAATAGCGCGCGAACTGGGACTGCACGTCACTGCCCATGCCGGGGAGGAAGGGCCGCCCGAATACGTTTATGAAGCGCTCGACCTGCTGGAGGTCGAGCGGATCGATCACGGCAACCGGGCGCTGGAGGATGCGGCGCTGACCCGGCGGATCGCGGATGAAGGCCTCACCCTCACCGTCTGCCCGCAAAGCAATCTGCGGCTTTGCGTGATCCCGGACATGGCGAGCAGCCCGGTGAAGCGGATGCTGGATCTGGGGCTGAAAGTGACGGTCAATTCAGACGATCCGGCCTATTTCGGCGGCTACCTCAACGACAATTTCCGCAGCATCACGGCGGCGCTGGGGCTGAGCGCGGCGCAGCTGGTGCAGCTGGCGGAGAACAGCTTCACCGGATCGTTCCTGCCCCCCGCAGACATTGCCCGCCACGTCGCGGCAGTGCGGGCGGCGGCGCAATGAGCCTCGCGAAAACCTGGCTCACCGCCGATGACCTGCTGATCGACTCCTACCGTCTCGCCAACCGGATCATCGACGCGGGCTTTCGCCCCACCCACATCGTCGGGATCTGGCGCGGCGGCGCGCCGATCGGGATCGCGGTGCAGGAACTGCTCGAATACAACGGCATCGAAGCCGATCACATCGCGATCCGCACCAGCAGCTACACCGGGATCGATCAGCAAAAGGAAGTGAGGGTCTATGCGCTGGGCTATCTGGTCGACACCCTGAATCCCGAAGACCGCCTGCTGGTGATCGACGATGTGTTCGACAGCGGCCGCTCGATCGAAGCCTTCCTGCGCGAGTTGAAAGCCCGCTGCCGTAGCAACATGCCCCGCGAGGCAAAGATCGCCACCGTCTATTACAAACCCGGCCGCAACAAGACCACGCTGAAGCCGGACTTCTACGTCCACGAAACCGAGGACTGGCTGGTGTTCCCGCACGAGATCAACGGGCTGAGCAAGGCCGAAATCCGCGCGCACAAGCCGGGGGCGGAGGAGATTTTGCGGGAGGGGTAGGGGGTGGCCTTGGTTGGGTTCGCGATTGCTTCGCTCCCTCCATCTCCCCCAAACACTCCGTCACCCCGGACTTGATCCGGGGGCCAGGCTTCCTTTTGCGGCGGTGCGGCTCGCGGATAGCTCGCAGAAGAAAAGCCTGACCCCGGGTCAAGCCCGGGGCGACGGTGAGGGGGTTGGGTTGAGCTCGGCGGGCCGGGGAGGGAAGGGTCAAGCTTGGGCCCCAGTTGTTCCCTTGGCGCGATCTCCGTTCAAATCAGATGCTCGTAAAGGTCCGCCCATTCCGGGTTGGCGCGTTCGATCAGGGCGAACTTCCAGTCACGTCGCCAGCGTTTGAGGCGCTTTTCGTGGGCAATGCAGTCTTCGATTCTGCCACCGGATTCGGCCCAGACCAGCAAGTTCAAGCCGTGCTGCGCGCAATAGTCAGAGCCGGTTCCCTGCCGGTGCTGATAAATTCGCGCGGCGAGGTCCGCCGTCACGCCGACATAGATCATGCCGCGATAACGGTTGGACATGATGTAGACCCAGCCGCCTTTTCGATTTCGGTCCATGGCGTGAGAACAAAGGAAGCCGGGGCGCAGGTCAAGTCCGGGGTGATGTTTGCTGATTTCACAATTGTCACCCGCCAACACCCCGTCACCCCGGACTTGATCCGGGGCAAGGCTTCCTTTTGCGGCGGTGCGGCTCGCGGATAGCTCGCAGAAGAAAAGCCTGACCCCGGGTCAAGCCCGGGGCGACGGTGAGGGGGTATTGGCTAGACTGACGCGTGTTTGGTTGGCTGTTGTCTCCTCCACATTTTCGTCCTCAACACCCCTTCGCCCCGGACTTGATCCGGGGGCAAGGCTGCCTTTTACGACGTTGCGGCTCGCGGATAGCTCGCAGAAGAAAGTCTGACCCCGGGTCAAGCCCAGGGCGGCGAAGGTGGTGAGGGTGGGGTGTTAGGGGTGACGCAAGGGGCGCACCACCAGCACCCCCACCAAAACCATTTTCCTACACGCATCAAATCTGTCTTAACCTGCCGGATGAAAACCTGGCCCAAAGCAAAACCGCGCCGCCGCCATCCCAAGGGGGTGCCGGCGTTCCTTCCCGTTCCCTTGCGCCTGCGCGCCGATGGCTGGACGCCGCGGCGGCAGGCGGGGTTTCTGGTCGCGCTGGCGCGGACGCGGTCGGTGTTGGGGGCGGCGCGCAAGGTGGGGATGTCACGCGAGAGTGCCTATCGGCTGCGCAAGGCGCCGGGCGGGGAAAGCTTCGCGGCGGCATGGGACCATGCACTGGGCCGCGCGGCGGGAAAACGGAAGTTCACAGTCGAGGAGCATTTTGCGCGCGCGTTTGGCGGCATGGTGAAGCCGGTGGTGTGGCAGGGCGAACTGTGTGCGCTGACGCAAAAGACCAGCGATTCCGCGCTTTTGGGCCAGCTGCGCCAATTTGACCGGCACCTGCTGGCGGAGGAACGGGAGTTCGGAAAGTCACACACTTTCACCCCCCGTTCTGTGTCTACCGCGCCGGTTCCAACTGCGCCGCCCGGCGGTCCGATCAAGCACCCGGAGGGAGCGCCTCATGCCCGGCGTTGACCTCTGCCATCGCCTTTCTGGCGCGCACCTGTTCCAGCAGCAGGCGTTCCAGCCGCGCCGCATCGGGGACACCCAGGATGGTGAAGGCATCGGTGCGGCGGTCGCGATCAAGGTCGATGAACTGGGTGGTGGCGATCGAGACGCGGCCATAGCCATCGGCCCCGTGCTGGGCATCGACCTGGCCGACCTGATCGATCTGGACGCTCTCGATCTTGGTCACCCGCCCGGCATAGAGCCGGATCACCCGCTGGTCGGTCAGAGCATAGACCACTTGCCGCATCCGCAGCAGCAGGCGGAACGGCGCGGCCAGCATACCCAGCCCGATCAGGATGAAGGGCAGGCCGAACAAGGGAAACAGGTATTCGATGTACCCGCCAAATTGCTGCCCGCTGCGCAGCGGCACGCTGGCCATCCAGGTCCAGAACAGCGCAAACGCGGTCCACGGAATGGCGAACAGCCAGATCAGGAACACCAGCCCCTGCTTGCGCGGCTGCGGCTGGGCGCTCCACAGCAGGCGCTCCCCCGGCAGCAGCTGCGCGCGCAGGGCCGCGGCGAACTGCGGGTTCAGCGGCTGGGGGAACAGGCCCGGCGGCAGGCCCTGGTCCACGTCATTCGCCCCGTTGCCAGACGGTCTGACCTTGCTTGACCGTCTGCAGCACCTTGATCGAACGGATCTGGTCCACCGGCGTCGTCAGCGGGTTGCGGCTGAGCACCACGAAGTCGGCCAGCAGGCCGGGCTTGATCCGGCCCTTGCGGCCTTCTTCGAACACCTGCCAGGCGGGGCCGGTGGTGAGCATCTGCAGGCCTTGCCAGGCGGTCAGCCGCTGGTCCGGGCCATTGACCACCCCGGTCAGCGACTGGCGGGCCATGCTGGACCACAGCTGGGTCAGCGGATCGAGCGGGGTGACCGGGGCGTCGGAATGGTTCGACGGGTGCAGCCCGGCCTTCAGCGCAGAGCGGAACGGGCTGATGAAGCCCACCACTTCCGCCGGGAAGTTGCTGCGGTGAATATCGGCAAAGTAATAGGTGTGGTTGCTGAAATAGGCGGGGCCGACGCCGATCCGGGCATAATCCTTGAGCTGGTCCGGGCGCTGGAACTGCGAATGGATCACCACCGGGCGGGCGTTGTCCCGCGCCTTGATCCCGACCGCGTCGAAGCCTTTGATCGCCATGTCGATCGCGGCATCGCCGTTGGCGTGGACGAACAGCTGCCAGCCCTTGGCATGGGCGCGGCGGGCATCGGTATTGAACTGGTCCTGCGTCATGTTGGAGGTGCCGTGCCACGGGTGATGGCCATCGGGCGCGCCGTTCTTGTAGTCGCGCGTGAAGAAGCCGGTGCGGGCCTGGGGAGAGCCATCGAGGACGAACTTGATCCCCTGCAGCTTCACATGGCCCTGATAGGCGCCGAACTGCAGTTCCGGCCGCTTGATCAGCGCATCGATGGTCTGGCTGGTGGGCAGCATGGCCAGATCAAGCTTGAGGTTGCTGGCCGCCGCCGCACTCTTGAGGAACAGCACGTCGGGCAGGCTCGATGCGCCGTCCTGCATGTGGGTAAAGCCATTGCTGGCATAGCGCAGCTGCGCGGCATCGAGCGCGGCGAGGCGTTGTTCGGGGGTCAGCTGGGGCAGCTTCATGTAAACCGGATAGGCGGCGTTTTCGAAGAACACCCCGCTAAGCTTGCCGTCGGCCCCGCGCAGGGTAACGCCGCCGGGCGGGTTGGGCGTATCCTCGGTGATCCCGGCGGCGGCCATCGCGGCGCTGTTGGTCGCCAGCCCGTGGCCGGTGAAGTGGACCAGCACCACCTTGTAATCGCCCAGCGTATCGAGCTCGGCGCGGGTCAGGTGGCGCTTTTCGGAAAGCTTGCCCTCGTCATAGTTCCAGGCGACCACCCAGCCGCCCGGCTGGATCCCCCGCGCGACGATCCCGGCCTTGAGCGCGGCGAGCACCCCCGCGACGTCCTTCACCGGCGCGGCAGGATCGCCCAGGTCCACCCCGCTCGCCACCTGCATCGCCATGGCGAAGTGCGAATGGGCATCGACGAAGCCGGGCAGCATGGTCTTGCCCTGAAGGTCATGATCGACCGCCGCCTTGCCCGCAATCCGGCGCGCCTTGGCCAGCGGGCCGGTGAACACAATCGTCCCGCCGCGTTCGACCACGGCCTCCACCGTGCGCGGGGCGGGGCCGTCCATCGTCAGGATCGGACCGCCATGCCACAGGCTGACGCCCGGCGGCGGCGGGATCAGGACCGGGGGCTGTTCGGCAAGGGCAGGCTGCGCGAAAACCAGCGACAGCAAAAGCGCCGGGGCGACCTTGTTCAGGCAGGACATGGGGGTACTCTCCTCTTGTCGGCAAGGTTTGCCGCATGGCGGCAAAGCGCGCAAGCCAAAGCCCCGCGCAGGCGCTTGCCAAGACTGCGGGAATGTCCTTTCATGTGCATGGGTACGCTGGATATTTGGAGATTGCGATGACGTTTGGCCGTGCGCTCACCCTGACCCTTGCCCTTGCGCTGACCGCCCCGGCGCTGGCTGCCCCGGCCCAGTTCCTGCGCGAACAGCGCACGGTGGGTGCGGGCGGCGCGGCGGAAGTGTGGCAGCTCGCGTGGCAGGGCAGGCCGCGCTCGATCTGCGGGCCGGAAGATGTCGAGATGGCGATCACTTGCCCCTGCACCGGCTTTGCCTATGGCGAGCTGGGCAAGCTGGAACTGCAGCGCAAGCGCGGCGGCAAAGTGGTGGACCGGATGGACCTCGGCCCGCTGTTCCGCGAACTGCCGGCTGACAATTCGGACGGTCTGGCCGCGATGCAGTGGCGGCAGATGACCCAGCACGATTTTGACACGGCGGCGGACGGCTCGTCCAAAGCCTTCCTCGCGCAAGTCGCCAAACGCCCCGGTCCGCGCGTGATGAACATGGCCGATTACGATCATGACGGGGTGGCGAGCGAGTTTCTGGTCCAGGTCAGCGCCGGTCCCTGCGGCCATACCGAATATGCCGCCGTGGGGGTAAGCAAGGCCCGGCCCAAGCTCCACGCGCTGGGCAGCATGGCCAATCCGGACGATCCGCTGGTCATGCCGGGCTCTGCCTGGCACGCTCTGCTGGCGGGCAAGCCGCAGCGGGTGGTCAACTATCCGTGCGGGGATCACGGCACGGATCAGCAGGAAGAACTGCTCGTTTCCGCCGCCAAAGGCACGATCAAGGTGCAGCGCGTGCTGCGCGCTTGCAGCGATTCCGGCGAGGCGGGGGCTGAAACAGTGCGCGAGGCGCTGTGAGGGAAAAATATTTGTTTTACCCTTAAACAACGCAAAATCAGCAACTTGTCAGAGGAATTCCGCCAAATCCAAACGCGCCGTTAACCATCCGGATTAAATTCCCCGTCCCGCTGCCGGTCTTTCCCCCAGCAACGGTGAGCGCCATTCGCGGCCCCCACCGGCTCAACCGTGAAGGGAAATTCAAATGGCTGTCATCAACACGAATATCAGTGCCATCCGGGCGGCCAACGCTTCGGTTTCGGCCAACAAGATGCTGGGCACCGCGATGGAACGCCTGTCCACCGGCAAGCGCATCAACGGTGCCAAGGACGACGCGGCGGGTCTGGCGATTTCGACCACCATGACCTCGCAGGTCCGCGGCATGAACCAGGGTATCCGCAATGCCAACGACGGCATCTCGCTGTCGCAGACCGCCGATGGCGCTCTGGCTGAAGTCAGCAACATGCTGCAGCGGGTCCGCGAACTGGCCGTGCAGTCGAGCTCGGGCACCTACCAGTCGTCGGACCGCACCTATATGCAGTCGGAAGTCACTGCGCTGACCGAACAGATCGATGATGTGCTGACCAGCACCAAGTTCAACGGCAACGCGCTGTTCTCCACCACCGCGGGCACTGACGTCACCTTCGACATCCAGGTCGGGGCGGATTCGGGTGAAACCATCACCATCACCTCGGCCGCGATCGATGGCACCAATATCGATGCCACCGCGCTGGACGTGACCACGGCGGCTCTGGCCACTACCACGATCGACAATGTCGATCTGGCTCTGGCCGACGTCAACGCCAGCCGCGCCGGGATCGGTGCGGGCCAGAACCGGCTGGAATCGGTGGTCAACAACCTGACCAGCAACGCCACCAACCTGTCGGATGCCCGCAGCCGGATCGAGGATGCGGACTATTCTTCGGAAACCACCGCGATGGCCAAGGCCCAGATCCTCAGCCAAGCCTCGACCGCAATGATCGCGCAGGCCAACCAGAGCCAGCAGAACGTGCTGTCGCTGCTGCGCTAAAACCGAATACCCGGCTCTCCAGTTCGGCTTGGGGGCAAGAGGCCGCCGTCCTGCACCACGCAGGGCGGCGGTTTCGCTTGCCTTGCGCGCCCGGGTGCGCAAAAGCCGCGCCGTTATGACCGACACCGATCTGCACGCTGCCGCCCAAGTTTCCAAGGCCTGGCCCTTCGAGGAAGCCCGCAAGCTGTTAAAGCGCTTTCCGGACGGGAAACCGGGCGGCGCGCCGGTGCTGTTCGAAACCGGCTATGGCCCATCGGGCCTGCCGCACATCGGCACCTTTCAGGAAGTGCTGCGCACCACGCTGGTCCGGCGCGCCTATGAAGTCCTCACCGGCGGCGCGCCGACGCGGCTGGTGGCATTCAGCGATGATATGGACGGGCTGCGCAAGGTGCCCGACAACATCGACAACAAGGCCGTGCTCGAAGCCAACCTGGGCAAGCCGCTGACCCGGATCCCCGATCCGTTCGGCTGCCATGAAAGCTTTGCCCACCACAACAACGCGATGCTGCGCCAGTTCCTTGACCGGTTCGGGTTCGACTACGAATTCGTTTCGTCCAGCGATCGATACAATTCGGGCGCGTTCGACGATGCCCTGAAGAACATCCTGCGCCACTTCGACGGGATCATGGACGTGATGCTGCCGACCCTGCGCGAAGAACGCCGCAAGACCTATTCCCCGGTCCTGCCGGTCAGCCCCACCACCGGCGTGGTGCTGCAAGTGCCGGTGCAGGTGGTCGATGCAGAAGCCGGGATCGTGCGGTTCGAAGACAACGGGCAGATGATCGAGCACTCGATCCTGGGCGGCTGGTCCAAGCTGCAGTGGAAGGTCGACTGGGCGATGCGCTGGGTTGCGCTGGGCGTCGATTACGAGATGTGCGGCAAGGACCTGACCGATTCCGTGCGCGAAAGCGGTAAGATCACCCGCGTGCTGGGCGGCCGTCCTCCGGAAGGGCTGATCTACGAGCTGTTCCTGGATGAGAACGGTGAGAAGATTTCCAAGTCCAAGGGCAATGGCCTGACCATCGACCAGTGGCTGACCTATGGCAGCGAGGAAAGCCTGGGGCTGTTCCTGTACCGCGAACCCAAGAGCGCCAAGAGCCTGCACACCGGGATCATTCCCAAGAACGTCGATGAATACTGGCAGTTCCGCGAAAAGCTGCCCAGCCAGCCGATCGAACAGCAATTGGGCAACCCGGTGTGGCACCTGCTGCGCGCCAATGGCTACCACGGCGGTGATGGCGACAAGCTGCCGGTGACCTTTGGCCTGCTGCTCAACCTGGTCGGGGTGCTGGGTGCCAATGCCACGCGCGATCAGGTCTGGTCGTACCTTGCCAACTACATCGCCGATGCCCGGCCCGAGGTGCATCCTGCGGTCGACGTGCTGGTCGAAGCCGCGCTCGCCACCAACCGCGATTTCATCGCCCCGACGCTGCTGCGCCGCAAGCCCGAGGCGGGCGAAGCCAAGGCTCTTGCCGCGCTCGATGCCGCGCTGGCCGAAACGGCCAGTGATGCCTCAGCGGAAGACCTGCAGAACCTGGTCTATGAGATCGGCAAGAACCCCGATTTCGGGTTCGAGAGCCTGCGCGACTGGTTCAAGGCGCTGTACGAAACCCTGCTGGGTTCCAGCCAGGGCCCGCGCATGGGCAGCTTCATCGCGCTGTATGGCATTGCGAACACGCGCAAGCTGATTGCCGAGGCGCTGGGTTAACCAAGATCCTTCCCATTTTGCGAAGCCAAATGGGGAGGATCTAAGCGGCCACCACCCGCCGGTACAAATGCCAGGTCGCATGTCCCAGCACCGGCAGGACCACCAGCAGCCCGGCAAAAGCAGGTAGCATGGCTAAGAACAACGTGACCGCGATGAACGCGGCCCACAGTGTCATGACCACGGTGTTTGATCGGACCGTGGCCAGGCTGACGATGATGGCGGTCAGGAAATCGACGTTGCGGTCCACCAGCATGGGCAGGCTGATCACGGTTACCATGTAGAATACATAGGCCACCCCCGCGCCGACCATGCTGCCAACGGCCAGCATCGCGATCCCGCTGCCGGTGGAAAGCAATGACAGCGATTCCGCGCCCATGCCGCTTTCGGACATGAAGATCGCGAAAATGCCATGGGCCAGGATCATCCAGAACGTGAAGCCGACAAAGATGAACCCGCCCATCATCGGCAACTGTTCATCCCCGTGCCCGCGCAGCGCGCCTAGCACATGGCCCCACGACAGCGGCAAGCCCGCCTCGCGGCGACGGCTGACTTCGTACAGGCCCACGGCGGTGAACGGCGCGATCAGGGGGAAACCGGCGGCGGCGGGGATCAGCCACATCGACTGGCCCTGTGTGGTCAGCGCGTACCACAAGTACAGCCCGGCCAGCATGTAGATCGCCCCAAAGAAAATGCCATAGCCCGGCGCAGAGCGAAAATCGCGCCATCCCGCGGCCAGTGCGGTGCGCAGATCGGCGAATGTAAGGTCTTTCGCGACGGTGACCGGCGCGACGCGTGCCTGCTGGGTGGTCATAGTGTGCCCCCATCCTCTTTATCCCGCCGGGCAGGGTGCCTCAAATGCAGAAGCAGGGCAAGAAGCCCCTAACCGCCCGCAGCGATCCAGCGGTCGATCTTGGCTTCCAGCACCGGCAGCGGCAGGGCGCCCGAACCCAGCACCTGGGCGTGGAACTTGCGCAAGTCGAACCGCGCGCCCAGCGCCGTTTGCGCCTTGCGGCGCAGGCGCTGGATGGTCAGCGCGCCGATCTTGTAGCTCAGCGCCTGCGCGGGCCAGGCGATATAGCGTTCGACTTCGGCCGTGGCATCGCTGCGGCCCATGCCGCTGTTGGCCAGCATATAGGCGATCGCCTGTTCGCGGCTCCAGCCCTTGGCGTGAAGGCCGGTATCGACCACCAGTCGCATCGCCCGCAGCATTTCGTCATCCAGCGTGCCCCAGTGCTGCATCGGGTCGCGGTAAAGCCCCATTTCATGGCCAAGCGTTTCGGCATAGAGCGCCCAGCCTTCGACATAGGCATTGTTGCCGCCGAACCGCTGGAAAGTGGGCAGGCTCTTGTCCTCCTGCGCCAGGCTGATCTGGAAATGGTGCCCCGGCGCGCCTTCGTGCAGGTACAGTGTGGTGATCCCGGTCAGGAACCGGCTGGGCAGATCATAGGTGTTGTAAAAGAACACGCCGGGGCGGCTGCCATCGGCGCTGCCTTCGTTATAGCTGCCACCGGCATCGTATTTGGCCCGGTATTCGGGGTAGGGCTGGATTTCCAGCCGGGTCGCGGGCGTGCGCAGGAACAGCCGCGGGATCTGGGCATCCACCGCCCGCGCAGCCTTGGCAAAGCCATCGGCCAGTTCCTGTGCGGTCTGCGGGTGATAGCGGGGATTGGTGCGCACTTCTTCAAAAAACCCTTTGAGACTGCCCGAATAACCCAGTTTGACCTTGACCTGCTCCATCTCGCGCTGGATCCGCGCCACTTCGGCCAGGCCCAGCTGGTGGACCGCTTCGGGATCGACCGACAGGGTGGTCTCTTTCTCGATCAGGCGGCGGTACAGCCCCGCGCCGCCCTTCATCGCGGACAGCCCCACCGCTTCGCGCGCGGCGGGCAGGTATTCGTCGTTCAGGAATGTGCGCAGGCGGCGATAGGCCGGCAGCACATCATCGCGCAGCGCCGCGCCATAGGCCTGGCGCAGCTGGGTCTGGTGGGCCTCGGGAATACCTTCGGGGAACGACGCCACTGGCGAGAGAAACGGCGACTGACCCTGCGGTTGGGCCAGCAGGGCATCGATCTGGGCCACCATGTTGCGGGTGGTCAGCCGGGTATCGACCACTCCGCTGTCCAGCCCCTGGCGGAACCGCAGTTCGGCATTGGCGAACATCACCGGCAGCATCCGCAGCACCGCCAGGTTGCGCCAGTAATCCGCCTCGCTGGCATAGCTGACTGCTCCGCCTGCCGCCATGACCGAGGGAAATTCGATGTGCAGCCCGCCGAAATGGTCCAGCGGCCGCACGGCCGTCAGCGCCACCATATCGGGGGAAAGCCACTCCAGCTCCTCGCGCTTGTTATCGAGGAACACGTCATAGGAAATCTGGCGTTCGGAGGAGAGGCGGCGGCGGTCGATCCGCTTAAGCGCCGCCATGCTCTGCAGGGCCGACTGGCGGGTCAGGCGCACCTGCTCATCGGTGAACACCCGCCGCAGTTCACCCGGCGGCACCTCTGCGCCGTGGAACAGCAATTGCAGCGGATCGAGCCCCTGTTCGCGCCGCTGGTCGTCGCTGAACAGCGCGATCAGGCGCGAATCCTCGCTCGCGGCGCTTGTTACTCTGCGCGCAGGCTCTGCCCCGGCAGGCTGGGCGAACAGCGCCAGCGCCAGCAGCAGTGCCGCAGCCAACCGCCTGATCAAAGGTGACCTTGCCCCCAGCGCCACCTAGCCCCACCTGCCGACGCGGTACCATTTGGTGATGATGTACTTGGTTCCCCGGATTACCGGTTTGCCGGCATGGATCGTATCCTGGTTGAGCGAACCATCGCGGCAGGCGTTGTTCCACACGATCAGCGCGCCCTTTTGCGGGGGAATGGTGACGCCGATGTTGTGGAAATGGGTCTCCCCGCCTTCCTCGACATGGTTGAGATAGATCATCGCGGTAAAGCAGCGCTGCCCGCCGCGTTTGGCTTCCTGTTTCCAGTACGGCGCCTTGGTCCAGAACCAGTCCATGTGGGCGCGGAATTCCTGCCCCTCGGCGTAGCGCTGGCCCTGGATCGTCTCGCCATTGTCGTGCGGCAGGCCCAGCGTATCGTCGATCCGCCGCTCGATCATCCGCACGAAGGGATCGTTGCGATCGAAATTGCCCGAATAGCTGGTGCGATAGGTGCCTTCGTGGCCATAGCCCTGATCCAGCAGATCGCTGGGCCGGGCGGCCTCGTCGACCAGAGCCATCAGCCGGGTGCATTCCTCGTCCGAAACGAACTCGCTGATCGCCCAGATCTCGGCCTGTTCGACCGGAACCAGTTGCGCCAGCGGCTCCGCCTCAAGCCGCCGCCGCACTTGCGCCCCGGCGCGCAGCAAGGCCAGCTTGTCCGGGTTTGGACATTCCGGATAGCGCATCGGTTGCCAGGTTTGTTCGGGCTCGGTCATGCTCGTCTGACTACCGCCTGCGCGGGCCGGGGCAAGCAAAAGCTGCTTGCCCGAAGGGCTGTTTTGCGCCAGTTTCCCCAGTCATGGCTACGAACCCTGCATCTGCTGATCGCTATTCGCGCGGCGCCGTCATCCTGCACTGGCTGATCGCCGTGCTGATCGTTCTCAACTATGCCGCCGCCTGGGTTGCCGAAGACATGCCCAAGGAAGCGAAGATGCAGGTGATGGGCAACCACAAGGCGATTGGGATCTCGATCCTGGTCCTGACCGTGCTGAGGATAGTCTGGCGGCTGATGCACAAAGGGCCGCCGCTGGTCGAAACGCTGAAAGCCTGGGAAGCGGCGCTTGCGCGGGTGACGCATCTGGCGCTCTATTTCCTGATGCTGGCCGTGCCGGTGGCGGGCTGGGGCCTGCATTCGGCGTTCAGCAAGGGTGCGCCGGTGGGCATGTTCGGGATGTTCGGCTTCCCCGCACTGCCAGTCGGTTCGGACAAGCCGACGATCGGCATGTTCCACGAACTGCATGAAGTGTTCGCCACCTTGATGCTGATGCTGGTGGTGGTCCATGTCGCGGCCGCGCTCAAGCATCACTTCAAGGACAAGGATGGAACGCTGCGCCGCATGGTGCCGTGGCTGCCCTGATCGGCTGATCCCATCGCAGATTGAACAGGCCCCCGCCGCAAGGACGGGGGCCTGTTCGTGTCGGCTTCCGGTGGGTCTTACCAGAAGAAGTTGTTGATCACGTCCACCACTTCGCCGGTATAGACGTTCACCAGCAGGGCATCGTCGTAATAGCGCACCCAGCGGTAGGGTCCGTAAACGTCTGGCAGGCGGTACTGCCACGGATCGTTGATCCAGTAGTTCTGGCTGAAGAACAGCGAATCCAGGAAAAATCCGATGCTCAGGCGGCGATAGGAATAGCCGCGATAGGGGGCGTAATAGCTGCCCATGCGGTAGATCCCCGGGTTGACCCGGCGATAGCTGTTCCAGTCATACCGGCTGTTGCTGCGCCAGCGGTTGTCCCAGCGCCGATAGTCCTGGTTGTAGGCCTGGCGCGAACCGCTCCAGCCCTGGTTGCGGCCCCAGTTGTTGTTGCCGCGATAGCGATCGCCATCGTGGCCGCGGTCACGATCGCGCGAACCGCTCCAACCCTGGTTGCCCGACCAGTTGCGATTGCGGTCGCGGTTCTGGTCATGGTTGCGGTCCCGGTTGGGCGACGTGGTATAGTTGCCGCTCCAGCCGCCCTGGCTGGGGGCCGGCCGGTTCCAGCCTTCGCCGCCGTTCCAGCGCTGCTGTGGAGCCGGGGCAGGGGCGGGTGCCGGGGTGGGCTGGCTGGTGCCGCCACCGTTCCAGCCGCCGCCACCGCCACCGCCACGCTGACGGCCTGACCAGCCGCCGCCCGAATTGGTGCCGTTTGATTGGCCGCCGCCGCTCCATCCGCCGCGCTGGCCGCGATCGCCGCTCCAGTTGGCATTGGGGGCAGGGGCCGCCTGCGGTACGGGGACAGCAACCGGGGCAGCGCGTTCGACTGCCTGCGGGCGCGACCATCCGCCGCCGTCACCGCCACCACCACGGCCTGCCCAGCTCTGCTGGGGTTGCGGCTGAGGCGCCGGGGGAGTCCAGCTGCCTGCGCTGATATTGCCAGCGGCTTCACCGCCACCCCGGCCGCGCCAGCCGCCGCGTTCCTCACCCGGTTCAGCCGAAGCGATCCCGGGCAGTGTCAGCGCCATCAGGGCGAGCGCCACCGCGCTGCGGCGGCCCATGTTCGAAAGCTTGCTCACGGCCATGGCCGTATCTCCATCCACCGCGCCGCACCATCGGCGGCGACCATGGCAGCATGGCTATCCGATTCGCGCTGTCGCAAAGGTGAATGACTTGGTAAGCTTTTCGTTCAGGTTTGGCGCACCTTGGATTAACGTGTCAGCTTCTTGTAGGCCAATCGCGTCGGGCGGTCCGCCGCATCGCCCAAGCGGCGGCGCTTGTCTTCTTCATAGGCCGCGAAGTTGCCCTCGAACCATTCGACGTGGCTGTTGCCTTCGAATGCCAGGATGTGCGTGGCGAGACGATCGAGGAAGAAGCGGTCGTGGCTGATGACCACGGCGCATCCGGCGAAGTTTTCGATGGCTTCTTCCAGCGCGCCCAGCGTTTCCACATCAAGGTCATTGGTCGGTTCGTCGAGCAGCAGCACGTTGCCGCCCTCTTTCAGCATCTTGGCCATGTGAACGCGGTTGCGTTCACCGCCTGAAAGCTTGCCGACGTTCTTCTGCTGGTCAGGGCCCTTGAAATTGAACGCGCCGACATAGGCCCGGGTGCTCATGTCCTGCTTGTTGACAGTCATGTAATCATGCCCGCCGCTGATTTCTTCCCAGACGTTGTTCTTGGGATTAAGATCATCGCGGCTCTGGTCGACATAGCCGAGGTGGACGGTGCTGCCGATTTCAACCGTGCCGCTGTCGGGCTGTTCCTTGCCGGTCAGGATCCGGAACAGGGTGGATTTACCGGCGCCGTTCGGGCCGATGATGCCCACGATCCCGCCGGGGGGCAGCATGAAGCTCAGGTCTTCGAACAGCAACTTGTCGCCATAGGCCTTTGAAATGCCCTTGGCCTCGATCACCTTGCCGCCAAGCCGTTCGGGCACCTGGATGACGATCTGGGCCTTGCCGATCGGGCGGTTGTCCTGCGCGTTCTGCAGTTCCTCGAACTTGCGGATACGCGCCTTGCTCTTGGTCTGGCGTGCGGCCGGGGTCTGGCGAATCCATTCGAGTTCGCGCGACAGGGCCTTCTGCTTGCCGCTTTCCTCGCGCTCCTCCTGCGCCATGCGCTTGGCCTTGGTTTCGAGGTAGGTCGAGTAATTGCCCTCGTAAGGGAAGTATTTCCCGCGATCGAGTTCAAGGATCCAGCCGACCACATTGTCCAGGAAGTAGCGATCGTGGGTGATCATCAGCACCGCACCGGCATATTCCTTGAGGTGGTTTTCCAGCCATTCGACCGATTCCGCGTCGAGGTGGTTGGTCGGTTCGTCGAGCAGCAGGATGTCCGGCTTCTGGATCAGCAGGCGGGTCAGCGCGATGCGGCGCTTTTCACCGCCCGAGAGATTGCCGACTTCCCAGTCACCCGGCGGGCAGCGCAGCGCTTCCATCGCAACTTCAAGCTGGTTGTCGAGCGTCCAGCCGTCGACCGCGTCGATCTTGCCCTGCAGCTCGCCCATTTCCTCCATCAGCGCGTCGAAATCGGTATCGTCCTGGGGATCGCCCATTTCGGCGCTGATGGCGTTGAAGCGGTCAACCAGATCGGCCGTCGCGCGCGCACCGTCCTTCACGTTTTCCAGCACGGTCTTGGTCGTATCGAGTTCGGGCTCCTGCTCCAGGTAGCCGACCGTGATGTATTCGCCCGGCCAGGCCTCGCCGGTGAAATCCTTGTCGATCCCGGCCATGATCTTGATCAGGGTCGATTTACCCGCGCCGTTCGGGCCGACGATGCCGATCTTCGCGCCCTGGTAGAATTGCAGGTTGATATTGCTCAGCACCGGCTTTTGCGCGCCGGGGAAGGTCTTGGTCATGTCCTTCATCACGAAGGCGTACTGGGCGGCCATGCTGGATCCTTGATCTTAAGCGTAATGTTCAGGTTTGGCGCGCCTCTACAGGCCCGCGCGCGGCGGGGCAAGCATGACGCGTGGCAGGGAATGCGCTGCGTGACTTACGATTGGTGGCAGAGCTGCAACAGGTGCGCGCGAATGTGCATGGCCCCGGTGGCACCTCTTCATGCAGATCGCTATAGAGGGCGTCCCAAAACATATCGGCTTTACCCCTGAAGCCTTTGGAGGATACCATGAAATTCAAGCTTGTAGCGGCCTTTGTTGCCAGCACGTCGGCCTTTGCCTGGACGCCTGCGATGGCGCAGGACGCTGCCCCGCAGGCCGATTCCGCGACCACCGGAGAGGAAGGTGAAATCATCGTCACCGCGACCCGTCGCAGCGAAGCGCTGTCAGACGTGCCGATCGCGGTTTCGGCGGTGACCGGCGAAACCCTGGCCAAGAGCGGCGCGACCGACGTGCGCGCGCTCAACCAGGTCGCCCCCTCGCTGCTGGTTTCGGGCGCAACCAGCGAAGTCAACTTCTCGGCCCGTATCCGCGGGATCGGCACCGTGGGTGAAAACGCCGGTCTGGAAAGCTCGGTCGGCCTGTTCATCGACGGCGTCTACCGCAGCCGCACCGGCGTGGGCCTGACCGAACTGGGCGATATCGAACGCGTTGAAGTGCTGCGCGGGCCGCAGGGCACCCTGTTCGGCCGCAACAGCACTGCTGGTCTGATCAACATCGTCACCAAGGGGCCGGACCTGTCGGGCCTGATGGTCAAGGGTTCGGCCAGCTATGGCAACTATGACTATTGGCGGCTTGATGGCGCGGTCAACGCGCCGCTTAGCGATACCGTTGCCGCGCGGCTCGATGGTGTGGTGATGAAGCGCGATGGCTTTATCAAGCAGATCACCCCGGGCGAACCGGCAATCAATGATCGTGATCGCTGGCTGCTGCGCGGCCAGGTGCTGTTCCAGCCGAATGACGACGTGAAGCTGCGCCTGATCGGCGATTACGGTGTGCACAAGGAAAACTGCTGCGGCGGCGTGCTGCTCGGCCCGGTGCGCAACCTCAGCCGCGGGACCGATGGCTTCCCGGTTGCTTCGGCCAATACCCTGTTGCCGCTGCTGCAGGCGTTCGGCGCGAACTTCCAGGTGCCCCAGGGGACCGATCCGTATCAGCGCGTTGCGGCGACCACCAAGGGCGTCCCCTATCGCTCGGACAGCAAGGACTGGGGGCTTTCGGGCGAACTCAGCTGGAAGCTGGGCGCAGTCAACCTGACCGCGATCAGCGCCTATCGCGATTACCTCAACGAACAGGGACAGGACGGCGATTTCCAGGCGATGGACATCCTGCGCCGCACCGATCTGGATCGTCATTTCCGCATCTTCACACAGGAACTGCGCCTGCAGGGCGAAGCGCTTGACGGGCGGGTCAACTGGCTGGTCGGCGGCTACTATGCCAACGAAAAGCTGTTCGTTGATGATGATATCAAGTTCGGCGCGGACTACGAACGCTATGCCAACTGCCTGGCGGCGACCGCGCTTTCGGCGGCCAACGTCAACCCGGCATCGGCCACCTGTTCGAACCTGCCGACCACCAGCTGGCCGGGCTTCCAGGGCCTTGCCACGCTGACCGGCGCGGCGCGCCTGAACGGCACCGGCAACAACGGTTCGACCTTCAACCAGAAGAGCGAAAACTATGCGTTCTTCACCCACAACACCTTTGACATCGTCGAAGACAAGCTGAAGCTGACTCTGGGTGCGCGCTATACGCACGAAACCAAGGATCTGGCGGCGCAGGCGAACTTTACCAACACGCTGTGCCCCGCAATCCTGGCCACCCCGTTCCAGGCGCTTGCCTCGATCCCCTGCGCGATCAACGGTGCGGGCGCTTCGTTTGCCCAGGGCGCACCCGGCACCCATTTCGGGGAAGGCCAGTGGACCGGCACCGCGGTGCTGAGCTGGAAGCCGAGCAACGACGTGCTGGTCTATGGTTCGGCGTCAAAGGGCTACAAGGCCGGCGGGTTCAACCTGGACTTCTCGGCACTGGATCGTCCGTGCAGCATCACCGGTGGTTCCGCCACGCAGAACGCAGCCTGCACCGCCACTCTGGCCCGGCCTGCCTTCACCCCGGGCAATGCCCGCCCCGAAGCGACCGATCTGCAATTCGCCAGCGAAAAGGTGGACGCGTTCGAAGTGGGGATGAAGTACAACGGGCGCGGGTTCGATCTGAATGTTGCGGCGTTCTATCAGCGCTATACCAACTATCAGCTCAACACCTTCAACGGCGTGAACTTCGAAGTCACCAACATCCAGGCCTGCAAGGATGGCCTGGCCGGGGCGGACATTGATGGCTCGTCGGTCACCGGGGCCTGCGCCAGCGACCGGCTCAAGCCGGGCGTGACCTCCAAGGGCTTCGAAGTGGAAGCCTTCCTCCGTCCGGCCCGCAATTTCGGCGTCAACCTGGGTCTGACCTATGCCGATACCGAATATGCCAAGGATCTGGTCGGCACCGCCGGTCGTCCGCTCAGCGCGGTGCTGTTCCAGCTGCCGGGCCGTGCGGTTTCGAACGCGCCGCAATATGTGGTCACCGCCGGGGTCAGCTGGACCCCGGATCTGGGTAGCACCGGTCTGACCGGGCTGGTCTATCTCGACACCCGCCTGCAGAGCGATACCAACACCGGGTCTGATCTCGACATGGAAAAGATCCAGGATGCCTATGCGCTCTTCAATGGCCGCATCGGCGTCTATGGTCCGGGCAAGCGCTGGGGGGTTGAGCTGTGGGGCCAGAACCTGCTCAACAAGAAGTACCAGATGATCGGTGCCGACATGCCGCTGCAGGGCAGCGGGACGTTCCGCGCCGTGGCTTCGGCGGCGTCGACCGGGCTGGCGGGCACTGCCAACCAGCTGTTCGTCGGCTTCCCGGGCGAACCGCGCACCTTTGGCGCAACGATCAAGTTCACTTACTGATCGGCGCACCAGCGCAGTGAACAAGGGGCCGGTGGGAGCAATTCCGCCGGCCCTTTTGCTTGTGCTGATGGGGACTCGCGGTAAAGCAGCCTCATGGGGATCAAACCGGGCCTGGGCCACCTTCTGTCCGCACTGTGCCGCGCCGCGCCTGCCACGCTGGGGCCGCGCCGTGTGTTTGAGCGGCTGCGCTGGCGGCTGGGCATGGCGGCCTATCGCCTGATCGGAGATGTCCCGCCAGACGCATCGGGGCGCGTGGTGCAGGCCCGCAATGGCGCGCGGATGGAACTGGCGCTGAATGAATTTGTCGATCGTTCCATCTATTGCACCGGGGAATGGGAGCCGCGCGAAACCGAACTGATCCGCCGCCGCTTGCGCCCGGGGGACTGCATGGTTGATGTCGGGTCCTACATCGGCTGGTTCACCCTGCTCGGCGCGCGGCTGGTTGGCCCGGCGGGCAAGGTCATCGCGTTTGAAGCCAATCCGGCGACTTATGCGCGGCTTCAGCGCAACCTGTCATTGAATGGCCTGAGCCAGGTGGAACCGCATCACCGCGCCGTGGGGGATCGGCCGGGCCGAGTCCGGATCGGATCACGCACTCCGGGCAACGCCGGGGGTGATTTCGTCGATTTCAGCCAGGCCGATGCGGCGGAAGGGGTGGAGGTCGTGCTGCTCGATGATGTGCTGCGGGATCAGTCGGTCCGGGTGCTCAAGATCGATATCGAAGGGGCAGAGGCAAAGGCACTGCGCGGCGCGCGTGAATTGCTGGCCCGCGCCGATGCGCCCGATCTGGTGCTGGAATTGACCCCGGCCTTTATCCGCGCGGCAGGCGATGATCCGGCGGAGCTGGTCGATCTGCTGCGCACCAGCGGCTATCGCCTGCTGGAGATCGGGCAATACGCGCTGGGCGCACCGCAGGGTGACCTCGCCACGCGCGAACAGACCTATCTCTATTGCACCAAGGATCCGGCGCTGGGCTGAGCGCCTTGTGTTAGTCGCTGGCACGGCTTACCCCTGTGGCGATGAAAAACCTGCTTCGCGCCGCCGCGCTTTCCGCCACTGCCCTTGCCACTGCCGCCCATGCGCAGGAACCGCTGACCGCCAGCTGGCAGATCCTGGCTGACCTTACCACCGAAGTCGGCCCGCGCCTGCCCGGCTCCCCGCGTGAAGCCGCGGCGCGGGATTGGGCCGTCGCCCGGCTCAAAGCGCTGGGACTGGCAAATGTCCGCAGCGAAGCTTTCACCATTTCCGGCTGGGTGCGCGGGGCGGAAACGGCCGAGCTGACCGCGCCCTATCCGCACAAGCTGCACATCACAGCGCTGGGCAATTCCGCGTCGACTGCGGCGGCGGGGATCAGCGGCGAACTGGTCTATTTCAAATCGCTGGCAGCATTGCAGGCCACTCCCGATGGATCGCTGAAGGGCAAGATCGCCTTTATCGACCATGCCATGAAGGCCAACCAGGACGGTTCAGGCTATGGTCCTTATGGTCAGGCGCGGCGGCAGGGGCCTAGCGTCGCTTCGGCTAAAGGGGCCATGGCCGTCGTGATCCGCTCGATCGGGACCGATCACAACCGCGATCCGCACACTGGCGTGACCAATTTCGATCGCGGCGCGGCGGCGATTCCGGCCGGAGCGGTTTCGGCCCCCGATGCCGATCTGATTGCGCGCGTGGCGGCCAAGGGCAAGGCGATGACGATTGCCCTGACGCTGACCGGATACCCCCAGGCGGGGCTGCCATCGGGCAATGTCGTGGCCGAAATGCCGGGGCGTGATCCCTCGCTGCCTGCAATCCTGATCGGCTGTCACCTCGATAGCTGGGATCTGGGCACCGGGGCGATCGACGATGCTTCGGGCTGCGCGATCATTACCGATGCAGCCCTGCGTCTGAAAGCGCAGGGCCAGCCGCTGCGCACCGTGCGGCTGTTGTGGGCGGGCAGCGAGGAACTGGGCGGCTTTGGTGGCGATGCCTTTGCCACCGCCCATGCAAACGTTCCGCATGCCCTGGCGATGGAAAGCGATTTCGGTGCGGACCGGGTCTGGCGGGTTGGCTTTCGCCTGTCCGATGCCAACAAGTCGCTGGCGGACAAAGTCACTGCGGCGCTCGCCCCGCTGGGGATCGTGCGCGGGCCGAACCGCGCCAATGGCGGGACCGACGTGGAACCGATGATCGAACGCCAGAAGCTGGCCGTGATCGATCTGGATCAGGACGGCACCCGTTATTTCGATCTGCACCATACCCCGGATGATACGCTGGACAAGGTTGATCCGGCGCAGCTGGAACAGAATGTCCAGGCCTGGCTGGCGGTGCTGGGCATTGTCGCGAACGAGGCCGGGCCGATCAGCCCGAACTGATCGCCCGGGACAGCTGCCGCACAGCGCGGGGAAGCAGGGCATAGCCGATGAACCACATCGGCAGCACGGTGAAGCCCCAGTAGAAATTGTCGCTGCGCGAAAACAGCATCAGCATCAGCGCATAGCCGCCCAGCAGCAGCTGCGCGAACCACGCGCTGCGTCCGGGCAGGGCCAGCCAGCCCAGCCCGGGCAGCAAGGCCAGCAGCATGGCAAGCGGCTGGGGCAGGACCTGCCAGACAGAGGTATAGGCCACCCCCATCAGGAACCCGCGCAGGCCCTGGCCGCCGCTCCACCCCTGCGAAGGCAGGTCATCGGGGCGCACCACCTGAGCGACGAAATGGGCATGGATTGCCATAGCCCCGGCAAACACGGCTAGAACGCCGATCCAGCGCAAGGCCTCGCTGCGGTCGCGCTGGACCAGCGCAAAGGCCAGTGCCAGCAATGCATAGGGCAGCGCCAGTTCGCGCAGCAGCAGGGCCACGCCGATCACCAAAGTTTCGGCCCACGGCCAGCCGCGCAAGCGGCAGGCGAGCGCCAGGGTCAGCAGCAGTCCGACCCACGGTTCGGTCCCCACCAGCAGCCCCTGGTTGGCCAGTGCCAGCGCGCCCAGCGCCAATCCGGCCAGCGCGGCGATCCGCTCAGCCCGGCTGACCAGCGGCACCAGCGCCCGGGTCCAGACCAGCAGCGCTGCCACGGCCAGCCCCATCGCCAGCCCCTGCATCGCCCCCCAGCCCAGCCGCGCCGCGAGCACCGAAAGTGCCGGTTCGCGCATGGTGAAGAAGGGGTGCAGCGGATAGCCATGTTCGCGCTGCAATTCGGCTGCCGCCTGATGATAGGGCACCCCTTGTGCAACCCGCGCGGTCACATCGCGGAACAGCATCAGATCGGTATATTCGTTGCCCACCGCCCCATCGGGCCGGACGGTGGGGGCCGCAAAGCACCACGCCGTACCCAGCAGGAACAGGCCCAGCACCAGCAGGGCCAGCGGACGGGGCAGGCGTTCCAGCATCGCGCCGCCGCTCAACCGATCACCTGCACTTGCGCAATCCGGCGGCGGCCGTGGCGGTGCTCAAGCTGGACCACGATGTCGAGCGAACGGCGGACATAAGTCACCACATCGTCCCAGCCCATCCGCGTGCCCGCCTGCATCACCAGCAAGGCCAGCTGATCGACCGCGCGCAGCGGCGAATCCGCGTGGATCGAGCTCATCGAGCCGGGGTGCCCGGTGTTGACGGCGCGCAGGAAACTGATCGCCTCCACCCCGCGCACCTCGCCCAGCACGATCCGGTCAGGCCGCATCCGCAGCGACGCAGTGAGCAAGTCCTCGGCGGTCACTTCCGCCTCGCCCATGGTGCCGCGCACGGCGATCAGGCCGACCGCGTTGGGATGGTCGATCTGCAGTTCGGGCGTATCCTCGATCAGGACCAGCCGTTCGTCGTGCCCGACTTCGCGCAGCAGGGTGTTGAGGAACGTGGTCTTGCCGGTGGCCGTGCCGCCCGAAACCAGAATGTTGCGACGTTCGCGCACCGCGCGGCGCAGCATGGCGACTGGGCCTTCGGCAGGGTCAAGCGGGGGGCGGCTGGCGGGGGCCTGCCCGGCCGCGATCAGGTCTGCGCCTTCGAACGCGCCGGTTTCGGCATAGTCTTCCAGGCTCAGCCCGGCGATCACGTGTTTGCGGATCGCGATGGCGATTTCGCCGCGGGTGGCGGGGGGCAGGATCACCTGCACGCGCTCTCCGCCGGGCAGGCTCGCCGAAAGCAGGGGGTGCTCGCGGCTGATCCCTTGTGCACTGGTTGCCGCAACCTGACGGACCAGCCGGGTCAGCGTTTCGCGGCCCAGTTCGGGTACTTCGATCCGCTGCGGGACCTGACCGAGCCGCTCAACCCACAGCTCGCCCGGGCGGTTGATGTACAGGTCGGTTACGTCCGGTTCGGCCAGCCAGGCCTGCAAGGGCGCGAGGAATGCGCCAAGATAGACGTTGTCTGCCGCGCTGGTCACTGTTCGACCGACGAGAAATCAAGATCGCGCGTGACGAAGACCGAAACCGACGAGCCCTGCTTGACCTTGATCGTCGGCTTGACCGCTTCCTGTCCGGGCACTTGCACCGAATTGGTGGAGCCGGGCAGGCCCAACACTACCGTGCCATTGGTGGCACTGCGCGTGGCGAGGCCGGCGCCGATGTCGAGCGCGGATTGCAGGATCGCCGCGCCAAAGCGCGAGAAGAAGTGGCTGT
This sequence comes from uncultured Novosphingobium sp., assembly GCA_964550775.1. Lineage (GTDB taxonomy): Bacteria > Pseudomonadota > Alphaproteobacteria > Sphingomonadales > Sphingomonadaceae > Novosphingobium. The sequence continues at coordinate 18,930 of CAZKAX010000009.1, read as the reverse complement.
TGACCTTACCCTTTACCCCGGTGCGGCCTTGCGGATCGGCAGCGGGACTGTCGAGCGCGATCTGCACCCCGTCTGGCCGGGTCAGGCGCTGCCAGTTGATGCCGATGCGGTTCTGGCCCAGCGCGACATCGGCCTGGTATTCGCCAAACAGGCGGCTGCCGCGCTGGATCAACACTTTGCTGCCATCAAAGCTGCGCACATCGCGCGATATGATCGCGCGGGCAAAGCCGGGTCGGTTGGAATCGAGCGCGGTTTCCAGCACCGCCTGGATGATCGCGCCTTGCGGCACGGTCAGCCCGGGATTGGCAAAGCGCGATGCTGTTACGCGGTTCGCGCCTGCCCCGGCGGCGGCCTGAGGCGGGGCTGGCGCTTCTGCAACCGGCGTGTTCGGCGGCGGGGGCAGGGCGATCGGCGGGCCGGGGTAGAAGGGCGGGTTCTGCACTCGCGGCGCGCTTGGCACGCCGGGCAAGGTGCGCGGGATCGTGTTCGGCACGGTGGGCGGCGGCGGGATGAAGCCTGGCGACGTGCTGCCACCAAGTCCCTCCAGCCCGCCCACGGTAGGCCGGTAACCATAGGCATCGGCCCAGGCATTGTCGGCTGGCACCGCGAGTTCGGGCGGAGCGCTGATCGTTCCGCTGCCCGCCACCTGGCGCGGGATCGTCCCGCGCGTGACCACGGCCCCACGCCGGGCTTCCAGCGCGCTGAACAGGCCGATGGCGGCAAGCGCCATGGCCCCGCCAAAGATCCACACCGCGCGGTTGCGCACCGGCCCGGCGACCAGCGGACGGCCCTCTGCGGCGGGATCGGGCATGGTTTCCCCGCTCATCGTTTGGCTCCCTGTGGACCGGTCCGGCGGGCTTCGGCCTTGTCCCTGTCGATCCGGAACACAAGGCGGGGATAGACCCGGTCAATCGTGAACAGTTCGCCGCGCATATAGCCATCGACGATCTGTTCGCTCCCGCGCGAATCGATCGCGAAGACCGCCGGAATCGGCTGGTCATCGCTCCACTGGATATAGGTGTGGACCCCGTCATCGCCGATCCGGATCGGGCGCAGCATGGCTGCTCCCTTCAGGCGGTAGGTGTTCATCGCGGGCGCAGCGCTGCCGGTGCCCGCCGCATCCTGCGCCCAGGCGGGCGGCGCCGCGCAGAGCAGCAGCGCAAGCGTGACGGCGAACCGCGCGGTCACGGCATGGCCGCCGGGCTGGGCACGGCGACAGGCGTCGCGGCGGTGATCGGCAGGGGCGCGGGCGGCGGCACAATGGCCGGGGCCGCTTCGGGCAGCATTTCAGGATCGCGGCGATAGCGCAGCACCTGGAAGCCCAGCGGGTTTTCCAGCCGGTCAGCCGCGCTCATTCCCTGCTCGCTGAACCTGTAGGTCAGGACAGAGGCCCAGCGCTGGGGGGATTGGCCTGCACCGGCCGGATCGGTCCGCCGCGTCGAAAACCGCACCATCGCCGAATCCGGGCCGAGTGAGCTGACCGATTGCAACTGCACTTCCACTTGCGCCCCGCGCGGCATGGTGGCGAGCGGGCTGGCGGGATTGCTGGCCTGCATCAGCGCCAGATACTGACTGCGCGCTTCCTCTGCCGACCACAGCGCGACCTTGCGGTAATCGCTTTTCAGCGCTGGCGCGGCATAGCCTTCGCGGGCGACGACATATTGCGCCAGGAACGAGCGGGTCAGCGCCGCATCGGGGGCGACCCGGCTCTTGTCGAGCGGGTCGAGCGCCTGGACGAAGCCGGTCTGTCGGTCGACCATCAGCATATAGGGCACCGCCGTTTTCAGCGGGGTCAGGAAAACCAGCGCCAGCGCTTCAAGCAGGGCGATTGCCACGGCAACCCCGGCGATGATCCAGGCGACCTTGCGCGAGCCGCGCAGTTCTGCCTCGCGGTCTGCCGACCAGGACGAGGCTTCCTGATAATAGGCCTCCAGCTTGCCCTTCGGTTCGGCGTTCATTCCTTCAGATCCCTTCGTACACCCGCCGATGTGGCGCGCGTGGAGCGCCGCGCGGCGCGATAGCTGTCACCCAGCAGTTCAGGCGGGGCCGGAGCGGTGGTGCCGCGCATGTCTTGCGGCGCGGCCAGGCGGGTGCGGTCGATCCGCTCAGCGCTGCGGCCGTCGGCCCCGGTGCCCGATGCCTGTTCTTCGCGCCGCATGGTCTGGGCCACGGCCTCGGCCACGGCAAAGGCGCGCGATGGAGGTTCGATCGGTCCGCCTGCCAGCATCGGCTGGCCGGGGGACAGTCCCGGAAAATTAGGCAACGGCCGCGCCAGTGCATCCAGCCGCAATGCGGGCAACCGGGTAAAGAACGCCGCGCGCACGATCATGCCCAGCACGACAAAGGCGATGATCGAGAAGGCCAGCGCAATCACCATCAGTTCGGTCGGGGCAGAAGGGGTCAGCACTTTGGTTCCGCGCTGGGCCACGGCATCGCGCAGCCAGGGCTCAAGCACGCTCAGCTCCACGCCATAGATCAGCGGCAGCACCAGTGCCCCTGCCGCAACCGCAGCCAGACCGCGCAGCCAGCCAAAGAACATGTCGCGCGTGCCCGCGAACAGCAGCAGCGCGGCCATCAAGGGGGCCAAAGCCAGCAGCAGCCCCGCACCCAGCCGCACCGCCGCGCTGGGGCCGATCACTCCGCTGAGGAAGGCGACCCGGCCATAGCCCAGCGCCGATTGGTCAGCCAAGGCGACGCCGCGAAAACTGTCATTGATCGAATCGCTGCGGTTGGTTCCGCCGGTCATCCGACCGGTGCCATAGATGGTCAGCACCACGATCTGGTCATCCGCTGCTTGCAACCGCCCGGTCAGTTCGCCGGGGCCGCCGGGCAGGCCAGAGGCAAGCCCGATCGATCCGGCGACGGCGGCGGGGGCCTGCAGCACGGTGTTATAACCCAGCACCCGCCATGCCGGCCAGCTGGTCGCCAGCGTCAGGACGATCCCGACCCGCAGCACGTCCAGCATCACGTCGCGCCCGGTCATCTGCTCGCCCAGCACCAGCCGCAGACCGAACAGCGCGACGAAGATCGTCAGCAGCCCGGTAAAGGCGATCGACAGCGCCGAAGTGGGATTGCTCAGCGCGCCATAGCCATAGGCACCGATCGCCTGAGCCTGGCAATCGACATGGATCAGCATGTCCGCCAGGAACCGTCCGCCGGTATGGACTGCCGGGCAGGCCATGTCAGGCGCGCTCCAGCAGGGTGGGCATCCAGTTCGCCGGGTCGATCCCGGTCTGGCCGACCAGCTCGTCAAAGATCCGCACGGTGGATTCGCGGCCCGACAGGATCGTCAGCAGGTCCTTCTCACCATTGAGGTTGAGCCGCGCGACCACGCTGTCATGCCCGTGCTTGATCAGGAAGCAGTGCGAATTGTCGGGCAGGGAGCGGATCAGCTCGAATTCATGGGGGGTCAGCCCGAAGCCGTCGATGTAATCCTCGGCCCGGGCCTTGGGATTGATCATGAACACCTGGGTCGCGGCCTGTTCGACGATCGCGCTGGAAATGCGGCTTTCCAGCGCGTCCTGCGCGCTCTGGGTGGCAAAGCCGACAATCCCGTTGCGCTTGCGGATGGTCTTTTCCCAGTCCTTGATCCGCCGCACGAAGACATCGTCGTCCAGCGCCTTCCAGCCTTCATCGACCACGATGATCGATGGCGTGCCGTCCAGCCGTTCCTCCACCCGGTGGAAGAAGTAGAGCAGGGCCGGGGTGCGCGCGACCGGATCGTCGAGGATTGCGGTCATGTCGAAACCGACCGTGGCGGCGCTGAGGTCGGTCAGGTCGCTTTCATTGTCGAACAGCCAGGCGCGCTCGCCATCGCCCCACCACTGCCGCATCCGGGCATGAAGATCGCCCGCGCGCGGTTTGGACCGGCCGCGGAACAGTTCGACCAGATGGCGCAGGCGGCGGTGCGCCAGCGGCTGGTCAAAATTGGCGACGATCGCATCCTTGATCACTTCGGTTTCGGCCGCATCGGCGCCGCCCGCCAGCAAGGTCAGCCATTCGAGCAGGAACTGGCGGTTCTCCGCCGTGTCGTCCACTTGCAAGGGATTGAGCCCCGATGGCGCCCCGGGGCGCAGCCGGTCATACTGCCCGCCGATCGCGCGGATGAACAGCTCCGCGCCGCGATCCTTGTCGAAGAACACGATTCTGGGTGCGAACTTGCGCGCCTGGGCCAGCAGGAAGTTGAGCACCACCGTCTTGCCCGAACCGGACGGGCCGATCACGGTGAAATTGCCCAGATCGCCATGGTGGAAGCTGAAGAAATAGGGCCCGGCGGCAGTCGTTTCGAACAGCGTCACCGCATCGCCCCAATGGTTGCCGCGCGCGCGGCCCACGGGGAAATTGTGCAGGCTGGCGAGCCCGGCAAAGTGCCGGGTGGAAACCATCGCGCGGCGGGCGATATATTTGAAGTTGCCGGGGAACTGCGCCCAGAACGCTGGTTCCAGGGCAATATCCTCACGCACCGCGACAATCCCGAGATCGGCCATCGCGGCCATCACTTCGGCAACATGGCCATCAAGCGCTTCAATGCTGTCGGCATGGACGGTGATCGTGGTGTGATGCTCGCCAAAAGCGGCGCGGCCCGATGCGACATCGTCCTTGGCGCGGGCCAGTTCGTCGCGCAGGCTCAGCGCTTCGTCCTCGCTCGATTTCATCCGCCGCAGCGCAAGGTTCATCCGTCCCAGCGCCGCGCCGCGCTCGACAAAGGCGAAGGACTGGCTGACGGTCATCTGCATCGGCAGGCGGTAGAGCTCGTCGAACATTCCCGGCATGGTCTGCGCCGGATAGTCCTTGATCGAAATAATCGCTCCGAACTTGCGCGCGCTCTCGCCCGAGGCGCCCAATTCGAACGCATCCTGACCAAAGCTGATCCGCCGCGCCGGGATGTGGTGGCCCACGTCACCATGCGGCAGGCCGACCGGGCGCATTTCTGCATTGAGCAGGCAGGACAGGAATTCCAGCGGTTCGCTGCGGAACCCTTGTTCCGTCTCATGCACGCTAAGCAGCCGCGGGCTGTAGGCACCCAGCGCAGCGAGCAGGGCCTCGCTCGCGGTATCGAGCGCGCGCTTTTCGGTGGCGAGCATGGCCGTGCGGTCTTCCACCGTGCGCGCAAACCAGCCGCGCACCCGGTCAGCCAGGCCGATCCGGCCCTGCACCGGACGGCGCACCAGGGTCACGAACAGCTCGTTGACGTACATTTCCCGGGCCTGCAGTCGTTCGCGCCAGCGTTCATCGAGGTGGCGCGAGAAGGCATCGGGGAAGCGCGCGTCGAGCAGGGCCTCGGCCTTGCGGCGCACGACGTGGTGGTAGATCGCAAACCGCGAGGAGGCGACTGCGCGCAGCGTCGCTTCGCGCAGTTCGGCGCGGTAGTTGAGCTCGTCGGTATCGGCGGTTTCGAACAGCAGTCCGCCCAGCCGGATCGTCTGCATCAGCAGACCGTCGCGGGTTTCCAGTGTCACGTCATCAAGATGGCGTGCATAGGGCAGGTGATCGCCGACCTGCTGTTCGCGGGCCTGCACCTTGGGATCACGGGTCAGGGCTGGTATGAATTGCATCCCCACACCGCATAGTTCTTGATCCGGGGACAGCGGCTGACCTTGGCGATCCACAGGTCAAAGAAGCGCGGTTCGCGCAAGCACACCACCGCGCCCGCCAGATGGGTCAGCAGGGCGATCGGGATCACCCAGAAGCTTTTGAAGATCAGGAACAGCTCAGCCGCGAGCACCCCGTTGATCACGAAGAAGGTATAAGTCACCCCGCCCAGCATCTGCGGGCGGGTGAGGGCCAGGAACACGCGGTCCTGCCGCAAGCCCGCCGCCACGGTTCAGCCGCCCGCCGCGGCGCGGATGCCCGCGACGATGCTGGCCGCGCCGAACAGGATGAAGCAGCCCAGAATCACCACCGCGCCATGACGCCAGTTGATTCGCCCCGTCAGCATCATGAAACCGACCGAAGCGACCGCGATTACCGCCACAACCGTGGCCACGGTGCCCATCAAAGTGCCTTGCAGCCAGTTGACCGCCGCAATGATCGCACCCGAACCTTGCGGGTCTGCCGGAACCGCGGCCAGCACCGGACTCGCCATGGTCAGCATGGCCAAGGCAAGGGGCAGTCTTTGGGCAAATCGTTGAATCACTGGAAAAGGCACTCCCGTCAGGCGTCAGGCTGGTCGGCAAGGGCAGTTGTCTGGCACATTCGCCGCGCCCGCGCCAGCCGGATTTGCAGAGCCCACGCGGCCCGCAGCGGGACAGGGTTTGTGCACAGCGGTGGAGCCTAAGGTGGTTTATCCGCTTGCCGTTCCCTTGCCCAAGGATATAGGTTGCTACTTAGGTAATCAAACTTGGGGATCACGGCATGCGCAATTCGAACCCGGCCACTGGCCTTTCGCGGCGGCAGTTTGCGGCCTTGGGCGCGGTGACTGCGGCGGCGGCTGGCTTCTCCGGCGTAGCCCATGCGGCGCTGCCGGTCCAGGAACGCAAGGATCAGGTGACCACCCGTGATGGCATCGCCACCGTGCTTTATGTCCACCCCGCCGAAGGCCAGCATCCCGGTGTGGTGCTGTGGCCCGACCTGGCCGGTCTGCGCAGCTCGAACGAAGCGATTGCCCGGGAACTGGCCAGTGCAGGGTTCGCCGTGGCGATGGTCGATCCCTATTACCGCGCCGGTTCCGCGCCGAGCAAGGCGGACAAGCTGGACAACCTGCGCGAAGAACACGTGACCCGTGACAGCAAGGATCTGACCGCCTGGCTTGATGCCCAGGCCGAAGTGATCAGCGCCAAGGACGGCTATGTGGCGAAGGCCATGGGCCTTGCCGCTGGCATGCTGACCGGCACTGACAGTGTGCAGGCCGCCTATCTGGTGGCCATGCCCCGCGGCAAGACCGCGCTGAGCAGCCGCCAGCGGGCCGCGCTGGACAGCGCGATCCACGCGACTGACCGGCTTGCCAAGCGCGAACTGACCAACAGCTTCGCTGCCTGACCTGATCCGATCCGGCTGGACCTGACCGCGCTGCCGCGTTAGCTGGCATGCGCGTTCAGGGGAGCATGCATGGCGAGCTATCTGATTTCAGGTTTGCGGGTCGAAAGCGACCTTGCCTTGCCTGGCGCGATTGTCGCTGTGCAAAGCGGCGATCAGCCTGACATTACCATTGTTCAGGGCGCGGTGCCCGATCAGCTTGACCAGGCCGATCAGCATGGGCCCAACTGGCAGCTTGCCGGTGACCGCTTTCTGCTGCGGGTTCCCGATGTGGTGCGGATGCTACTGGATGGCGGGGGACATCTGATCTGGCAGTGCGAACCGGGCGTGCGGCCGGAAGATGCAGCGATCTTTGTTGCCGCCAGCGGCATCGGCTTGCTGCTCCACCAACGCGGCAGCGTGGTGCTGCATGCCAGCGCGGTGGCTGTCGATGGACGGGCGATGCTGTTCTGCGGCAATTCGGGGGCCGGCAAATCGACCATGGCAGCGGCGCTGGCGCGGCGCGGCTATGTGCTGCTGGCTGACGACCAATGTCTGCTGACCGGACTGGGGCAGGGCGTACCGATGGTTCACCCTGATGGCCGGGCGATGAAACTGTGGCAGCGCTCGATCGAGCAACTTGAGCTGGAACAGCGCAGCGGCGATGCGGTGCGCGATCAGATCGCCAAATTCTATGTCGAACCCGAAGGATCCAGCACCGGACCCTTGCCGCTGGGTGCGATCCATATCCTGCGCGAAACCCGCAGCCCCGAACTGGCCGGGGGCGGCCCGGCGATTGCGCTGCATCGGTTGAACCTGGCCGATGCGGCGATAGAGGTGCGGCGCAATGCCTATCGCCCCGGCATGGTCAAGCGGCTCAACCAGGATTCGCTGTACCTGCAGGCGGCGGCCGGGGCCGTGCAGGCTGATGGGGTCTGGCGGCTGGTTCGCCCGCTCGATTTCGATCAGATCGATGCGGTGGTTACCCGGCTGGAAGAGCACTGGCACGCTTTGCGCCAGCCGGGCGGAATGGCCGGCTGATGGCGCGGGTCTGGCTCGCGTCCTATCCCAAATGCGGCAACACCTGGCTGCGCATGCTGCTGGCCAATCTGGCCCGGGATGATGGGACCAGCCTGGCCTTGCCGGGCCTGGCGGGCGGGATTGCAAGCGGCCGCGCGCTGATCGATGAGACCCTGATGTTTGCCACCGGGCTGCTGACCCACGACGAATGCGACCGCATCCGCCCGGCGGTCTATCGCTATGCCGCCGCGCTGGAGGACGAGCCCGAGACCGAGACCGGGTATTTCGCCGATACGCGCTTTCTCAAGACCCATGACGCCTGGACCCTGACCGATCGCGGCGAACCGCTGCACGGCGGGGCGCAGGCAGCGCGGGCGGCGGTGCTGATCGTGCGCGATCCGCGCGATGTGGTCGCCTCGCTGGCCAACCACAACGGCAAGTCGATCGACGAGGCGATTGCGATCATGGCCGATCCGATGGACACGCTGGCCGGTGCCACCGACCGTCAGGGCCTGCAACTGCGCCAGCGCCTGCTGGGGTGGAGCGGGTTCAACCGGTCATGGCTGGACCAGCGCGAGCTGCCGGTGCACGTACTGCGCTACGAGGACATGCTGGCCGACACTGCCGGAGAGCTGAGCCGCCTGCTGGACGAGCTGGGCTTTGCAATCGGGCCGGAACCGATCGAGCGCGCAGTGGTCCGGTCCAGCTTTGAAACCCTGCAACAACAGGAAGCCCAATTCGGCTTTCGCGAGGCACCGGTCAGGATGAGCGAGGGGCGCTTTTTCCGCAATGGTCGCGCGGGCGGCTGGCACGAAGAGCTGACCGGGGCGCAATGCGCCCGGATCGAGGCCGATCATGCCGAAATGATGGCCCGTTTGGGCTATCTGCCGGAAGCCGGATGAGCCGCCTTGCCCGCCTGATGGCTCTGCCGCGCGGCCAGCGCCGTCTGCTGGTGGCGGCCGCGGCGGCGCTGATCCGCGCCGCGCTGCAAGTGCGGATGGTGCCGTTCTCGCGCATCGCAGCGCGGCTTGGGGCGATGCAGCCGCCGCAACCCGTCACCCCGGCCGGGCCCGACGAGGCCGAGCAGGCTCGCGCGCTGCGCTGGGCGATCGCGGCGGTGATCCGGCACACGCCGGTCAGGCCCGCCTGCCTGGCCCAGGCGCTCGCCGCACGCAGACTATGCCAAGCACGGGGGCTTGGTTCGGTGCTGCATCTGGGGGCCGAACCGGGCCAACCGCAGGGGCAGACCCACGCCTGGCTCGATCTGGGCGGAGTGCCGGTCACCGGCTATCCCCTGCCTGCCGGAATGATCGAGGTCGGCTGCTTTATCGATCAGGCCTAAACCGAGGAATTTGCAGCCTGGCAGAGCAGATCGGTCAGCCATTCATCCACTGCGCAATCGATCACCAGATGGACCCGCGTGGCAGTGCCGGCATTGGTAATCGCGTGCTCGTCCGACAGGCGCAGATACCAGGTTGAGCCGGGCACCATATCGACCCGCTGCCGGTTGAGCCGGAAATCGACATCGGGATTGGTGGTGATCGGCACATGCAGCCGCGCGGTGCCCCGCGCGGCATCAAGGTCAAGATCGCGATGCGGCTTGATTCGTGAGGCTGGTTCAAGCCGCATCAGCCGCACTGCCAGCAACGGGCATTGGAATGCCGCCAGCACTTGCGCCAGATAGGGCGCACGTTCCAGCCAGGGGGTGTCTTCGAACTCGGTTGCCATGAGATCTGACTGAATCATCATGACGGGATGCAGTTTGCCGGCCCCGGCCTTGTAACGCAGCGGTATCACGCTCCACCCGCCTTCGTAGTTGCCCGGCACGAAATGAGCGATCCAGTCAGCGTCGGCGATCTCGGCAATGTCCGCCTGCAGGCGCGCCGGATCGAACGCCAAGGGCAGGCAAAGCCGGTCGGGCAAAGCACTGAGTGCGGGGATGGCGGGGGCTTGCATGATCGGCGTTGTCCTGGGGCGACCCTATCGGTTAGGAACAGGAATGCAACAATCAGTCCCGCCGCACCCTTTCACACCTGAACGCACCGATCCCGCCAAACTTGCGGCATTGCGAGCGGCCGTGCTGGCCGATCCGGCCGCGCTGGACCGCATTGCCGATCTGGCAGACCGGGAAGCGGCGCTGACTGCATTGATCGAATTTGCGACCGGGCACAGCATCGCGCTTGAACCGGAAGGCCTGCGCAATGCGTTGCGGGCCGATCCGCTGGGGCTTGAACGGCTGTCCCAAAGCCCGGTGAATGCTGTGCACCGCCCCGGGCCGCGCTGGCTGCCGACGGGGCTGGGCTCCGATGGCGCGCAACTGGTGATCGACTGGGCGCACTATGGCCAGGCGCCGATGCACGATTCGTTCTTTGAAGGAACCCAGCGCCGCGCCCGCGGGCATCCGGTTTCGGTGCTGATCGAATGCCGCACCCCGTTGGGAGCCTTGCTGGACGAACCCGGACTCAATCCACCGCCACGGCTGGACGGGCTGGTGTTCCACATGTCGCGGTGCGGCTCTACTCTGGTCTCGCGCGCGCTGCGGGCCATGCCGGGCAATCTGGTGCTGTCCGAACCACCGCCGTTTGACGAAGTGCTGCAACAGTGCGCCGCGCGTGAGGATATTCCGCTGGAGATGCGGCTGGGGTTGCTGCGCGCCATGGCCGGGGTTCTGGCGAGTGACCGTGATGGCACGGTGCAGCGGCGCTTCCTGAAAACCGATTGCTGGCACGCCGGGGCGCTGCCGCTGCTGCGCGCGGCCTTTCCCGATACGCCGTGGATATTCCTCTATCGCGACCCGGTGGAAGTGTTGATGTCGCACGAACGCATGTCGGGATCGCAGACTCTGCCGGGCCCGCATTCCGCACTGGTCGGGATCGACCCCGTGGGGGCCATCCCTGGGATGGAGTTCACCGCGCGCGTGCTGACAGCTACGTGCCACCAGGCGGCCGATCATGCCGGGGTCGGCGGCGGGATTTTCGTGGACTATGCAAGCCTTCCCGCAGCACTGGAGGAACGGATACTGCCCCATTTCGGCATTGCGCCGGATGAAGCAGGACGACAGGCGATCGCCGCTTCGCTGACCCGCGATGCCAAGGAACCCAACAAGGCGTTTGATCCGCACGAACGCCCCACGCGGGCAAAGGCATCGGAGCAGGTGTTGGAAATGGCCGAACGTCTTCTTGCTCCCGCCGTGGCGCGGCTGCGGGCGCTTGATCGGGCAAACGCGGATTGACGGATCAAGCGCAGCGCCTAGTGATGCAGACCGAACCAGGGGAACAGGCCCGATGATGATCCGCAAGTCCGGTGACTGGCTGTCCGCCCGCGCCGGCGATGAAGTGATGATGATGAGCGCTGCGCGCGGCACCTATCTGGGGCTCAACGCCATGGGCGCGCGAATCTGGGATCTGATTGACAGCTGCCCGGACCGCGACGCGCTCTGCGCGCAATTGCTCACCGAATTTGAAGTCAGCCCCGAACAGTGCCGGTATGAACTGGACAAGTTCCTGGCCGAATTGGGGCGGCAGCAGGCAATCGAATGGGTGCCGGCGGGCACGATCTGAACCGGCGGCGCAGGCTATGAGCGCGATCTTCGGACTGGTCCGCCTGGGCGGCGCGGCGGACGAGGCAGACCTGGGGCGGATGCAGCGCAGCCTGGCCCATCGCGGGCCGGATGGGCAGGCATCGCTGGCGCTTGGCCCGGTTGGGCTGGGACACTGCCTGCTGCGGGTCAACCACGAGGACCGGCTGGAAGCGCAGCCCCTGCATGACCGCGACCTGGGGGTAACCCTGGTGGCCGACCTGCGGCTGGATAACCGTGAGGAGCTGGCGCAGGAACTGGGGATCACGCCAGACCGGCTTGGCGCCATGCCTGACAGCGCGATCCTGCTCGAAGCCTGGCGGCACTGGGGGGCGGATTGTCTGGACCGGTTGCTGGGCGATTTTGCCCTGGCGCTGTGGGATCACCGCGCGCAGCGGCTCCATCTTGCCCGCGACGGGATGGGGCAGCGCGGGCTATACCTGCATCACGGCCCCGGACTGATCGCCTTTGCCAGCGAAGCGAAAGCGCTGTGGACGGTCGATGGCGTGCCGCGCCGCCTGAATGATGCGGGGCTGGCAGGCCGCCTGCTGGGCCCGGTCGATCCTGCGCCCGATGTGACGCTGTTTGAAGGGATCACGGTGCTGCCCGGCGGCCACCTGCATGCCTATGATGCGGCAGGTCAGCTGGAAGTGACCCGGTTCTGGGAACCCCGTGCCGATCCGCGCCACCTGGGACAGGACGATGCCTATTACCTCGCCGCCTATCGGCAGGTGGTGGAAGAAGCGATTGCCTGCCGGGTGCGGCGGTTGGACCATCCCCCGATGCTGATGTTCAGCGGCGGGTTCGATAGTGGCACGATCGCGGCCATTGCCGCGCCCTATGCCGTGCGGCAGGGCAAGGCCGTGCTGGCGGTGGCCTCGGTCCTGCCAGAGGGTGAAGGGCGGTCCACGGCCGATGCCCGCCGCGCGGCCAGTGCGTTCCGGAGCATGCCCGGAATCGATCTGCGCTGGTTTGTCCGGCAGGATGAGCACCACTTCCTGCAGCTGGAACAGGGCTTTGCCGAGCTCGATGATTGCCAGCCGCACGATTACGTGCGCCGCAGCGCCTATGCCATGGGTCATGCGGCGGGGGCGCGGCTGGCGCTGGATGGGCATGGCGGGGACTATACGGTCAACCATTTGGAAGGCGGGCTGCTGGGCCAGATCCTGCTCAGCGGCGATCTGCGGCGGTTTGTGCGCGAACTGCGCGCGCGCCGACGCAGGCACGGGCGGGGGCTGGTCTGGATTCTGACCTATGAAGTGGCGCGGCCACTGCTGCCTGTGGCGATGCTGCGGGCGGCACTGGCGCTGCGGCGCGGATTGACCCCGTTATGGCAGCTGCGCTTTTCGCGCGACGATTTTGCCGCCCGAATGATCGCTGCGGGCCGGATCAATCCCCGCCGCTTGCGCGATCCCTATGTGGTGCATGGCCGCTGGGCGGGGCGCTGGCGGCATATGTTGCAGCGGATGGGCTGCGCTGCGCCGATGGCCAATAGTCTGGCGGCGCGGGCCGGGATGGATTTCAGCCGCCCGTATCATGACCGGCGGGTGGTGGAACTGGGCCTGGCGATCCCTGAGCGGCTCTATCTGAAGGACGGGCTGGAACGCTGGCTGGCGCGCAATGCGCTGGCCGATGTGCTGCCGCAGCAGCTGATCGATTCGCCGCCCGGCAATGTTTCTGAACGGCCCGGCCTTTACGCGATGCTGGCGGGCTCGGCCCCCGCCGCGCTGGCAGAGCTGCAGGCCGAGGGGCAGGGGGCTCCGGCGGCGCGGGTAGTGGACTATGCCAAGCTGGAGCGCGCGCTGGTGGATCCGGGCGATGAAAATTCACCGACCACGAGTCAGCTCGCGGTGATCCATGGGGCCACCGCGTTGATAATCGCCAGATTTGTCAATTGGTTCGAGCGGCAGAACGCCCGGGATCAGGAACCGTAAGTATAGGACCCTGACGAGCCATCGGCACCGGGGGTGATACTGGCACCGCGGGCATCGTTCAGGCTGGAAACGATCACCTCAGGCGAAGTCCAGGGGGCACGTGCGGGGGCCTGCGCCATGGCATCACCCTGCGACAGAGCGGCAAAATTCTGATCGATCTGATTCATCTGAGCCCTGATCCTGTAGTTCGCCGCTGTCGGCAGACCGGGCGACTGTTGCCAGAAACTATGGCCGCTGGCAATCGGTTAGCTGCACTGCGCAGCGAAGATGTTGCCATTTCGGAAGCAGAAGCTGCCCTGACCTGCTGTGCTGGCGCAGCATATCCATCAAAACGCATGATTATTTCGTCAACTGACGAAAAACTGCGCGGATGGTGAAAGAATCTGGTGCAAATGGGCGCGCAATTGCTATCCTCCGTATCGATACCTACGGCGTGCAGGGGCTGGACAGCCAAAGGTCTGGCGGGCAAGCTTTGCTGCGTTGAATGAGGGAAAGCGGACGATGACGGATTTTTTTATTGGCCAGATCAGCATGTTCGCGTTCGACTTCCCGCCCAGGTTCTGGGCGCAGTGCAACGGGCAGTTGTTGGCAATCAACCAGAATCAGGCGCTGTTTTCGCTGCTGGGAACGCAATACGGCGGTAATGGCACGACGAACTTCGCATTGCCGGATCTGCGCGGACGGACCCCGATTGGCTATGCCTCTTCCGTCAACCCCAACTGGCAGCCGCCTGCGGTCCAGATCGGGCAGGTTTCGGGCCAGGAGAGTGTCGCGCTGAACGCCACGAACGCGCCGACGCACACCCATTCGCTCAACGCGACCACAACCGTCGCCAACAAGCGTGTGCCGACCGGCAAATTGTTCGGAACCGACAGTGCGAGCATTGCGGACTATTATGCCGTGCCAGGCACTAACACCACGCTCAATCCCAGTTCGGTCAGCTCGGTGGGCCTGGGTCAGGCGCACGCCAACATGCAGCCTTATTCCGTGATCAATTTTTGTGTCGCCATTTCGGGAATCTTCCCCTCGCGGAACTGATTGAACACCTTTCCCAAAGCTTGCGGCATCCCAAGGGGATAATACCATGTCCAGTCCATATATCGGTGAAATCAGGTTGTTCGGGGGGAATTTCAATCCCCGGGGTTGGATGCGCTGCTATGGCCAGTTGATTGCCATTGCGGATTACAACGCGCTGTTTGCCCTGATCGGGACCACCTATGGTGGGGATGGCATCAACACTTTTGGCTTGCCGGACCTGCGCGGGCGCATCCCGGTTCATCAGGGAACGGGACCCGGCCTTTCTAACCGCGTCATGGGGGAAAAGGCCGGCGTTGAAACGGTCACTCTGAACAGTAACCAGATTCCGCTGCACACGCACACACCTGTGGCGACCACGGCGGCAGGCAATGTTACCGTTCCCGGGCCAACGGTGATCCCGGCCAAGCCGGTTGATTCGATCTCCACGCCAACGCTGTATGTCGTACCGGGCACCAGCACGGTTGTCCCCGGGGCCATGGCCGCGACCAGCATCAGCAGTGTTGGTCAGGGGCAGCCGCACGACAACATGATGCCCACCCAGACGTTGAATTATATCATCGCCGTGGAAGGCATCTTCCCTTCGCGCAACTAAGATCCGGAGCCTGGTATCATGACGCAACCATTCATTGGCGAAATCCAGATTTACGGATTCAATTTCAATCCGCGTGGCTGGGCATACTGCAATGGCGCGACTTTGCCAATTCAGCAGAATACCGCGCTCTTCTCGCTGCTGGGCACAACATATGGCGGCAATGGAACGACAACGTTCATGCTGCCCAACCTCGCTTCGCGCGCGGCCAGAGGTGAAGGCTCGGGGCCGGGGCTGAGCCCGGCCGCCCTTGGCCAGACCGGCGGCTCGACCTCGGTAACGCTGACCACCAACCAGATTCCGGCGCACACCCACACGCTCAATTCCGCCACACTGAACACGCCAAATCCGGCGCAGAACGTGGCGACCCCGGGGACCACGGCGATGTTCGGCCTGTCCGGCCCGAACAACACCTACAGCGATACGACCACCCCCAACACCACCTTTAACCCGGCCGCGCTGTCTTCTGTCTGGTCTGGCGGCGCGCATGAAAACATGCAGCCCTATCTGGGGGTGAATTTCTGCATCGCGCTGCAGGGCATCTACCCTGCACGCAACTGATCCAGATCACGGCTTGAAGCCTTAGATGCGCAGTCCCCTGGTTCGAATTCCCGCCGCACTTGCTGCGGCGGGAATACGCCTGCGGCCGGAAGAGCCTGCGGACGATCCGTTCCTGATCGAGCTTTACGGCACCACCCGCGTGCGCGACCTGGAACAGGTGCCGCATTGGAGCGACGAACAGAAGCGTGCCTTCGTGCAGATGCAGTTCGACGCCCAGCGCCTGCATTACCGGACCGTGCTGAAGGACGTTTCGTTTGACGTAATCGAACGCGGCGGAGAGCCGATCGGTCGGCTCTATATGCAGGAATTCGAAACAGCGCTGCACATCGTCGATATTGTCTTCGTACCGGAAATGCGCGGCCAGGGCATGGGCGCGGCCTTGCTGCAGGAACTGGCCGACAATGCCGCCGAAGCGGGCAAGGTGCTGTCCATTTTTGTGGAATTCTACAACCCGGCGCGGCGGCTTTACGAACGGCTGGGGTTCGTTGCGGTCCGCGAAGAGCAGGGCATCTATATCGAGATGGAATTGCCGCTGCCGGCAGACCGCGCCAAAGTCAGTTGAACACAGCCTGATACGTGATCCCTTGCGCATCGCCGGCAATCGGGACGATGAACACTTCGAGAGCGCCCAGCGTTGCATTGTCCATGGCATAGTTGCCCTGCGGCAGGACACGCAGGTCAGGGCAAGCGAACAACAGTTCAAAGGGCGGGCGGCGATGCACTTCGGGATTGAAATGCTTAAGCAGTCCGGCCTCGGTCAGGGTCAGGTCAAAGCGTTCCTCGCCAATGGGAACGGCAAACACTTCGCCAACGATCGGCTCGAACAATTCAAATGTCAGGTCGGCGGGGGCGGATTCGCTTTGATTCGTCATGGGTGCGACCGTGGCTGATGCCGCCGCTGCGATCAAGCAGGCGTTGCCCGCTGCGCCAGAAAACGGCGGATTGGCCGCGTTTGATCTGGTCTGCGCGTGCCTGTCGCCGCAGGACGGGGCTCTGCCCGATTCGGCACAAATCGATCCGGACTTGCTGGCCCGCGTCGCGCGGCGGCATCAGGTGTCGGCACTGGTCGCGGCGCGGCTGACGCAGCACGGGCGCGCGGTTCCGGCGCGGCTGGCCCGCCAGGCCCAGCACGCCCGCCAGCGCGCGATGCGCCAACTGGCCCTGTCGCTCGATCTGGCCGATGCGCTGGGCACGGCGGGGATCGAGTTCGCTTTTCTCAAAGGACTGACCCTGTCCCAGCGCGCGTTCGGTTCGCCACTGCTGCGTTCGGCAGTGGATATCGATCTGCTGGTGCGGCGCAGCGCTGTGGCCCTGGCCTGGCAAGTGCTGGACCAGCTGGGGCTGGCCCGGATCACCCCTGCCGCGGACCTCGGCGGAGCCCGGCTCGCGCTCTATTGCCGGGCGAGCAAGGACAGCATCCACAGCCATGCGGACAGCGGCATCACGGTGGAACTGCACTGGCGGATGAGTGACGAACTGACCCGCCCGGAACTCCCCCCCGCTGCAGAGCTGGGCCTGACCGAGCTGTCCCCCGGTCGTGCGGTGCCGGTGCTGGATGATTGCGCGCAGTTCCTACTGCTTTGCACCCACGGCGCGGCGCATGGCTGGGCGCGGCTGAAGTGGCTGGCCGATGTTGCGGCGCTGCTCCACCGCAGTGCAGATGGCGGCGCGGCGCTGTGGCACCATGCCCGCGCGCAGGGCGCCGCGATCCCCGCCGCTTCCGCGATTCTGCTGGGTCAGGAGCTGTTCGGCCTGACCCCGCCGCCGGGCTTCACGCCGCCGCGCGGGCTGCGGCTCAACCTGCTGCTGCGCCTGTCGCGCACCATGCTGCGCGCCGGGCAGGGCGCGCAAGAGCTGGAGGCGACGCGCTGGCGCGGCTGGGCGGAAATGCTGGCCAAGGCGCTGGTTGTAACGGGCGTGCGCGGGCCGATCGCGGTGCTGCGGCGGCTGGCGTTGTCGGGTGAGGACATTGCCAGCACGCCGCTGCCGCCCGCCTTGTTCTGGCTCTATCCGGTGCTGCGCGTGCCCTTGCTGGTGCGTCGCCGTCTGGCCCGCGCGCAGCGGTTGCGCCTGGGCGGGGGAGAGGATAACAACCCCGCATGATCCCCGCAGCAATCGTATCGCCGCCCCGCTGGCGCAGTCTGGCCGCCATCCTGCTGGCGTTGGCGCTGGCTGCCTGCGCGACCCGCGGCGGAGACATCCCCTATGATCCGGCCGGCTTCGTCGCGCCCGATCCGCTGGTGGACAAAATCCCGCAACTGCCGCCGGTGCTGGCGCCCGGCGATGTCATCACGGTCAAGGTCTATAAAGTCGATAGCCTGTCGGGCGATCAGGCGATCGACGTGGCCGGACGGATCAAGGTGCCGCTGATCGGGAATGTCGTGGCGGCCGGCAAGACCACCGATCAGCTGGGACAGGAACTGGCCGCCGCGCTGGGCGCGCGCTATCTGCAATCACCCGATGTGCAGATCCTGCTCAAGACGCCGATGTTGCGGGTGGTGACGGTCGACGGTTCGGTCAGCCAGCCGGGGCTCTATCCGGTGGCCGGGCAGACCTCGCTGATCCAGACCATCGCCATGGCGCGCGGCACGGCGGAAGGGGCCAATACCCACCGCGTGGTGGTGTTCCGCACGATCAAGGGCCAGCGCATGGCCGCCAGTTTCGATCTTAATTCGATTCGCGATGGCAAGATGGCCGATCCGGCGATCTATCCCGATGATATTGTGGTGGTCGATGGTTCGGCGATCAGCTCCACCTGGAAGCTGCTGCTGCAATCGCTGCCGGTGGTGGCGCTGTTCAGGCCGTTCGGATAGGATTTGCAACCGGGCAAGGGGCGTGTTACCCAAGCCGGGTAACGGGGCTTGCGTCCCGAACTAAGGGAATTTCCGCGATGCGCAAGGCGATTACTGCTCTGGTTCTTGGAACTGTCGTTCTTGGTCAATCGGTTATTGCAATGGCTGCCACGGCCAAGCCTGCTGGTCCGGTCGCCGCTGTGGCGGGCCGAATCAACAACAGAGCGGTGCTTTCGGTTGCTGCGGCGCAGGGTGCGGCCGATGCCTGCGTGCCCAAGAACGCCGAAGACAAGAGCTGCGAAGGCAACAATGGCGGCGGCAACAACAACAACGGTGGCGGTGGTGGCGGTACGCTGCCGATCGTGCTGGTTGGCGTTGGCGTGATTGCTGGCGGCGCGGCTGCGGCTGGTGGCGGCGGTGGCGGCAAAGGCCCTGCCAGCCCGTAAGCGGCTCCGGCGGATCGTC
>CAZKAX010000008.1:5170-65154 GCA_964550775.1 uncultured Novosphingobium sp. | reverse complement strand
GGATCATGAATTCCCAGCGGTGCCGCCCTTCGCCCATCAGCACGCAAGTGGTCGGGCGGGCGGGATCGCAGATCTGCAGATTGCAATCGGGCAGGCGCGACGGATCATGCACGATCGTATCGATCACCAGCCATGGCTCTTCAAAGCCGAGCTCGTCCATTGCGATCCCGGCGGCATGGCGCACCGGGCTGCGCCCACCGTCTGCGCCGATCAGGTATTGGGCGCGCACGGTCCGCTCTCCTGTGGGGGTCGCGATCCGGGCGGTGATGGCGTCGGCCTGTTCTTCCAACGTCAGGAATTCGCAACTGCTGTAAAGCCGCGCATGGGGGAACTTGGCCAGCTCGCGCCGCAGTGCGGCTTCCACGCTGGGCTGGTGGATCATGTTCGCGCCGGGCCAGCCGCCCGGCCCCAGCCGGTCGGTGCCTTCGAAGCGCAGCAAGATCTGGCGATCGGCGGTCAGGAAGTCATAGCGGCCGGTGGTGCGGCTGGTCCGCATGACTTCGTCTGCCACGCCGCATTCCTGCAGGATCCGCAGGATTTCGTGATCAAGGTGCGCGGCGCGGGGGAGGGGATAGATCTCCGCCTCCTTTTCCACCACGGTCACCTGCACCCCGCGCCGGGCGAGCAGCAGCGCCAGCGTGACCCCGCTGGGTCCGCCGCCGACAATCAGCACCTGACAGGAATGATCGTCCATCGCCTCAGCCTTCCGCAACCATCGTGCCTTCGATATGACCCAGCCCGTCGATTTCGCAGCGCACCACATCCCCGGGCTGGAGGAACTGGCGCGGATCCATCGCCGCGCCGACCCCGCCGGGGGTGCCGGTGAACAGGCAATCGCCGGGTTCCAGCGTCATCCCGGTGGAAAGGTGTTCAACCTGCTGCCACACGTTGAACACCAGATTGGCGGTGTTCGAATCCTGCCGCTTTTCGCCGTTGACGTAACAGCGGATGCCGTGGCCGTGGGGATCGCCCAGCTCGTCAGCGGTGACGATCCACGGGCCCATCGGGGCGTGGGTGTCAAAGCTTTTGCCCAATGACCACTGCGGGCTGGCGTGCTGCCACATCCGTTCGGTCATGTCGTTGCCCACGCAATAGCCGAAAATGGCGGCGGGTGCGTCGGCTTCGGCAATGTGTTTGCCGCCCGTGCCGATCACTGCGACCAGTTCGACTTCATAGTCATTGGCCACGGTGCCGCGTGCGATCCGGATCGGATCGTAGGGCGCGTTGACACTGGTCTGGGCCTTGGTGAACCACACCTGCCGTTCGGGGGTGCCCATCTTCGATTCCTCGATATGATCGGCATAGTTGAGTCCGATCGCAAAGATCTTGCCGGGGCGCTGGACAGGGGATTCCAGTTTGACCGAGGACAGCGGTACGCCGCCCCCTGCTGCGGCTTTCGCTTCCAGCTGCGGCTTCACACTGTCCCAATTGCGGATCAGGTCGATCATCGTGCCCGGCACGCCGCTGTCGATCACGCTATCGCCGGTGACGATGCCGGTGCGGGTCTGGCCCTCAAGCGTGTAGGTGCAAAGTTTCATGTGGCGGACTCCTTGGGGTTGCGGCGAAACAGGCGTTTGATGCGCAGGTTGAGCGCGAGGAAAAATGAAACGAGGCCCTGCGGCGGCGGCAGCTTGCCCGCGAACATCGGGTTGGGGCTGCCCCATTGCACCGCGAGCAGGGCGGACAGTGGCATCTTCTGCGGTGGATCGGCAGCGGTGAACAGGTCCCCGTCGGTCCAGTGTTCCAGCTCGTTGCCGAAGGGGTCCTTCCAGTAATCGAACACCTGGCTGCCCATGATGTGGCGGCCCACGCCCCAGGCGGGGGTGCGCTGCTGCGCTTGCAGGTGCTGGTGGCCCAGCATCAGGTCGTCCAGATTGGCGACTTCGAACGCGGCATGGAGGATGCCAAGCTTGCCCGGCAGCTGGGCGAGGAACAGGGTGTGGTGATCGGCGGGCTTGTCGCCCCGGTTGCAGCGCATGAACGCGCCCAGCGGCACATCCTTTGCCGCTTCGACCTCGTCCGAGGTAAGGAACCCGAAGCGCGCCTTGTACCACGCCTCGGAGGTGCGGAAATCGCGGACTTTCAGCACGGCATGGCCGATCCGGCGCACGTGCGAAGGGGTGGGATCAAGCCGCACCGTGGCGCGCTGGCGCGGCTTGGCGGCCACGGTGTTGCGCGGCGGATCTGCGGGCATGTCACCCGCAGCCTGTTTTGCCTGACCCGCGACCACTTCCACCCGGTAGCCATCGGGATCGGTCAGGCGCACCACTTTGCCGCCGCCGGGCTCGTTCAGGTCCTCCACCGGCAGGCCTTCATGCGCGGCGAGCTGTTCGAGGTCCGCGACGCTTTCAGCGCGAAAGCCGATGGCCCGGAATTCCGCTTCGCCCGGCTCGGTCACATGCACGAACGGGCGGCCATCGCTGCCTTTGGCATAGAGCCTGCCCTCGGCCTCGAACGTGGTGAAGCCAAAGTCATCCAGGAAGGCGCGCATCGCGGGCAGATCGGGCGCTGAATAGCGCACGTGGGCGATGTCTTCGACATTGATCACGGCCATGGCGACGCTCCCCTCCGTGCCGATTCGCACTTGACTATTTGGTCAAGTTATCTCAGTTGACCAAATAGTCAAGTGCGTTAGAATGGACCCATGGCCAGCCAGCCGACCAGCGAAAATCCCCGTGCCGCGCGCACCCGCGCCGCCTTGCTTGATGCCGGGTTCGCGCTGTTGGCAGAGCGGCCGATCGATGCCATCGCGATCGACGATATCGTCGTCCGCGCGGGCGTGGCCAAGGGCAGCTTCTTCAACCATTTCACCGACAAGCCCGGCTTTGCCGCCGCCATTGCGCAACAGGTGCGCGCCGCGCTGGAACTGCGGATCGGCGCGGCCAACGCCGGGGTCGATGATCCGGTGATGCGGCTGGCCGGCGGGATGCGGGTGGGGATCGAGTTTGCGCTGGAGGACCGGGTGCGGGCGATCATCATGCTGCGCGGCATGCAGGAGACCACCAGCGCCGACCACGAACTCAACCGCGGGGTCCGGGCCGATCTCGCCGGGCTGGTCGGCGCGGGGCTGGCGCGGGCCGAGGCGGCGGGAAGCGGGGTGCGCTATTGGCTGGGGCTGTGCCACATGGCCATGCTCAACGTGCTGGAACGCGGCCTGGATCGCGCCGAGGCGGCGCGGCGGTTGCGTGACATGCTGGTGCTGGGCCTGTGCGGGCTGGGCGTGGGTGAGGATCAGGCGCGCGCTGTGGCGGATACGAGCGCTAGGCTGCTGGCTCCCTCTCCGGATCCGGCTCCGCCGCCAGCCTGAGCGGCCAGAACAGCAGCGAACCCAGCAGCAGGGTGATCAGCGCCAGCGTCTGCGCCGGGGCATAGCTGCCCAGCCGGTCAAAGCTGGCTGAAAAGACCAGGATCCCCGCGACATTGCCGATCCAGCCCAGCGCGTGGAGCGAACCGAAGATCGTGCCATAGTTCTGGAACCCGAACCGGCGCGAGGTGAGGTAGGCAAAAATGTCGATGTCCGCCCCCTGGAGCAGCCCGATCAGCCCTGCCGCAAAGACCGCCAACCAGGCCATCGAGCCGCCCAGCAGCAGCACGAGATAGCCGGTGGCGGGTACCATGATCAGCAGCGCGGCGACCCGGCGCGGCTCGAACCGGTCAAGGAGCCAGCCGCCCGCCAGCTTGCCGACGAATTGCCCTGCGGCAAAGGCCGACACCGCCAGCGCGGCGATCGCGGCGCTCAGCCCGCGTTCCTGGATCATCGGCGACATCTGACTGATCGCGCCGCTGGTGGCCATGCCGATCAGCATGTTGGCTCCGGCCAGCAGCCAGAAATCGCGCGTCTTCAGGAACGACAGGTCAACCCCGGCCAGCGCCACATGCCGATCGATCCGCGCGGTCGCGGCGGCGCGGGGCATGATCAGCATGGTCAGCGGCAGGCCGATCCCGATCCCGAACAGCGCCAGGGTCAGAAAGCCCGCGCGCCAGCCGTGATCCTCGATGATCCAGTGCAGCAGCGGGGGAAAGATGATCGCGGTGATCGACACCCCGATCCCCACCAGCCCCAGCGCCATGCCGCGATGCTTGCGGAAATGCGCGGTAACCGGCCGGGTCAGGGTGATCGAGGAATTGCCCGAACCGAAAAAGGCCGCGGCGGCTACGCTGATACCCAGCCAGGTGGCATTGTTGATCACCGTTCCCTGCGCAATCGCGGTCAGGCCCAGGATCAGCGCGGTGGTGACATAGACGGTGCGGAACCCCAGCGTGTCGGTCAGCCGCCCGATCAGCGGCGCCCCCAGCGCAGCGGTGACGACCAGCGACTGGATGATCCCGGTTTCCGACCGGGACATGCCCAGTTCGGCCGACATCGGGATCAGGAACATCGAAAAGACATAGAACATCAGCGAGACGCCGGTGCCATTGGCAATCGCGGCGGCCAGCACGATCCGCCAGCCGACCGTCCATTCGCTGTCTTGCGGCGCAGCGGGCCGGGTTGTGTCAGTCATCGATCTAACCGGCCAGGGCTGCGGTATAGGTCGCCATATCGAAATAGTCGCGCCACACCGCGATCTTGCCGCCGCGCAGTTCGAATACGCCGCAGCAGGGCAGGACCACTTCCTTGCCGCCCGCCAGAGTGCGATCGATCCGTTCGGCGATCACCACGTCGCCCGCGGCCACGATGTGCCGCACTTCCCATTCCGTGCCCGACCAGCCCCCGGCAAACCCGGCGATGAACTGGCGCAGCGCGGCGTGGCCCTGGACCGGGGCGATCGGCATGTTGTGGTAGATCCCGTCTTCGGTGAAAAAGCCCACCAGTTCTTCGACATCCAGCCGCGACCAGGCGGCGATGAAGTCCTGCACCACGGCAAGATTGTCGCTCATCGCGTCAACCCTCGACCGCGAAGCTGATTTCGGCATGATCGCGCAGCCGCTGGACCAGCGCTTCGCCTAACAAGGCACCGGGGGTGGCAATCGCCCCGCCCGCCGGGCAATCGAGCAGCGCAATGCCGGTTTCGGCCAGCATCCGGCTGGTCGAGCCATAGCCCGGATCGTAGCGGCCCTTGACGCCATAGCGGAGCGTCCGCCCGTCGGGCAGTTCGCCCACAAACAGCACGTCATAGTGGCCGTTATCGCGCTCTTCCTTGGTCGGGCCTTCGCCCGGTGCGGGATCGTTGGGGGTGCCGATCATCGGGGTGGAAGCCACGTGTTTGGCAATCGCTTCGCCCTGTTCACCGGGGCCGGTCACGAGCATCTCGTCATAGACGAAGTCCGCACCATAGCGGTGGCCAAGCAGCTGGTTGGTGCGGTGGACGTTCTTGGTGTTGATCACCGCCATCACAAACGGCGCGCACCACGAACCCAGCGCCTCGTCATATTCGGGCGCATCGCCCCGCGGCTGGACGGGGCCTTCGAAACCCGGGGTCAGGCCGAACGGGCTGACCATGTATTTGACCAGCGCCGGCTCCTTGCCCAGCGCCTCCATCGTTGCGCGCAGGCTATAGGCGGTGCCGCCCGAAAACTTGCCCTGCATCGCCCGCACCCGGCCCTTCACGCGCGGGGCAGGCGCGCCGAACCGGGCCACGGCTTCCTGTTGCAGCATCAGCACGCCCAGATCGAACGGGATCGAATCGAACCCGCTGGAAAAGGCGATCCGCGCGCCGCTGGCCTGGGCCGCCGCATGGTACTTGTCGACCATCTGGCGCATCCACACCGGTTCGCCGCAGAGGTCGGCATAGTCGGTTCCCGCCGCGACGCAGGCCGCCAGCAGCGGTTCGCCATAGAGCTGGTACGGCCCCACCGTGGTCACCACCACGCGGGTGCTTTCCGCGAGCGCGCGCATCGATTCCGGATCGTCCGAATTGGCCACCACCAACGGCGTATCGGCCGGCGCGCCGATCGCGTCGCGCACTTCAGCCAATTTATCCGCGCTGCGCCCGGCCATGGCCCATTTCGGGCCTTTGCCCTGATAGTGGTGCGCCAGATATTCGGCCACCAGCCGCCCGGTATAGCCGGTGGCACCATAGACGATCAGATCGAACGGACGGTCTGCCTTGGCAGTCATGCAAGCTCTCCATTGCCCCCGAATCTGTGTGGGGATTGGCGCGAAGATGGCCACAGATCGGTGGCAATGTCGAACTGGATTTGCTTGACGTTACGGCATTGGTGGGAAGGGGGCAGGAAGAAGAAAGGGGGTTCACGCAGAGACGCAGAGGAAGAAAGAGAGACGCGGAGGACTCGCGCTGAGCCGCAGGCTCACCCAATCAATCGAAGGCCCCGCCAACCGCACGGTCTGATGAAAAGCGCGGCTTCGCCGCAAACGCCAACCCTCTGCGCCTCTGCGTGAACCCCTTCAATACTTGCCCCAAACACACAGGCTCGATCGGCACCCTCAGAACCGGAACTGCCGGCTGGCCAGATCGAACATGATCTCTTCGCTGCCGCCGCCGATCGCCATGACGCGGACTTCGCGGTAGATCCGTTCGATCCGGCTGCCGCGCACGAAGCTCGCGCCGCCCAGGATCTGGCAGGCCTCGCGCGCGCAGAATTCCATGGTCTGGGTGGCCTGCACCTTGAGCAGCGCGAAATCGCCGGGAAAGGCCTTGTCGTTCAGCACCGACCATGCCGCCTGATCGATCCAGGCCTGGGTGGCGGTGATCCGGCGCAGCATGTCGGCCAGCTTGTGGCGGATCACCTGATTGCGGATCAGCGGCTGGCCAAAGGTCTCGCGGTTGCGTGCCCAGTCGAGCGCATCTTCAAAGCAGATCCGGGCAAAGGCGGCGGCCTGCTGGCTCATCCCCAGCCGCTCGCCGTTGAAATTGCGCATGATCCCGGCGAAGCCGCTGTTTTCCGGGCCGATCAGGTTGTCTGCCGGAACCTCGACATTGTCGAAGTGGATCGTCGCAGTATCGCTGGCGTGCCAGCCCATCTTGGCGAGCGGGGTGCGGCTGACGCCGGGGCTGTCCAGCTCGACCAGCAGCAGCGAAATGCCGCCAATGCCGGGGCCGCCGGTGCGCACCGCCAGCGTGATGTAATCGGCCCGCACGCCCGAGGTGATCAGCGTCTTGGCGCCGTTGACGACGTAGCTTGCGCCCTTGCGCTCGGCCCGGGTTTTCAGATTGGCGACGTCGGACCCGCCGCCGGGCTCGGTAATGCCCAGGCAGATCAGCTTTTCACCCGCCAGCACCGCCGGGGCGATCCTGCGTTTCATGGCGTCGCTGCCCATGGCCAGGATCGGCGGCAGACCGATCCCGTGGGTCATCAGCGAGGCGCAGATCCCGCCCGCGCCGGGCCGGGCCAGTTCCTCGGTCTGGACCAGGCCATGCAGCAGGTTGAAGGCAGTTCCGGTGCCGCCGAATTCCTCCGGGTAGTTGAGCGCCAGCACCCCCGCCTCGGCCGCCTTGCGGTGCAGTTCGCGCGGCAATTCGCCTGCGGCCTCCCAGGCATCGACATGCGGCGTGATTTCGCGCGCGACGAATTTGCGCACGGTATCGCAGACCGCTTCGTGGCTTTCGTCATAGAACGGCGAACGCGCGCGCCATTGATCGAACAGGGGGGCGTCCATGGGTCAGCTTCCTTGTGCCTGCGACAGGGACCTCCCCGCCAGAATAAGCCGTCACCCCGGACTTGATCCGGGGTCCAGCTTTTCTTCGGCCAGGTTGGGGCTCGCTGCAAGCGCAGACAAGGCAGCTGGACCCCGGGTCAAGCCCGGGGTGACGAAGCTGGTATGGGACCGACTACAACCTCGGCAGGGTCACCCCGCGCTGGCCCATGTATTTGCCGCTACGGTCACCATAGCTGACTTCGCACGGCTCGTTCCCTTGCAGGAACAAGAACTGGCACGCGCCTTCGTTGGCATAGATCTTGGCCGGCAGCGGGGTGGTGTTGGAAAATTCCAGCGTCACGTGGCCTTCCCATTCGGGTTCCAGCGGGGTGACGTTGACGATGATCCCGCAGCGGGCATAGGTGCTCTTGCCCAGACAGATCACCAGCACATCGCGCGGGATGCGGAAATATTCAACCGTGCGGGCCAGCACAAAGCTGTTGGGCGGGATCACACAGACGTCGCTCTTGATGTCGACGAAGCTCTTGTCGTCGAAGTTCTTTGGATCGACCACCGCCGAATGGACGTTGGTGAAGATCTTGAACTCGTCAGCCACCCGCGCGTCATATCCATAGCTGGACAGGCCATAGGAGATGCAATCGCCCGCCTGCTGGCGTTCGACGAAAGGTTCGATCATGCCCGAATGGCGGGCTTCGTTACGGATCCATTTGTCTGAGAGAATCGGCATGGGTCTGTGATTGCCCATGCCGCTCTGCGCTTCAAGGGTCAGACCCCGTGGTATTCCTTGTACCAGCGCACAAAGTTGGGGACACCCACTTCGATGCTGGTGGTGGGGGCATAGCCCAGATCAGACTGGATCGCGGAAATATCGGCATAGGTCGCGGGGACATCGCCGGGCTGCATCGGCTGGAAATCGATTTCCGCCTTGCGCCCGCATTCCTGTTCCAGCAGGCCGACCACCTTCATCAGGTGCTCGCTCTTGTTGTTGCCGATGTTGTAGAGCCGGTGCGGCTTCAATGAGCCGCCGGCCTTTTCCAGCCCGTCATCCGGTGGGGGATTGTCGAGGCAGGCGATCACACCGCTGACGATATCATCGACATAGGTGAAATCGCGGTACATCTCGCCCTGGTTGAACACCGGGATCGGTTTGCCCGCCAGAATTGCCTTGGTGAAAATCCACATCATCATGTCGGGCCGCCCCCACGGGCCATAGACCGTGAAAAACCGCAGGCCGGTCAGCGGCAGGCGGTAGAGGTGGGCATAGGTCTCGCTCATCAGCTCATCCGCTTTCTTGGTCGCGGCATAGAGCGAGACGGGGTGATCGCAGCGATCCTCTACCGCGAACGGCAGCTTGGTGTTGCCGCCATAGACCGAGCTGGAGCTGGCATAGACCATGTGCTCCACCCCGCGGTGGCGCGACAGTTCCAGCAGGTTGACGTGGCCGACCAGGTTCGACTGGACATAGGCGTGCGGGTTTTCGATCGAATAACGCACCCCGGCCTGCGCGCCCAAGTGGACCACCCGGTCAATCCGGATCCCGTCCAGCGCCTTGGTCAGCGCGGCATTGTCGGCAAAATCGACCTCGTGAAAGGAAAAGCGGTTGCCGCCCGCTGCGACCAGCCCGGCCACCCGGTCGCGCTTCAGGCTGACCTGGTAATAATCGTTGACGTTGTCGATCCCGACCACTTCATCCCCGCGCGCCAGCAGGCGCTGCGACAGGGTGTAACCAATGAATCCGGCAACGCCGGTAACCAGAACGCGCATGCAATCTCCTGTAACCCGTAGCGGGCGATACACCGGCGGCCTTATTTCATGGTTAACCCATGGCTGGTAGGGGCAACAGCATGACAGAGCCGCAAAAGATCATGCCGCAAAAGATTATGGTCGTGTTCGGGACCCGCCCCGAAGCGATCAAGCTGTTCCCCGTGGTCGCCGCCTTGCAGGCCGATCCGCGCTTTACTCCCGTGGTCTGCGTGTCTGCACAACACCGCCAGATGCTCGATCAGGTGCTGGAGATCGCCGGGATCGTGCCCGATCACGATCTGGACCTGATGAAGCCTGACCAGACGCTTGACGGGCTGACCGCCGCGCTGTTGACCGAACTGGGCAAAGTGATGGACCAGGTCCAGCCCGCCCGGGTGATGGTGCAGGGCGATACGGCCACCGCGATGGCCGGGGCGCTCGCCGCCTATTACCGCAAGATTCCGGTCGATCATGTCGAAGCCGGGCTGCGCAGCGGCAACATCTATCACCCCTGGCCCGAAGAGGTGAACCGCAAGATCATCGGCTCCATCGCCAGCCTGCACTTCGCCCCGACCGAGGTGAGCGAGGCGGCGTTGCTGCGCGAAAACGTGCCTGCTGACCGCGTGCAGGTGACCGGCAATACCGTGATCGACGCGCTGCACTGGGTTACTGCCCGGATCGAAGCCGATCCCGCGCTGGCGGGCGGGCTGGCCGAACTGGAGGCGCGCTTTGCCGGCAAGCGGATCATTGGCGTGACCACCCACCGCCGCGAAAACTTTGGCGGCGGGATGGAGGCGATTGCCGAAGCGATCCGCCAGATTGCGGCTCGCCCGGATGTGGCGGTGATCTTCCCGGTCCACCTCAACCCCAATGTCCGCGCGGTGATGAACAGCGCGCTGGCCGGGCTGGACAATGTCGCGATGATCGAACCGCTCGATTACCCGCACTTCGCGCGGCTGCTCTCGATTGCCGAGATCATGCTGACCGACAGCGGCGGGGTGCAGGAAGAAGCCCCCGCGCTGGGCAAGCCGGTGCTGGTGATGCGCGAAACCACCGAACGCCCCGAAGGGGTGAGCGCGGGCACGGCCAAGCTGGTCGGCACCGAAACCGCTACTATCGTTACCGAAATCTTCACCTTGCTCGACGATAAGGCCTCCTACGAAAGCATGGCGCGCGCGCACAACCCGTTTGGAGACGGACAGACCGCGCGCCGTATCGTGGAGCGACTTGGGAATGAAATCGGACGTTAAGCCCTCGGTTTGTGTTGTTGGTCTGGGCTATATCGGCCTGCCCACTGCGGCGATTGTCGCGCGGTCGGGCTGCAAGGTTCACGGGGTGGACGTCTCGTCCCACGTGGTCGATACGATCAACCGCGGCGAAATCCATATCGAGGAAGTCGATCTCGACGGCCTGGTCCACGGCGTCGTCACGCGCGGGCTGCTGAAAGCCTCGACCGAGGTTGCCCCCTCTGACGTGTTCGTGATCGCGGTGCCGACCCCGTTCGATCATGATCACGCCCCCGACATCTCCTATGTCCTCGCCGCCGGGGAAGCCGTGGCCAAAGTGCTGAAAAGCGGCGACACGGTGATCCTGGAATCGACTTCGCCCGTTGGCACGACCGAACAGCTGCGCGATCTGATCGCCAAGCTGCGCCCGGACCTCAAGTGCCCCGGCCTGACCAGCGAGACGCCGGACCTGTCGATCGCCTATTGCCCGGAACGTGTGCTGCCGGGGAAGATCCTGGAAGAACTGACCAACAACGATCGCTCGATCGGCGGGATCACCCCGCGTTGTGCGCGCAAGGCGCTGACTTTCTACAAGCTGTTCGTGCGCGGCGAATGCGTGGTGACCGACAGCCGCAGCGCCGAAATGACCAAGCTGGTTGAAAACGCCTACCGCGACGTCAACATCGCTTTCGCCAACGAACTCAGCATCGTGTCCGACCAGATGGGGCTCGACGTGTGGGAAGTGATCCGGCTGGCCAACCGCCACCCGCGCGTCAACATCCTGACCCCGGGGCCGGGCGTGGGCGGGCATTGCATCGCGGTCGACCCGTGGTTCATCGTCCACGGCGCGCCCGAACATACCCCGCTGATCCGCACCGCCCGCGGCGTCAACGACGGCAAGATCCACCACGTCATCGCCCATGCCGAGGCCCTGATCGAGGCCAACCCGGGGGCGCAGATCGCTTGCCTTGGCCTGGCCTTCAAGGCCAACATCGACGATTTCCGCGAAAGCCCGGCCCGGCTGGTCGCGGTGACTCTCGCCCGCAAGTACGGTAGCCGGATCAAGGTGGTCGAACCCTATGCCAGCGAACTGCCCAAGGAGTTCGCCGGGACCGATGCCGGCCTGATCGACATCGACACCGCGCTGGAACAGGCGCAAGTGCTGATCGTGCTGGTCGATCATGACCAGTTCAAGGCCGTCCCGCTGGCCGAACGCGCGCGCCACGTGGTCTACGACACCCGCGGCATCTGGCTCGATCAGCCCAAGCCATCGGGCCAGGCCGCACCGGGGCTCAAGCTCGCCAGCTGAGCGGCGCGGCGGTGGAGACTTACGTCATCTACGCCGCGATGGCGCTGCTGGTCCTCACCCTGGGCCTGCTGCTGCGCTCCGATCTGCCGCGCTGGCGGGGGATGGAGCGGCGGGTCGATGCCGAAGTGATCGGCTTCCACTCCTCGATCCACGACAACACCCGCTCTTACGCCCCGGTCTATCGCTTCGGGGCCGAGGGGCGGACCCATGAGGTGACCGATCAGGTTTACAGCGGGCGGGAGTATCCGCCAGTGGGCACCCGCGTCACCCTGTCCTACCCCCACGGCCGCCCCGATCTCGCCCGGGTGCCGCGCCCGTGGCTGTGGCTGGGGGTCTATGCCCTGCTGCTCTACGGCCTTGGCGTGCTGGTGGGCAAGGCGACCGGGTGGCTGCAGGGCTGAGACCACCTTGCCAGCGCCGCCGGTTCCGGGCAGTCTCTCCCCGGGCGCGCGCCCTGGAGGGACCTTATTGCCATGGCCACCATCATCCTCAAGTACCGCCTGAAACACGGCGTTTCGCGTGACGAGTTCGAGACCTGGGTCAAGACCACCGACCACCCGGTGATGCGCGGGCTGAGCAGCGTCGCCGCCTTCGATACCTACCGCGTCACCGGCCTGCTGATGGGCGAAGGCGCGCCGTCGGTGGAATATGTCGAACTGTTCGACATTGCCGATCTGGCGGCCTTCACCGGGACCGACATGCCCGGCGATACGGTGCAGGGGATCATGGGCCAGTTCATGGGCTTTGCCGATGCGCCGGAATTCCTGCTCGCCGACAAGCTGTAATCCCCAAGGGAGCGACCCGCCGATGACTGCACTGCGCCTGTACCTGATCCTGGCCTGGACGGCCCTGATCGCCTTCACCGCCTTTGTCATCGGCCGTGACGGGCTGAACCTGCTGCCAGTGTTCTTCGGCGATATCGCCGCCGGGCACTGGCCGGGGCAGTTCAATGCCGATTTCCTGTCCTTCCTGGCGCTGTCGGCGCTGTGGACCGGCTGGCGCAACGGCTGGACCGCGCTCGGCTGGCTCCTCGCCGTGGCGGCCTTTTTCCTGGGGGGAGGGTTCCTGATGGCCTACCTGCTGATCCTGCTCCACCGCGAAAATGGCGACATGCGGCGCGTCCTGCTGGGCGTCCACGCGGCGTAACCGACCAGACCAGACCTGTCCGTCCGGCGGTGCGAGAGGGCAGCGGCGGGCGGCGTTAGTTGATAAAACACATGCTGGGAGCGTCTGGCGCGCAAAACGTTTTCAGACGACCCGGCGCGGGCGCAAAAGGGGAGGGGGTGCCGACGATGTCAAAGAGAACCTGCCCCGATAGACTGGCCGGGGGCGGTTATGGCAGATTTGGGGGTTGTAGGAAAGTTTTGGGTTTGGGGTGGTTTGTGCGGTCGGGTGGAGTTGGGCGTGGCAGCTAGAATTCGGGGAAATGTGGACCTGTCACTGAAATCCCCAAATGGTTCCGCTTTTGTGATTACCCAAATTGGCATAATTTAGTGAACTAGCAATTCAATCTTAGCATCTCAATCATCAAAGCTAAAATAAATATGTCAATCTATTATACGATTGCAATCATCAACTCCGTCGGTGACGGGGGGCATATCATGCAAATCTAACTCCTCGAGATCATCTATGCAGACAACTCTTTGTACTGAGAAATAATTGACCACATCGAATGAATTTTTTTTATTTCTTTCCAAAATTAAAAATAATAAACCTGACGACGGCAAATTTGTTCCAACAAAATAAAAATTTAATCTTTTTACGTTTATATCGGAATTTATTAATTTAACAATCTGTACCTTTAGTTTCCATGTCGCCGTTATTTCATCTGCATTATCGGCAATTTGCCGCGCTGATATAATTTGAACCAGAGCCGATGTGGCTTTATCTCTAGGCTCTGTGGCTGCAGCGCTGCGCAATCCAAAAAATTGGAACAATATTATTAGAAAAATGACTCTAGCAAAACTCATGGCACATAATCTTTAGAATTGTTATTAATCGCTGGATCGCCAGGTATCGTCCTGTTTCCAGGAATGGTTCCCCATTGGATAGTTTCAGATTTCACCACGCGACCGTTCATATCCAGCTTAGTAAACACTACTTGATCATTTTTTCTCGTTATCTCGGTCATAACACGTGTTCCAGAATCATTCCCGACGACGAAGTTCGGGATATTCCGATTCCACGGAACTGAAGGATCGCCGGTAAACGGCGCTGGTCCCGCCTTAGCTTGGTGTGTGTGTAGAATCGCAACTGCATTAGGCGATCTTGCGTAGCCACCATAGCCTCCAGTAGTTCCGACCAGGGATATCCTTGCGACCACCGGAACTTTCCGTGAGCCAACCATTCGATACTCGAGACTCAAGAATTTCTCGTGATCCTGATTTTTGTCCCCAGTCTGGGCGCGGTATGTCTCCTCGCCGATACTGGTAGCGAAAACCCTCATGTCGCTATCAATCGGTGTGTCATCAAGGTAGTAGCCGCTGGGTAACTTTCCTCTCAATTTGGCATTTGCCAGCATTGTAGCTGCATCGGCGGAGGCAAGGCTACCTGCTGTCGAAGACTGCCCCGTTGTGTTGAATGTTGCGTTCGTCCATTGTCCGTTCACTTTGACTTTCAAATTATGCGGTGTTCTCAACAATTTGAACACACCGATTCTCACTGCCGCATCATATTGATCTTTATTCAACTCAATATCTTTGATCATATAGGGGCGTTTGGGATTGACCTTACCCTTCTTGTCGAGATCGTATACGAAATGGGGCTTAAATATATTCTCTGTGGTCAGATTCTTCCAATCTGAAGCTCTAGCGCTCAGAGCAGCTGCGCGTTGCGCCGGATCAGTAATGTCTCCCCAGTTCGTGATCGGATGCCAAAGGCCGGGTGAAACCTCTCTGAGCAGCCAACGATCGGCAGAGTCGCGCCCCTTCGTATTAGAGATGAATGAGTATCCAATTTTCTCGCCAGAGCCAAAGATTGAATCGCCACGCGAATCCTTGAATGATTGACCCGCATCAATGAAATCTAACGTAACATCAAAATCAGCGGACGGAACTTGCGTTGAAAGTGACTTCCCAAAGGAATCGATACCACTCGGGTCAAAACCGACTACCGTTTCGACGCTCGAATAGAAATTGCGTAATCCTCCTTGATCAGAAGTTTGTGACGCCATCATTGCGATGCCATGTGTATTTAAAGCTAATGCATCATATTCCGTGCCTTGCAGCGGTGTCCCCCGCGCTTTTGCTGCGTCAAGCTGTGCTTGCGAGGCTGCGATTGCTTCATCTGCGGTCTTGAATTGCGAAAAATCGAGAGGCTTGATCACCACTGCGGACGCGTTGCCAAATAACGGTCCGACAGGGCCTCCCCCGAAGTTGAACCACGGGAATGGGTCCGGGAGGCCGTTCAACCTTGGATCAACGAAATACATAATAGGAATCGAACCAGATGGATTGCTAACATTTTCCGCTGGTTTTGGGTTTAGCTTTGCAATTAAAGATTTAGTTACCCTAGTGACAAAATTTTCGACGTTGTCGCCAATCGTGTCATCGAGAAACCCTGGAAGACCCGCCACCAAATTGTCGCCGAAGTCAGTACCATCAATTAGACTCTCGGTCGCGATACCTGCGATCCTAGTGGCAATTTTGCTCAAATCGCTGCCGAATTTGCCGCCGATGTGTAGCTTATCGCCTACAATACTGGTGACGCCAGCGGAAGCAACGGCTCCCCAACTCATCTTGTCTTGAAGACCAGTTGCAATGTTGATTCCCTGGCTAACAGCACTTTGGGTGGCCTTGCTTATCGCTCGACCGACCAGTGTCTTTCCACCAAGTTTGGCGTAGTCGAAGAAACCGCTCACCAGATCGCTGACGAAGCTCCTGCCGATCTCTTTCCAGTCAATGTGATCCTGCAAGCCGACCAGCGTGCTAATTCCTTGCGAAACAACATTGGAAATGCCGTTAACAATAGCCTTTCCTATGATCGGCACACCGTAGAGCGGCGCGAGCACTACTTTGAAGAAGGTCGAAACCACAGTGGAAATGATCCACCGCATGATCGAGCCGAAGACGCCGCACTTCTTGTTGCTGGAATTCTTGGGGGGCTGCGGAGTGGTCGGCTGGACGTCGCCAATGCCGCGTCCCTGATCATACGTGCGGAAGGTGCTGCTGGTGTTGTGCACGTTCGCAAGGTTGCTGGGTACGCGCAGAACCTGGCCCGCTACCAGCTGCGAGCTGGCACCCAGACTGTTGGCATCGGCGATCAGGTACCACAGGCTGGAATCGCCGTAGATCGCTTGGGCAATTCCTTCGAGCGTATCACCGCCCCGCACCGTATAGGCAAAGCCCGCGCCGCCGCCTTCGCCGGGGCTGAGGCTGTTGTAGGCCTGGTCGAAGTCCGAATACTGGCTGGCGAATTCGCTGCTCATCCGGAACGGCGTGTTGGTGGCCGTGCCCGGTGTTGCCACGCGTTCAGTCAGCGCGGTTTCGTATTCGGGATCGTCGTTGCCGTTGTTGCCGGTGGTGCCGACCTGCTTGCCATCGAAGAACCACCACGCCTGGATCGGATCGCCGCCCTTTTGGGTGGAGGCGTTGTAGGCGATGTTGTCGGCCTCGGTCCGCTTGATGATCTGGCCCGATGCATCGGTGATATAGGTCACGTTGCGCGGGCGGCCATCGCTGATGTTGACCGAGGTGAGGTGGCCGTTGACGTCATACTGGAACTGGTTGGTGAATATGGTGTTCGTCGCGGAACCGGTATCGGAGTCAAAGCTGACCCCGGCCTGCTGCGCGCTGTCCCACCAGGTGTAGGAATACTGGGTGAAGGTATCGGGGGTTTCGTTGTAGGTGGTCCCGTACTTCATCCGGTAGTTTCCGGAAGTTACCGAGTTAAGGACGCCTCCAGCCAGGTAGTTGTTGGTCACGCTGGCGACAGTGACATAGAGGATATTGTCACTTTCGACGCGGCGCAGCGATGTGGTTTCATAGAGCACCGCGTTGCGATAGTCGTAACCGATGCCGTAGCGGTTGAACTGCACGGTGGTGCCGTCGGTCGCGAATTCGCGGTAGTCGGTCACGCGTCCGAGCAGGTCATAGGTGTTCTGCGCGCGCAGCAGGTTGCCGTAACCCTGGTTGATGCTGACCGTGGCGACCAGGCCATCGGCGTTATAGGTGTACACCTCCTGGCTGGTGCTTTCGTAGCCGTAATAGCCGGACTGGACATAGACCTTGCGGCTCTGCGTCGCGCGTTCGCTGGCGAGGTTGTAGGTAATCTCCAGCCCCTGCGCGGTGGTGGTGGTGATCGCCCCGTTCAGCAGCACGCCCTTGACCGTGGTCATCCGGTTCAGGCTGTCATACTTGTACCAGTAATCTTCGGTCACATTGGCGCCGAGTGCCTGGTTGGCGGTGTAGGTGGCGTGGGTGGCCACGGTGCGGCGGACGTTGCCGGCCGCGTCGTAGCTGTTGGTGATGCTCGCCCCGCCGTTGCCCGACGTGCCGGGATCGGTGAAAGTCAGCAGCCGGTTCAGCGCATCATAGGTGCCGCGCCCTTCCTGCATGGTCTGGGTGTAGCTGCCGGCATAGCCGCCGTAATAGTAGTAGTAATAGGTCCCCGCGAGCTTTTCGTAAGTGCGGTTGCCATCGGCGTCATAGGTGTAGGTGGCGTCGATATTGGCGTTGGAATAACCGCTGATCGCGGCCGAATTGTCATTCATCGCGGCCACGCGGCCGGTGTTGAAATAGGTGTAGCCGATCGACTGGCCGGCCGTGGACGTCTGGCTCGCCAGCTGGCCCGCGCGGTTATAGGTATAGGTGTAGACGTGCCCGCCCATATCGGTGCGGCTGAGCATGCGGCCGAAGAAATCGGTCGTCTCGCTGGTGGTGTGGCCGTTGGCATAGCTGCCCGCCTTGGTCCACCCGCCGGTCAGCCCCAGCGCGGTGTTGGCCACCGCGGTCCAGCTGTAGGTATAGGTCGTCTGGTCGCCCGCGAAGTTGACCTGTTTGGTCACGCGGCCCTGGACGTCGTAATCGGTGGTTTCCTTGTACGGGGTATAGCCGATCACCGGGTATTCCCAGTGCGAGGTGTCGATCCAGTTCGGCTCGTAATAGTTGTTGTTGTAGCCGTAGTCCCAGTACCCGCTTTCAACCCAGACGCCGGCGCCATAGATCGGGGTCTGGAACACGTTGTTCCAGTGCGCGACCCGCTGGCCCAGCACGTCATAGGCGAAGCTTTCGATCAGGCCGGACGGCTTGGTCACCTGGACCAGGCGGTTGGCCTTGTCGAACACATTGGTGGTCTTGCGGCCAAGGCCGTCATAGGTTTCCACGGTATTGCCGAAGGCGTTGAAGCGCGCTTCCCACACCGAATTGTCGGGCCGGAATTCCTTGAGCGCCACCGCCTCGCTCCCGCCATAGCCGGTGCCGGCCTGCAGGGTGCGGGTGGTCCAGAAACCGTTGGCGTTCTGCGATCCGACCGCGCGGCCGGACACGTCATAGGCATAGTTTTCGGTGGGGCGCAGCGCGGCGGTGTTGCCCGCTTCGTCGGTGACGTTGACCGTGGGGGCCATCTTTTGCGTCAGGCGGCCCATGGTGTTGTAGGCATAATTGGTGGTGTTGCCGCGCGCATCGGTTTCGCTCGCGACTTCGCCGAAGGCGGTGTAGCTGCGGCTGCGGACCAGGGTTGCGGTGGTGGTCAGCGCGACATCGGCCGAATTGGCGATGGTGCGGCTGGGTTCGCGCGTGGCCAGCGCCATGTTGCGCTTGTCATAAGTGGTCACGGTGGCGACCACATCGGTCACACTCATCGTATCGATCGCGCCGATATAGGTCAGCACGCTATCGACGCTGTCGCCGGTCAGATCCTTGCCGTTTGACTGGATCATCAAGGTGGCGTTGCCGTTGGCATCATAGACCACGAATTTCGCCACGCCATCGCCGCCGGTGGTTTTCACCACGCGGCCAGCATTGTCATAGCTGAACGATTCCTGGGTATAGCCGCCGACCACGCGCGTGGTGACTTCGCCATAGGTGTTGTAGGTGAACTGGGTGACCGGGCCCTGGGTGTTCCACACCCCGGTGTTGGTCTGGGTGGCCTGCCATTGCGACACGACGCGGCCCGCAGCGTCATAGCTGGTCAGGCTGCCTTCGAAATTGGCGTTGACCGTATCGACCACTCCGGCCGAATTGGCGCGCTGGTAATAGTCATGGGTCTTGCGGCCCATGATGTCGTACCAGGAGTTGCGCTGGTTCCCCAGCGGGTCCTGGGTCCATTGCAGCTTGTTGCCGTTGTAACCGAACATGTTCACGCGGTCATCGCTGGCGGAATAGCCCGCGGCATAAGTGCCGACCGTGCCCGCCGCGCCGCCGACCGATGTGCCCGCTTCGGCGCGTTCGACCGTGCGGGCCAGGTTGTTGTTGGCGTCGTAATAGAAATAGCTGACGTGGCGGACCTGCGCGGTGCCATTGGTGCCGACATCGAGCGTGACGGCATCGAGCTGGCGTTCCAGCCGGCCCTGATTGTCATACTGGTATTCAATCTTGTCGCCGGTCGCTTCGACCTTGCTCTTGACTTCGCCCAGGCCGTTGTAGGTGTAGACGATATTGGCGGCGCCGGTACCGATGGTCAGCGCACCGGCCGCGCCGACCGTGGCCATCGCCACGTTATGGCGCGTCTCGGTCAGACGGCGGCCCATCTTGTCATAGGTGAAGCTGGTGTGGCGATCATCGGCCGAAGCCGCCACGCCCGGCGATGCGCCCAGCGGATTGGGGGTGCCGGCAACCTTGGTGGCATAGCGCTGATCCCACAGCACATTGCCATCCGCATCGCGGGTCCAGGTGGTGAGGTAGCCTTCCTGGTCAACCTTGGCCACTTCCTTGCCGCGCTTGTCGTACCAGTGGTAGATCGCGTTGCCGTTGGCGTCGGTTTCCTTGATCAGGTTCCCGGCGGCGTCATACTGGTTGTAGCTGTTGAGGTTCTGCCCGGCGCTGGTGGCATAGGCGGTGCCGTTGTAGGCCCCGGTGCGCACCCCGATCACACTGGTCTGGACCAGACGATTGCTGCGGTCATAGCTCAGCTGGGTTTCGCGGAAGGTGCCAATCCCCGCCGCTGCGGTGCCGCCCGCCGCGGTCGGCGCGGCGGCCTGGCCGGAATAGACCTTTTGCGAGGTGACATTGCCGTTGCCGTCATAGGCCCAGGCGGTCTGTGTGAGGACCGGGTTGATTTCCGCGATCTTGCGGTTGTTGCGATCGTAGTAGCTATAGGTCTTGCCGCCGTCCGCCGCGGTTTGCAGCACCACGTTGCCGCGCCGGTCATACTGCCACTGGGTAACGGGGGTCTGACCCATGAAGGCCGGGTCGGTCTGCTTGGTCAGCCGGTCCAGCTTGTCGTATTCATAGGCGGTGATCAGGCGGCCATAGGTGATGTTGGTGCCGCTGGCCGGGATGTTCGAACCTTCGAACTTCTGCACCAGATTGCCGCGCGAATCGTAGCTGTAAGTGGTGACGACCTGCGACAGCACCAGCGTTCCGGCATAGTCATAGACCGACTGGTTGCGCGTTTCCGACGTCAGCAGCCCGCGCTTGTCATAGCCATAGCTGGTCACCCCGCCCAGCTTGTTGGTCACACTGGTGCGATTGCCCAGCCCGTCATAGCTGTAGCTTTCGGTGAACAGCTCGGCGTCCTTGGCGGTCTTGACGCGGCCCACCTTGTCATAGGTGAATTCGGTCACCGCATCGGTGGCGGCATTGGCGGTCCAGGTCGGCAGGACCGTGGCCGAAATGCTCGCCTGATTGGTCGCCGCATTGGCATAGCGGGTGACCTTGGCAACTTCCGAATTCAGCCCGTATTCGGTCTTGACGACATAGCCTTCCGGATCGACCTGCAAGGTCAGGCGGCCAAGCTTGTCGTAATAGAAGTAGCCCGAATTGCCGCGCGGATCGGTGACCTTTACCTTGTTGCCAAGGGCATCATAGGCGAATGTGGTGGTGGCGAAGGTCAGCGCTTCGCCGATCTTGCCCAGATCGACTGACTGGGTCAGCACGCGGCCCAGCGCATCATACGTGAAGTTGGTGGTGGAAGCTTCCGGCTTGCCAGCAGCGCTCACCACGCTCAGCAGACTGCCCAGAATGTCGTAGGTGTAATTGGTAGTGCTCGCCTCCGCCGCGCCATAGGCACGGGTTTCTTGCGTGACCCGGCCAAGATTGTCGAACACGCGGTGCGTGGTCACCGCATCGCTCGTGCCATAGGCAACCGTGGTGTCGGTGATCTGGCCCAGTGCATCCATCACGAAATGGGTGACATTGCCTTCGCCATCGGTGACGTCGGTCAGCCGGGCGGCATTGTCATAGGCATAGCTGGTGACCACCGCGCTGGTCGGGATATTGGTGGCGGGCAGGCCTGCGGTGGGAATCGTGGTGCTGAACAGCCCGGCGATCGTGCTGGTGGTCCAGCCAGCCGGCAGGGTAACCTGGTTGGTGTAACGGATCGTCTGGATGACATTGCCCAGCTTGTCATAGACGCTCTGCGTGACGAAGCCTTCGCCATCGACGGCATAGACCGGGCGGTTCGCCCCGTCATAGGCATAGGACATGACCACTGCCGTGGCCGGGATATTGGTGGCCGGCAGCCCGGCGGTAGGAATCGTGGTGGAGAACAGCGCCGCAACCTGCGCGGTGGTGGAACTGTTGGTCAGCGTGGTGGTCTGCAGGGCGTAACGGATCGTCTGGATGACGTTGTTCGCCTTGTCATAGACGTTCTGCGTGACATAGCCTTCGGCATCAACCGCATAGACCGCCCGGCCATCGCCGTCATAGAATGCGCGGCTGATGCGATCGGTGCTGCCAGCGGCCAGGGTCGCGGCAGTGGTGGTGGTGAGCGTTCCGGTGGTTGCGTCCTTGACCTTCTTGGTCAAAGTCAGGTCACCGTTTCCGGCCGTGGAGACTTCGTTCCACTGCAGGCCCGATGTAACATCAGCGAGCGCCGCAACCTGCGCGGCCGACAGCGTGCCGACGAACTGGCGCGTCGCAATAGCGCGGTCTTCCGCGTCATAGAAGGTCTGCGCGACCTGCCCTTCGGCGTTGATCGTCAATGTCAGGCGATTGCTGATGTCGTAGACGAAGCGCGTGGTCCGGCCCAGCGCGTCGGTGCTGGCGATCAGGTTGTTGTTGAGATCGTAATAGTACTGCGTCGTGACATTCAGCTTGCCGCTGCCCGCATCCTCGATCTTCTTGGTCAGACGACCCCAAGTATCGTATTCAAACGTGGTCGTGCGCGCCTGCGCGGTGCCCACCGCATCGGTCTGTGAAATCACCTTGCCATCGGCGCGGTAGATGAAATCGGTAGTCAGGTTCAGTTTGCCCGATCCGGCATCCTGCACCACCCGGGTCTTCTGCCCCTTGGCGTTAAAAGTGAACTGGGTGACCACTCCGGCGGCGTCGGTCACGCTGAACGCCTGGCCCTTGGCGTCATAGCTGTAGGTGGTGGTCAGGTTCAGCTTGCCACTGCCATAGTCCCGCACCTCGGTCAGCACGCGGCCAACGGCATCATAGGTATAATGGGTCGCGGCGTTCTTGGCGTCGATCACATCGACAACCCGGCCGGCCTTGTCATAGCTGTAGGTGGTGGTCCCCGCCGCGTCGACTACGGTCTTGAGATTGCCGTCCTTGTCATAGGTATAGGTTGTGGTCTGGTTCTTGCCATCGGTGATCTGGATGGTCTGGCCATAGGCGTTCTGCTTGACCGAACTGGTGATCCCTTCCGCCGTCGTCGTGGTGACATTGCGGTTGAACAGGTCATAGCTGAAATTGGCGGTCTTGTTGGTGCGGTCGGTCGACGAAATGACATTCGAACGCGCATCGTAAACAAAACTTGCCGGATTGTAGAGCGCATCGCGCTGCTTGGTCACCCGGCCTGCCCGGTCGGTATAGCTACGAACAACGCGCTGATCGGTGCTGTTAAGCGTATGCTGCGTCATCAGCCCATCAGGCGTGGGACTGTCATAGCTGTAGACATCGCCTAAAATTCCGCCGGAGATGCCGCTGATCGAATTCTCGGTCGCGTACCAGAACCGCCCATCTGAATAATATGACAGGCTCTTCTGGTAGGGCAGATTGGGACCGGTCAACACCGGCCCGGAAATTGATGCGGTCTGGCCATAGGGATTGTTGGTGAAAGTGGTAACATTGCCCAATTCGTCCGTGCGCGAGCTGAGCAGCCCGCGCGTGTCATAGCCGAACTGGACCGAGCTGGGATTGCCCAGCCCTGATACGGCGGTGGTCACCGCCGCAGTGACCAGCCCGCCGGTCAGCGTGGTAAGCGTGCCCGGCGCGATCCGGGCGCCATGGACGATAGTGGCCGATTCCTGTTCAAAGTTGTTGAACTGATGTTCCACCACTTCGCCCAGTGCATTGATTTCAAAGCGAAGATTGCCGTCACCGTCATAATAGTACAGCGTCTTCACGCCGCCTGCCCCGCTGCCATCGGGCGTAACCTTGGCGATCAGGCGGTCGGCCAGATCATAGCTGTAGGTCGTGCCGTAAGTGGCATAGACCGTATCGATCTGGGCCTGGGTCGGGCTGGCACCCAGCGCCGCCAGCGCCGCGCTGCCTTCGCCCGAAAGCTGGCTGGCGAGCCGCCCCTTGCTGTCATAGCGCAAGGTCTGGGTGCGGGTTTCGGTAGAGACCGTTTCGGAAACGGTCTGGGTCAGCAGGCGGCCGCGCGTGTCATAGGTATAGGCGGTGGTTTCGGTCCCGCCGGTAAGCGTGCGAACCTGCGAGGTGACTGCGCCTGCGGAATCGCGATACCACCGCGTATATTCCAGTGTACCGCTGGCCGCCGGAAGCGTGGCCAGCGTATAGCTGGTGCTGGCGGTAACCTTTTGCCCGACGATCTGCTGATCAAGATCGCCCCGGGCGGTGTAGTGATAGCGCGTGACATTGCCTTCACCGTCGATCGCCGCGCCCAACCGGCCGCGACCGTCATACAGGCGATAGCTGTGCGCATCGTTGGTGGTGTCCGGCACGACAGCCGTCTTGATTTGCGCAAATGTTTTGCCCTGCCAGTTGGCAGGGGGCAAAGAGTTGGCATAGGTGACCGTGTCGATCAGCTGTCCCGCAGCGTCATATACATATTCGACAAATTTGCCGTAAGAATAGCCGACGAGCTGCAAGACCGTGCCGACCAGAACTCCGTCATTGTCGTAAAAGTTCTGGCTGGTGCGGTCGGTCCAGACATTGGTAGCGGGAACCGCCGAGGTTGTCGGCAAGCTGGTGCGATAGCCGCTGACCCCATCTGCTCCGTTAAGCGTGGCTGCAGCCACCACTGCCCAATAGGCATAGGTCGACACCAGCCGTCCCGCGCCGTCATAATCGAACTTGGTGACCGCGCCGGACGCGTCGATGGTCTGC
The DNA here is from genome assembly GCA_964550775.1 of uncultured Novosphingobium sp. GTDB lineage: Bacteria > Pseudomonadota > Alphaproteobacteria > Sphingomonadales > Sphingomonadaceae > Novosphingobium. The sequence continues at coordinate 40,920 of CAZKAX010000008.1, read as the reverse complement.
ACCACCCGGCCGGCCTTATTGTAAATCGTCCAGGACCAGCGATCGGACGTGCTGACCGCCGGGCGCACGGTCTGCGCTTCGGTGTTGGTGGTGACGGTGCCCAGTGTTATCAGATTTGCTGCCGAAACGGCGTTGGCATAGGTAACCGTGGCGACAACGCGGTCCGCGCCGTCGTACTTGTATTCGGTCATCGTGCCGTTGCCGTCGATCGTCGCGCTCAGGCGGCTCTGGCGGTCATAGGTGTAATAGGTTTTCACGCCCACCGCATCGGTTGCCATCCGCAGGCGGCCAATCGCGTCATAGGCATAGCTGGTGGTGCCCAGCGGGGTTCCGCCGGAACTGACCGCCTCGCTCTGCAGCGAACCATCGATGTTGTAGGTCAGCGTGCGGGTGGGATCGTTGGGGGTGCTGATCGTGGTGATGCGGGTCAGGTCATCGATCGAAATGGTGGTGGTCTGACCCCGCAGGTCGGTCGAAGAAATCACCCGGCCAAGGCCATCGTAGACAAAGGTTTCGGCAACCGGCGTGGCCGGCTCACCCAGCGCGTTGGTTCCCGACACCTTGCGGCTGAGCAGGCGGCCAGCCATGTCATAGATGTAATCGACCTGGGTATAATCCTGGGCCGTGATGCCCGCGCCGTTGGTATCGGTGGCGGAATAGCTTTTCGACTGGCTCAGGTTGCCGCGGAAATCATAGACATTGTCGGTCCGCTGGACCGGCAGGTCATTGGCGGTTCCCGACCAGGTGTTCAGCGCAGCTTCGGTGAAGGCGCCGGTATATTTGCTGCCGGTATAGACCAGGGTGGCAGTCAGCTGGCCAAACCCGTTGTACTTGTATTCGGTGACCCGCCCTTCGGCGCTGACGGTGAAGCGCAGGTGCTTTTCCGCGACATCATCCACCGCAGTGCCATCATCGCCCACGCCGTTACCGGCTTCGTCATAGATGTACTGGGTCAGCATCGCGCCGGCCGGAGCCACGCCATTGGCCACCCCATCGGCGTCAAACCCGGTGTAATGGGCCTCGGTCAGCAGCTGGTTGAGCGTGCCATAGGTATATTTGACCGCGCTGTTATCGCCCAGCACCCGCTCCAGCAGGTTGAAATTGGCATCGAACAGGCTGCTGTCCGTCTCGATCGCCAGCGCGGCGTTGGCTTCATCCGCAGTGCTGCCAAACGTGCGCGCGGTGACCAGCACCTGGTTGGTGTTGACGGTGGCGTAAGTGAAGGTCTTGACCGAAGATGCCCCACCGGTCAGCGCAGGTTCTTCCAGCCGGGTCAGGCGGCCCTGCGCATCGGTGGTCATCTTGTAGACGTAGTTCAGCGTCGCGCTGTTGATCGTGATCGTGGTGATCGTGCGGGTCGTATCGGCCGGATCTGGGGCATAAGCGAACGCGGTGGTCTGCGATACGCCCGAAGCCATGGTCTGGGTCAGCAGCGAAACCTTGTTCGCCGTGTCATAAGCGATGGTATAGCTGGTGCCGTCGGACTGCGCGATCCCGGTGATCAGCTTGGAGGTCGCGTCCTTGTAGGTATAGGTGGTGCTATAGCTTGAAGCATCCGCCCCATTGAGCGGGGTCAGATCGACCTGGACCTTGCGCAGCCGGGCGCTCGCCAGTGCGGAATCATAGATATAAACCACCCGCGACAGGGTCTTGTTGATCGGGGTCGGGGTAACCGACAGGTCGCTGTAGCTGGTGGTCAGCGTGATCTGGGTGTTGCCGCCGGAATTCAGGCCATAGACCAGATCGGTATAGTTGAACTGCGTCGCGGTGGAATTCGCGGTGGTGACGCGGGTCAGTTTATCGGTCGTGGTATTCCCGGTGTAGGTATAGGTGACGGTGTTGCCGTCGGCATCCTTCATGTCGATGATGCGGCCGCCGATGCCTTGCGCAAAGGTCTGCACCACGCGGGACTTGCCTTCGGTATAGGTGAAGATCCCGGCGGCCAGGCTGACCGTATCGTCGCTGTAGCCCTGGTCGGTAGTGGCATAGCTGGTGCCGTTCCAGGCAAACACCACTTGCGTCCCGTCCCAATCGGTCAGCGTCGCGGTGCTGCCGGCGGTGTTGGCGGTGCCGGACAGGACCAGCTTGCGCTGCGTGCTCAGCAGCCAGCCGTCCGCATCGGCTGTGCCATCAAGGTTGGTGTAATTGTTGTTCAGCGCCCCCAGCGAATTGTAGGTGCTGTTGAACATCGCGTCGGGCCCGCGTCCGACCAGAATTTCGTCCTGGGTCTGGATCACCAGACTGCCGGTTCCGGCGTTGACCGTCACACCTTGTGGCGCCCGGCCCAGCCCTGCGCTGCCCAGTTGCGCCCTGGATCCCAGCAGGTCCACCGAAGTGCGCTGCAGGCCAAGTCCCTTGCCGGTGACGATCGCGGTCATGTCTTCCCATCCTCTTCCCGCCGGCCTTGCAGATTGCGGACGCAAAACCGGTTCAAGTGTTAGTCGGGAGGATCGGTCCGGCAGTTTAGGGATTTTTTTGCACGCCCCTCAAGAAGCTTGCTTGTCTGGGGCCGGGGGTCGGGCCTAACCTGCGCTCAGATCGGGGCAGTGGGGAGAGACAGCGATGTTGTTGGGCGATGATCCTGCGGCCTACTTCCAGGGAGAATCCTGGAAGGCATCGTTCCTGCCCCGCGCCGAACTGGCCCCGCTGCAACTGCAGGTTGCGCAAGGCCGCTTTGCCCTGCTCAAGGACCGGCTCCCCCCGCTGCAGGCGCTGGCGCAGAGCCAGCAGATCACCGGGATCGACACGATTGAAACGCTGGGCAAGCTACTGTTCCCGCAGTCTTTCTACAAAAGCTATGACCCCGCGCTGATGCAGGAGGGCGACTATGGCCGCCTGGCCGACTGGTTGCAGCGCGTCACCATGCGCCCGCTTGGTGCACTGCGCGGACGCAGCATTGCCACGCTGGATGACCTGTTCGCCATTCTTGAGCGTGAATGCGGGGTGCGGCTGGTCCACAGTTCGGGCACCACCGGCCAGCTCTCGCTGTTCCCGCGCGGGACCGGCGAGTGGCAGGCGCACTTGCGTCAGATGCGCGCGCTCACCCCGGGATGGACCGGGCGGAGCGAAGACGCGTTCGGCGCGCCGCCCTTCGCAGTGATCTGGGCCGGGTTCGCCGGGGGCCATTCCGCGATCGGCGGCGCGACCGACCTGATGCGCGCAATCTTCGTCAAGCGGCCCGACCTGTTCGTGACCACCATGGTTGGCAACACCAGCGTCGATTTCCACTGGTTCCTGCTGCGGCTTGAGGCTGCCAAAGCCGCCGGACTGCCCCAGCCCCGCCTGTCGGACTATGTCGCGGCCAAGATCGACGAGGCGGAGGAGGGGCGGCTCGCCTACGATCAGGCGCTCGATCAGGTGCTGGCGCGGGTTCAGGGCGATTTCAAGAGTGAGCGGATAATGCTCGCCGGACCGCCAGTTCTGGTCCACCAGCTGGTCACACGCGGATTGCAACAGGGGATGAGCAATTGCTTCACCCCGGACAGCGCGGTCACCACCTTTGGCGGGACCAAACGGCTCGGCCCGATCGCCACGCTGGAGCGCGACATTGTGCGCTTCACCGGCCTGCCCGGCTCGCTCGACAGCTATGGCATGACCGAAATGCTGGGCACCGTCCCGGCCTGCACCAAGGGGCATTACCACTTCCAGACCACCCAGCTGCCCTTCGTGTTCGACATCGACAGCGGAGCCCAACTGCCCGCGCAGGGCCGCCAGACCGGGCGGCTCGGCATCTTCGATCTGATGGCGCAAAGCTTCTGGGGCGGCACGCTCAGCGCGGACAAGGTCACGCTGGAATGGGAGCCGTGCGAATGCGGGCGTCACACCCCCCACATCATCGGCGGCATCGAACGCGTCCCCGATCCGGAGGAAAGCCGCCCGCCCTATGCCGCCAGCGAGGCTGCGGTGAATGCGGCGTTCGAGGCGCTGCAAGGGCGCTGAAGTTGAGGTTCAGGCTCTCCGCCCTAATCCCGCGCAGCACCGGTCATTCGTAAATCCCGTTTCCGCCGCACTGGCCTGCAAACCCGCAGATAAGCGTTGTTCCGGGGCCACCTGGCAATCTCTCCTTTACCACGCCGGTTAGGGCTTGGTTGCAACTGGCCGGGCTATGGCCGGGGCAACAAATTGCACCTGAGGAAGCGGGATGAACCGGATTGTTGGCCAGTGGCGGCGCTTGCTGCGCGATGAAAGCGGGCTCTCCGCGATCGAATATGGCATCCTTGCCAGCCTGATCGCTTTGGCGGCGCTGCAGGCGCTGTCCGGTCTGGGGCAGGAGAACGCCGACACCTATGACACCACATCGGGCCAGCTGGCTGCGCAGCGCGAAGCGCAGACAGCGCGGGCGAATGGCGGTGCCGGTAATCCGGAAGAGCCGCCGGTGGCGGGCAATGAACTCGATCCGCAGGTCGATACCAATGTGGGTGACCCCACTTCGCCCGATGAGCCGCCCGTGGCCGCGATGAAGGCGCCGGAGTATTGATCCTGCGCGGACATCTGCGCAGGGGCCTTTCAGGGGAAGCGACCAGCCCCGCCGCGATGTGGCGGGTGCTGGTTGAATGGTGGCGGCCGGTCGGCACGGCCATGATCCTGTGCCTGGCGCTGCTGGTGTTGGGGCCGTCGGACTCGCTTGACCGGCGCATGTCCGACCGGGTGCTGATCGCGCAGCGCCAGGCGGTTGATCCCGCACTGCTGATCGTTTCAATCCAGCCGTCCGATGTGCGCCGGTTTGGCGGGCCGACCCTGAGCCGCGATGGCATGACCGCGCTGCTCAACCGGCTGGCCGATGCCGGGGTGGAGCGGGTGCTGATCGATCTGTTCATGGCCGATGCGCTGTTCGCGGACAGCGATGCGCGGCTGGAAGCGGCCATGGCGCGGTTCGGCCCGCAGCGGCTGGCGCTGGTCAGCGGGGCCAGCCCGGATGAGCGGCCCTATGCCCGGTTTGCCCGCCATGCCACCGTGGTCGATGCCCGGCTGACCCCGGACGACGATGGCTGGCACCGCCGGCTCGGGCGCGACCAGGGCCCGCGCGGGACCAATCCGGCCACCTGGCTCGCCACCGGCACGGCCGACCGGGCGCGGGTCGATTTCGATCTGCGGATCGATCAGCAGCACTATGTCCGCCGCAGCGTGGGCGAAGTGGTCGATGCGGCCGGGCGGCTCGAAGGGCGGCTGGTGGTGATCAGCCCCAGCGTCACGCTTGCCCCGTCACGCGCCGCCCTGCCGATGATGCTGCGCGGGGACCGGGCCACGGTGCTGGCGCTGGCCGCCCAGTCCGCGCGCGAAGGCTATGGCGAGCGGCGGCTGGGCGGGATGCAGGCCAGCGTGGCCTTGCTGCTGCTGGGCATCGCGCTGGGCTTTGGCTGCGCGATGGCCGCACGCTCGGGCAAGGCCTTTGTCATGCTCGCGGCGGCGACTTGCGTGATCTTGCTGTCGGCCAGCGTCGCGCTGGGGCGGATCTATGCGATGGAGATCTATCCGGCGCGGCTGATCGGCTGCTTCGTGGTGATGGCCAATGTCACGCTGGTCCAGCGGCTGCGGATCGTGCCGATGATGAGCTCGTTCCTGCGCGGCGATATCACGCCTGAGGAAGTCTGGGCCTGGCGCGGCTGGGAAGCTTCGGACCATCCCGCGCTGCTGCTGGGCGCGGACGGGCGGATCAAGCGCAGCAACCAGGCCGCCGCCGGGCTGGTGGCGCGCTACGGCGAAGGGCTCGTCCCGCTCTGCTCGCCCCGGCTGGGCGAACGCGCCGCCTTTGCCAGCCTGGCCGATGCGGACGGGACCGATCGCTATTACCAGCTCGACTGGCCGTTCGCCCACATCCAGATCGCCGTGCTGCGTGACAATACCGAGTCCGAACTGGCCCAGCGCGCGCTGGAAGCCCAGTTGTTGACCGACGAGCTGACCGGCAAGTCCAACCGCCGCGGGTTCGACTATGCGCTTGACCGGTCGAGCCAGGGGGATGAACGCTACGGCGTGTTCTTCATCGACATGAACGGCTTCAAGGGCGTCAACGATACCCACGGCCACGATGCCGGGGATGAACTGCTGGTAATCACGGCCGAACGGCTGGCCGCGCTGCTGGGACCGCAAGACGTGGTTGCGCGGCTGGGGGGCGATGAATTCGCCATTCTGGCCCCGGGCCTGGCCGATGATGCCCGCGCCGGAGAGCTCGCCCGGCGCATGGCCGGGGAGATCGCCCGCCCGGTATGGCTGGGCTGCGCCAATGCCAGCGTGGAAGTGGGCGCGGCGGTCGGCTGGGCGGTGTGCCGCGAACCGGGCGAAGACCCGGCCCAGCTGCTGCGCCGCGCCGACAAGGCGATGTACCGCGAGAAGCTCCGCAGCAAGCTCAAGGCCGCTGCCTGAGCCTGCCCGCTCAGGGTTTGGGCGCCAGTGTCCGGCCCGCGCCGCTGGCCCTGGCCGCCGGGGTCAGCGGCTTGATGTTCTGCAGCCCCTGCTTGATCGCCCGCGCCGATACAGTGCCCAGCGCGCAGGCGTCGTTGGGGCTGGTGCCATTGCACCAGAAGCTGCCCTGGTTATCATGCCGCCGCAGCATGGCCGACGCGAGCACCGGCACGCTGGTATAATAGCGGCACTGGCGGTTGGCCGAACTTTCGGTGCCGGTCATCATCGGGTTCATCGGCCGGAAATCCCACGCCGCGCAGTCCGCCGTCGCCTCGCACATCGCCTTGCACTTGCCTGCGCCCCAGCCATAGGTGCTGCACCCAGCAGCGCGGCGGCTATCGGCAATACGGCAAATCTGCGCGTCGGAACCCCTCTCGCCCGTCCTGAACCGTGCCAAGTCTGGCAGTGCCGCCGCCCCTGCGCAAGCCGGGTCAGGATCGTGGTTGACACAGAACAGGGGGTGAAATGCTGTGACCTTCCGGGTGAATGAAGGCCATCCAACGGATTGATATCAAACAATCAAAAGCGCTCCATCACAGCCGAAAACACAGCCTGAAGTGTGACTTTCCATTTCCGCCCCATCGCGCCCCGATCAGGCCCCATCGGGCAATTCCGCATCGACAATGTCAAAGAAGCGCCAGGCCGATTCGCCCGCGCCAACGGCATTGTGTCAGGCGGGCGGCGTGTAGGAAAATGGTTTGGCGCAGGAAGGGGGAGTGATTGCGTGCCCCTACACCCGACCTTGCACATTTGCCCGCAGTCCCGCACCATGCGTCCGACGAAAGCGGGAGAACGGATCATGGGCGTGCAGGGCAAGCAGGGCCGGTTGGGGCGAATTGCGATCGGGATGACCATACTGGGCGCGGGGCTCGCGGCGGGCGGGCTGGTGCTGGCGCGTTATGATGTGTTGCCCAAGCTGGCCGGGTTTGGCGGACTGGTGCTGGGCGGGCTGGTGGCGCTGGTGGCGCTAGTGCTCGGGCTGATCGCGCTGTGGCGTGGCCGGGGTCAGGGCCAGGCGGGACGCGGGGCCTTGATTGCGGCTGTAATAGTGGCGCTGGGGCTGGGCGGCTTCGTCGCCTCGCGTCCGCTGACGGCGCAGGGCATTCCGGCGATCCACGATGTCACGACAGACCTGGCCAATCCGCCCGAATTCAAGGCGATCCAGCTGCGCGCCGATAACCTTGCCGGGGTGGAAACGATCGACAACTGGCGCAAGCTCCACGCTGCCGCCTATGGCGACATTGCCCCGCTGCACAGCGACAAGCCGGTCGCCACCATGCTGGTCGATGCCCGCCGTCAGGCCGAAGCACAAGGCTGGCAGATCGTGGCTTTCGATCCGCAGGAAGGCCGGATGGAAGCCACTGCCAGCGTTTCCTTCATCCGCTTTCAGGACGATGTGGTGCTGGTCGCCCGGCCCGGCCCGCAAGGGCAAGGCAGCGTGGTCAACATGCGTTCGGTCAGCCGGATCGGGATCAGCGATTTCGGCGTCAACGCCAAACGGGTGCGCAATTTCCTGAAAGTGCTGGCGTCGCATTGATTGCACTGACGGCGCGGTAATTTGCCTATCCTGCTCGCCGCCAAGCCCTTACCGCGCGGGAACGGCGGGCCGTGCGGGATAGGGTTTGGTGTTAAGCATGGCCGGGGGAAGGTTGGGCTCGATCACTTTCAGGTCAGACCGCGTGTCGAGCGTGGCGGTTCCGGTTGAGGCTGGCTTTGCTGCAGGGCATTTGAAGGCGCGGCTGACCTCGCCCAGGCTTTGGCCCAGGGTTCGGGACTGGGTCGCATATGCCGGGTCTGCCTTGCCCAGTGAAACCGCTGCTTCGGCCAGGCTGGTACAGGCATCGCCGGGGCGGTTCATGTTGTACATGAAAACAAAGGCCTGGCAGCTGTCGTTGATGGCATTGGCCATTTCCGATCCGGCCTGTCTTGCCGCATAGATCCGGTCGGTGCTGCAGGCCGTGCGCCCCGCCACCGCGCGGGCGCTGGTCAAGGGGGTGGGCGTCCCGCGTTCCAGGTGAAGGTCCGCTTTCATGGCCATGAAGGCCGCAATTTCAGGGCCAAACCCGGGCGTGGCCGCAACCGGCCTGCAATAGAACTGCTGCGCCTCGGCCTCGGCTTTCGCGGCATTGGCATCGATCGCGCGCAGATCGCGCACGGCAATATCGGCATAGCTGCCCGAAGCCTTGAGGATCGCGCGGGCATCGTCCTGCGCCTGCTTGTACCGGGCTGCCGCATTGTTGGCGTTGAGGCAGCTTCCAGCCGTATCGCGAGCGCCATACCGCGCCACCGCAGTCTGCGCGAAGCCATAGCCGGCGTTGATCGTTGCCTGCAGCGCAGCCACCCGGGCGGACATATCGGGGCGCACATAACGGGGAGACGGCTGCACGGCTGATCCACCGGTAGCGGAGGAGCCGGAGGAATAGGCCGGAACAGAGCGGACCGCATCGGGCTTGCCGCAGACTGCCTTGGCTCGCGTATCCGCCAATTGGGAATTTCTGCCCAGCGCCTCGCCATTGGCGCGAACCACATCCTTGTCATACTGGCCGTCCTGGCCAATCTCGGTCAACATGCCGATATTGGCCCAATTGGCGTTCTGCCAGGCGGCGGCCGCCCCTTTGAACAGCGAACAGGCTTCGGTATTGTTACCATCGGATGCCGCGGATTCAGCGCGGTTGAAATAGTCTCGCCCTTGCGCGGACAGCGCGTTTGTCTTCATTTCCGCCCGCTGCTGCGCGGTTTGCGCACTGGCTGGCACGGCGAACAGCACGGCCCCGGCAAGGAGGCCCAGCAAGGCATGGTTCCGGATCATCTTACCCCCATCCGCAACCGCGCGGCGTTCGTGAAATGTGCGTGTTATACGAAACTCGCAGCTTGGCGTTGGACAATCGCGCCAGCGAATTTGCGGCGATCGGGGATGGCTCCTCTGATCAAACCAGCCCCAACCGCGCCAGATCCGCCGCCAGTCCGCCGGGCATCACTTCGCCCGCTTCTTCGCCCGCCGCCAGATCGCGCGGGGCGTCAGTGTCTGACAGATAGCGCCAGCCCTGGTGGGCGCGTTTGGGTTGGGGGTGGACGTCGATCAGCTTGGTTGAAATGACAATATGGGTCTTGCCGCCCTCCGCCTCTTCAAAGCGGAGGATTTCGCTGCGGCAGACCAGCTGGTGCTTGTAGATCCAGAACAGGGAGCCGCCCCCTGAACCGTCCTTGGGCACGATTTCCTCGTGCCGCTTGGGTAGATAGCGGGTGGTCAGGCGCGCTTCTTCGCCTCGGGTCTGGAACCAGCCGTGCAGGTCTTCCAGGCTCTGCGCGCCATAGGCGACTTTGGTGAGGTGGAGCGGCATCGGCGCTATCCGGTCAATCCGCTCAGCACGGCGAGGCCGAGGAACGAGAAGAAGCCCATCACGTCGGTCGCCATGGTCACGAATACCGCGCTGCTGACCGCGGGATCGACCTTGGCCTTATCGAGCGTCAGCGGCACCAGAATACCCGCCAGCCCCGCGACCAGATTGTTGATCAGCATGGCCGATGCGATCACCGCGCCGAGCAGCGGGTTGGCATAGAGCAGGCCCACGCCGGTGCCGATCAGGGCGCCCAGCGCCAGCCCGTTGGCGGCGGCGATGCGGAATTCGCGGCCGATCATGCGCCAGGTGTTGGAACTGGTCAGCTGGTTGGTGGCAATCGCGCGGACGATCACTGCTAGCGTCTGCGTGCCGGCATTGCCGCCCATGCCCGAAACGATCGGCATCAGCACCGCGAGCAGCGCATACCGGGCAATCGCGCCCTGGAACAGCCCGACCACGCTGGCCGCGATGATCGCCGTGCCAAGGTTGACGACCAGCCAGGTCAGCCGGGTCTGGATGGTCAGCCGGATCGGTTCATTGATGTCCCCATCGCCCGCGCCGGACAGCAGCAGCACGTCCTCTCCGGCTTCTTCCTGGATGATGTGGACCACGTCATCGACGGTGATCTGGCCCACCAGCCGCCCGCTTTCATCGACCACCGCGGCGGAAATCAGCGCGTATTTCTGGAACCGCAGTGCGACTTCTTCCTGATCCATCGACACCGGGATCAGCGTCTGGTCGCGCTGCATCACGTCGGTCAGCGCGATGTGGCGCGGGGTGCGCAGGATCCAGCTGAGCGCGCAGGTGCCGACCGGGTGGTGGCGGGCATCGACGATGAACACTTCCCAGAATTCGTTGGCGAGATCGTGCCCTTCGCGCAGGAAATCGATCAGATCGCCGACGGTCATATGCTCCGGCACCGCGACGAAATCGCGGCTCATCAGGCGGCCGGCGGACTCCTCGGGGTATGACAGCGCGCTTTCGATTGCGGCGCGGTCTTCCGGCTCCATTTCGGCGAGGACGGCCTGCTGGTCGTCTTCGTCGAGGTCTTCCAGCATCGCCACCGCGTCGTCGGTGTCGAGCTGTTCGGCAATGTCGGCAACGGTTTCGGCGGGCAGGCTTTCAACCAGATCCTCGCGCACCCAGTCGTTCAGTTCGGCGATGACCTCGCTGCCCATAAGGTCGCTGATCGCCTTGGCGAGGGCGGGGCGCTCATCGGAATCGAGCAATTCGAACAAGTCGGCAATGTCGGCCGGGTGAAGGTGTTCGACCAGTTCATAGACCCGGTCATTCTCGCCCGCATCCAGCGCTTCGCGGACCGCGCGGACATAGTCCTTCTTGAAATGGTTCTCTTCGTCCAGCCCATCGGACTCGCGCGTGTCCAGCGCCGGTTCGGCGCTTTCGTGCAGCAGATCGGGGGCCAGATCTTCGGGAGTCATCGCGGCGAGGTCTAGGCCGGTGGAGGACAAAAGCAACCACCCGCGCGCCGGGGGAGGTGACTTTGTGCACGAGCGCCTTATATCGGGGCGCAAATCACAGGAGACACCCCATGGCCGATGAATACCTGACCCTGTCGCTGTCCAGCGGCGGCGACGTTAAGATCAAGCTGCGCCCCGATCTGGCCCCCGGCCACGTTGAACGCATCACCGAACTGACGCGCGAAGGGTTTTATGACGGGGTGAAGTTTCACCGCGTGATCCCGGGCTTCATGGCCCAGGGCGGCTGCCCCAACGGCACCGGCATGGGCGGTTCGTCCAAGCCCGACCTCAAGGCCGAATTCAACAACGAACCGCACGTCCGCGGCGTCTGCTCGATGGCCCGCACCAGCGCGCCGCATTCGGCCAACAGCCAGTTCTTCATCTGCTTTGACGATGCGACGTTCCTTGACCGCCAGTACACCGTGTGGGGCGTGGTCGAAGAAGGCATGGAGCACGTCGATGCCCTGCCCAAGGGCGAACCCCCGCGCGAGCCGGGCGTGATCGTGAAGGCGACTGTTTCGTAAGGACGCGGCGCTGCTCTCTCCCGTTGGGCTACGCCCGCCTTCGGCTCAGGGGAGAGACACGCAGGCTTGGCAGCTTGCTGCCTAGCCGGAGTTGAGAGGGGCGCAGCTGCGCACTCCCCTCTTTGGGCCCTCTCCCCTCAAGGGGAGAGGGTTTTACGGCAGCACCCTTCTCACCGTCAGCACCTTGATCGGCGGTTCCAGCATCTGGCCCTTCAGGATCCCCATCCCCTTGGTCGGGCTGAGCGGCGAATCGTAGATCTTGCGGACCACATCCATGCCCGCCGAAACCCGGCCGAAGGCGGCGTAACCAGCCTGCAGTTCGGGGTTGGTGCTTTTGGGATCGGCGTCAAACCCCTCCAGATCCGATAGCAGGATCGAGAAATCCGCAGTCGCCGTGCCCGGGGCGTTGCGGGCCATCGAAAGGGTTCCGGCCTTGTGCAGGATGCCGGTCAGGCTGGTCGGCTCATGCGCGATCGGCTTTAGCACTTTGAGCGGATTGCCCGACAGTCCGGCCTGAATGATCCCGTTGGGCGGCGTGCCCCAGGGCAGGCGCATCACCCGGTAGAAGTTCATCCCGTCGAACCGCTTCAGATCGACATAGCGCACGAAGTTTTCGACTGTGATCGGCGCGTGCTTGTGATCCAGCTCCACCTCGATCGTGCCCAGCGTGGTGACCAGCGCCACTTTCACCACATCGCCCAGCGGCGCAGCGGCGGGCGGCTTGGCGGACGGGCGGGGCGCGGCCTTCTTTGGCGGCGCGGCAGCGACGAGCAGAGCGAGCGCAGGCAGGGCGAACAGGGCGAATCGGCGGTTCATGCCCCGCAGCTTGCCGGAAACAGGGGGTGCTTTGCCAGCCTTTATGGTTTGATCCCCGCCGCCTCCTTCGCCAGCCGCGCTTCCAGCATCTTGCCCGCGCGCAGGGACAGGGCGTGGCAGGCGGTGGGATCGATCGGGGAGCGGGTGGCGGTGGGGCCGAACCGTTCCCACATCGCGCTGGCCGATGGGTGCGGGGTGATCAGCAGGTCGCAGTCGAGCTTGCCGATCCGGGCCACGCTGTCGCGAAAGGCCTGAGCATAGCCGGGGTTGGCGGCTGCATCGCTGAACTTGTAATCGTCGTCCGAAATCGCGGTCAGGCTGTCGGCATAGACGATCTGGACGCAGCGCTTCTTTTCGCACGATCGCCAGGTCCAGCTGGTGCTGCCGGGGGTGTGGCCGGTGGTCGGCACCGGGGTCAGCGAGAGCGGGCCGAGCAGGACCAGCCCGTCATCCAGCCGCTGCACCGGCTTGTGCGCGGGGAACGGGCCAGAGCTGTAGAACTGCGGATCGTCGCGCCCGCTCTTGCCGTGCTCCACCGCGTCGGCATCGGCGCCGCGCCCGACCACGGTAGCGCCGGTATCCCGCGCCATCCGCGCCACGCCGCCGATGTGATCGAAATGGGCGTGGCTGAACAGGATATATTTGATGTCCTTGAGCTTGAACCCGGCGCGCTGGATGTTCGCCTGAATCATCGGCACGTTTTCATCCATCGGCACGTCGATCAGCACGTGACCTGCCTTTGACGTGATCAGGATCGCGGAGACCCCGCAGGATCCGACGTACCAGGTGTTGCCGAAAATGCGGAACGGTGCGCCCGGATCGGTCCAGCTCGAATCGTTGGTGCAGACCGGATCGGGCGCCTTGGGCGGGGCCTTGGGCGCATCCTTGGCCCCCAGCGAGAGCAGGCCCAGCGCAAGGACCAGTGCGATGCGTTTCATAGCGCAGCCTTTACCAGCCAGTCGTGGAAGATCCGCACGGCGCGGATTTCCAGCGCGTGGGGGCGGCAGATGAACCAGTAGGAATAGGGGCTTTGCACTTCCACATCGAACAGCTTGGCCAGCCGGTTGTCATGGCTGCGGTGGAAATGGTCATCGTGCATGATCGCGATGCCCAGCCCATTGGCGGCGGCTTCGAGGATCAGCTGGCCCGAATCGTAATGGTCGATCGCGGCGGGTTCCAGATCGGCCATGCCCAGCGCCTGCTTCCACGCCACGAAACTGTCCGGCAGTTCGGTGTGGATCAGGAAAGTCTGACGCGAGAGCACTTCCATGTCCGGATTTTGCCCGATCTCTGCCGCCAGCGCCTTGGACGTGAAGGCATAGACCCGGTTGTGATCCAGCCGCACCGAATGGAACGCCGGATCGGGCTGTTTGGCCAGCACGATCGCCGCGTCCAGCGTATCGCCGACGCGCTGTTCCAGATGCGGGCTGGTATCGAAATCGATGTGCAGCCGGGGGTTGGCCTTGCGCAGTTCGGGCAGGCGCGGGAACAGCCGCTGGCTGCCGAACAGCGGCAACATGCCCAGATGCAGGCGCAGCACCTTGCTGTCCTCGATCTGTCCTTCCACTGCGGCGGCCAGTTCATCGAACTTGGGGCTGACCGCATCGTAGAACGCATGGCCATCGTCGGTCAGTTTCATTGCCTGATGCTGGCGGGTGAACAGCCGCTTGCCGATGAAATCCTCCAGCGCGGCGACCCGGCGTGACAGTGCGCTGGGCGAAAGGCCCAGTTCGTCGGCCGCCGCGCGGGCAGAGCCCAGCCGGACAATCCGCACAAAGGCTTCGATCGCACGCAGTGGGGGGAGACGGCGAATGGCCAAGGGTTACTCTTCGGATTCGTCCTGGGGAGGAACAGGTGGATGCAAACGCAGACGGGTAACGTGTTTTTCGTTGCCCGCAATCACTTCCAGCCGCCACCCGCTGTCATGTTCCAGCATGGCGCCCACCGGCGGGACCTGTTCGGCTAGCAGGAAGGCCAGCCCGCCCAGCGTATCGACGTCTTCCTCCACCTCGCCCAGACGCGGATCGATCTGTTCGCCCACTTCGTCCAGCTCGGCGCGGGCGTCGGCTTCCCACATACCGTGCTCCAGCGGAACCAGCAGGGCCTGCGGCGCATCATCATGCTCGTCCTCGATCTCGCCGATGATTTCCTCGACCAGATCCTCGATCGTGATGATCCCGTCGGTGCCCGAATATTCATCGACCACCACCGCCAGGTGGGTACGGCTGGCGCGCATATCGCCCAGCACATCCAGCGCACCGCGCGCCTGCGGCACGAACAGCGGCTGGCGCAGCATGGCGGTCCAGTCCTTGGGCACTTTACCCTGGGCCAGATAGACGAACACGTCCTTGATCAACACCATGCCGACCACTTCGTCCAGCGTATCGCGGTAAACCGGCATGCGCGAATGGCCGTGCGTGGCGAAAGCGGCGACCACTTCGTCCCAGCTCGCTTCCTCGCTCACCGCCACGATCTCGCCGCGCGGGATCGCCACGTCATCAGCATCGTTTTCGCTGAAATGCAGCAGATTGCGCAGCATGTCGCGTTCCAGCGAAGACAGGTCGCCATTGGCCGCGCCCCTGCCCTGATCGCCGTCCTCATGCTCGTCGATGACTTCTTCCAGTTGCGCCCGCAGCGACTGGTCGGCTTCGGAGCCGACAACCAGTTTGCGGATTGCACGCCACAGCGTGCCTCTACTGTCCGGTTCTCCGGAATGATTGTCGGACATTGTCGCGGGCTGGTCCCTATGTTCCCTCGTGGTCGCCATATGGGTCGGCAATGCCCACCAGTGCAAGCGCCTTTATTTCGAGAATTTCCATCGCCCGCGCTTCTGCCGGGCCCAATTCATGGTCATGCCCCGCCAGATGGAGCAGCCCGTGGACGATCAGGTGGGTTGCGTGGTGCTCCAGGCTGATCCCCTTGTCCCCCGCCTCGCGCGCGCAGGTTTCCAGCGCCAGCGCAATATCGCCGAGCAGCTCGGGCGGACCATCCGGGCCAAGCGCCAGCAGCTCGTCACGCTCCAGCATGGGGAATGACAGCACATTGGTCGGCTTGTCCTTGCCGCGCCATTCGGCGTTGAGCGCGTGGACTTCGGCGTTATCGGCAAACAGCAGACTGGCCTGCAGGCGCGGATTGGCGAGTTCGGGGGCGACCTGAGCGAGCGCATCTGCAGCGCGCAGGGTCAGCTCCTCCCAATCGGGCGGGCTGGGCCAGGGGGCTTCGATGGCGAGGTCGAGTTCCACTTCTCAAGCTTCGCAAGGCTGGGCGAATTAGTCAAAGCTCTTAAGATCGACCTCGCGTGACGCACGCTCGCTTCTAGCTCGCATCCATCCCCTGATCATCGCTGCGACCAAGAAGGGGGGAATGAGAATCAAGCCAAAAAGAATAATTGCGGACATCAAAGCCATAAAGGTGTTCAATTTTCCTTCCCCTCATAGGCCTCGACAATCCGCCCGACGATCGGGTGCCGCACCACGTCGGCCACGGTGAAGCGGGTCACGGCAATGCCGTCCACTCCCTCCAGCCGGTCAACCGCGTCCTTCAGGCCGCTGAACGAATCCCCGCCGGGAATATCGACCTGCCGGGGATCGCCGCAGACCACCATGCGGCTGTTCATGCCGAACCGGGTCAGGAACATCTTCATCTGGGCGGGGGTGGTGTTCTGCGCTTCGTCCAGAATCACGAACGCATCGGCCAGCGTGCGCCCGCGCATGAAGGCAATCGGGGCGATCTCGATCTCGCCGCTGGCGATGCGCCGCTCAACCTGTTCGGGCGGCATGCAATCATACAGCGCATCGTAGAGCGGGCGCAGATAGGGATCGACCTTTTCCTTCATGTCGCCGGGCAGGAACCCCAGCCGCTCGCCTGCTTCCACCGCCGGACGGCTCAGGATCAGGCGCTGGACGCTGCCGGTGATCAGCTGGCTGACCGCCTGCGCCACCGCGACATAGGTCTTGCCGGTGCCCGCCGGACCCAGCGCGAAGATGATGTCCTTGCTCGCCAGCGCGCGCATGTATTCGATCTGGGTCGCGCTGCGCGGGACGATGGTTTTCTTGCGCGTGCGGATCATGATCGGCGGGGCGTCCTGCCCGCCGGAAATGATCCCCTCCAGCGTCGGTTCGGATGACATCGAAATCAGGCTTTCGACCGCGCCGGCATCCAGCTCGTGCCCTTGCAGCAGGCGCTGGTGCATGCCTTTCAGCACTTCGCGGGCGCGGGCCACGGCGTCTTCGGGGCCTTCGATCTGGGCCCGGTTGCCGCGCGCCGAGATATAGACCCCCAGCCGGTTTTCGATCTGCACCAGGTTGGCGTCAAATTGCCCGAACAAGGCGCCCAGGATCGTGGCCTCTTCAAATTCCATCTCGGTCCGGGCGCGGCGCGGGGCGTGGATGCGGGCTGGCTCCATGGGTTCATGGGCACGGGCGGGTTTGCGGGGCATTTGCTCCTTTCGGGCAGGGGGGTGATCCTGATTCGGGAGGATAGGCCGGTTGTCAGCGGGTGCAAGCGGGGGTGCGACGGGTGGGTGGGGATAATTGGTTCACACGAAGTCACGAAGCCACAAAGATCATGTGCGGGGCGCAGGCCCCGCTGCTTGCTTCTGCGACAATCGGGCTTTTGCGACCAGGAAATTGGGCGCGGCTCTGCCGCAAGAGCAACGCCTTCGTGGCTTCGTTTGAGAACCTTAGACCAGCCGCCCGGCCAGCGAATTCGGCCCGGCCTCGATCAGTTCCACCTCCACCAGATCGCCAATCGCGACATCTGCGGTGAAGTGAACCGATTGCAGCCACGGCGATTTGCCGAGCCACTGCCCGTCATGCCGCCCGCGCCGTTCGACCAGCACCGTGCAGCGCCGCCCGACCGAGGCCTGGTTGAAGGCCAGGCTGCTGCGCTGGAGCGCGGCCTGCAGGCGTTGCAGCCGCTCGTCCATCACCGTCATCGGCACTTGCCCCTCCATCGTCGCGGCGGGGGTGCCGGGGCGGGGGCTGTATTTGAAGCTGAAGCACTGGGCATAGCCGACCCGTTCGACCAGTTTCAGCGTATCTTCGAATTCGGCGTCGGTTTCGCCCGGAAAGCCGACGATGAAATCGCCCGACAGCGCAATGTCCGGCCGCACCGCGCGGACCCGGTCAAGCACGCTGAGATAGCTGTCTGCGGTGTGGCTGCGGTTCATCGCCTTGAGCACGCGGTCATTGCCCGATTGCACCGGCAGGTGCAGGAACGGCATCAGTTTGGCGACGTCGCGGTGGGCCTCGATCAGGCCTTCGGTCATGTCGTTGGGATGGCTGGTGGTATAGCGGATCCGCGCCAGCTGCGGGATTGCGGCCAGTGCCTCGACCAGCTTTTCCAGCCCCCGTCCCGCCTCGTCGCGCCAGGCGTTGACGTTCTGGCCCAGCAGCGTGATCTCGCGCGCCCCGGCCTCGACCAGCCGCTGCGCTTCGGTCACCAGATCGGTGAACGGGCGCGAGATTTCGGCGCCGCGGGTATAGGGCACCACGCAATAGGTGCAGAACTTGTCGCAGCCTTCCTGCACGGTCAGGAACGCGCTGGGCCCAACCTTGCGGCGGGCGGGCAGGGCGTCGAACTTGGTTTCGGCTGGCATGTCGGTATCGACACTGCGGCGGCCGTGGGTGGCCTCCTCGATCATCTGCGGCAGGCGGTGATAAGCCTGCGGGCCGACCACCATCGAAACCGCCGGCGCGCGGGCCATGATCTCCTCACCCTCGGCCTGGGCGACGCAGCCCGCGACCGCGATCAGGGGCGCGCTGCCATCGTCGCGGCGCCACTCCTTCGTGATCCGGCCAATGTCGGAATAGACCTTCTCGGCGGCCTTTTCGCGGATGTGGCAGGTGTTGAGCACCACCAGATCCGCTTCCTCACCCTCGCTTGCCGGGCGGATGCCCTGGCTGGCCAGCAGTTCGGCCATGCGTTCGCCGTCATAGACGTTCATCTGGCAGCCAAAGCTTTTGACCCGGTAGGTCTGGGGGGGAGGGGCAGGGCGCATCGCCCCGCGCCTATAGCGCCGAAGCGGGGCTATTCAAATCCTCTTCCTTGGGCGCGACATAGCCGATCATGGCCAGGTCATAGCGGAACGGGCGCAGCGGCTTGCCCAGTGACTTCACCAGCCGCTCCTCGATCTGGCGGCGCGCCTCTGCAGCGATGGCCTTGCGCCCGGAAAAGTCATGCGGATCGAACGGATCGAGGAAGTGCAGGTTGACCGTGAACGTGCCGGGCCGGGCAAAGATCCGGCGGGCGTTGCTGATCCCGGTTTCCTGATCCAGCCAGCCGATCCATTCGGCCACCGGCCCGTAGTCGATCACCACCGGCTGGACTAGCATCCCCGGCGGCGGCGGCTTGAGCACGCTGAGCATCGAGGTCTTGAACGGCAGCAGCGAATGGCCATCGGTGACCGAACCTTCGGGAAAGATCACAACCGACCAGGTATCGGCAATCGCCTCACGCAGGGTGTTGATCTGTTCGGCAATGTTCATCCGCGCGGTGCGCTGGGTAAACACCGTGCGGTTGAGCCGCGCCATCCAGCCCAGGATCTTCATCTCCGCAATCTCTGCCCGCGCGACAAAGGCCGATCCGGTCACCCCGCCGATCACGCAGATATCGAACCACGATACATGGTTGGGCAGGTAGAACACATCGCGCCTCAGCGGCACGCCGTGAACCTTCAGCCGCGCCCCGATCAGGCGAGTGGCCAGACGCAGGAAATACATCGGGAATGGTGAGCCATAGCGCACCAGCCGGAACAGATAGTGCAGCGGCACCAGCACGCACAGCACCGCGACCAGCATGGCCGACCGCGCCCAGATCCGCAGTTCACCCGCCAGCCCCACGGGCACCACGGTCCCGGCGGCGGCATAGGGGATCGCGGCGTCGCTATCGAAGCGGATCGACGGGTCAGGCGGGGGAAGGGACATCAGTGCCGGGTCAGCGATCGCAGCATGGCCTCGCGCGCGGCCTGGGCCATCGCCTTGCGCCCGGCGAGTTCATCTCCGGTCAGTACCGGCAGGAACCGCACAGTCACCCGCACCGCGCGCCGCCGTGCCAGGATGCGCAGGAAATTGTCGAGCCCGTGTTCTTCCCCCACCCAGGCCACTTGCGCCGCCTCTGGCCCGTAATCAAGCAGCACCGGCTGCACTGCGATCCCCGCCGGGATCGGTTCGAGCGCCGAGAGCAGCGAGCTCTTGAATGGGAGCAGGCCGGTGCCGTCACTGGTGGTGCCTTCGGGAAAGATTGCCAGTGCGCCGGTATCCGACAGCGCGGTGCGTACGGCTTCTACTTGCCGGGCCACGCTGGTGCGATCGTGGCGGGCGACGAACACCGTATCGTTCATCGCGCAGAGCCATTTGAGCAAAGGCATCGCGGCCAAGCCATCGTGCCCGACAAAGGCGCTGCCGGTTGCTGCGGAAATCGCCGGAATGTCAATCCAGCTGACATGGTTGGCGAGCAAGAAGGCCCCGCGGTGCACCCGCTCGCCCTCAACCTTCAACTGCACCCCGGCGATCCGGGCAATGCTGGCCAGAAACAGGCGGGGGACCGGATTGTGTCGAGTGACCGCGCGCAGCAGGTAGTACAGCGGGACGCAGGCCAGCAGCAGCGCGGCCATGGCCAGCAGCCGGATGGTGATGCGCAACCAGCCAAGCGGCGATGTCGCCTTGGGCCGGGCTAGCGCCAGGGCCATTACTGGCCCCGGTCCAGTCGAACCCCGTAAAGTTCGAGGCGGTGATCCACCAGCCGGTAGCCCAGCTTCTCCGCGATCTGACGCTGCAAGGCTTCGAGTTCGGGATCGACGAATTCCAGCACTTTACCGGTTTCCACGTCGATCATGTGATCGTGATGCGCTTCGGGCGCGGCTTCATAGCGTGAGCGGCCATCGCCGAAATCGTGGCGATCGAGAATCCCGGCCTCTTCAAACAGGCGCACGGTGCGATAGACCGTGGCGATCGAAATGCGCGGATCAATGGCGGACGCGCGTTCATGCAGCGCCTCAACATCGGGATGGTCCTGTGCGTCGGACAGCACGCGCGCAATCACGCGCCGCTGATCGGTGATCCGCAGGCCGCGCTGTGCGCAAAGGGCTTCGATATCGATGGGTTGCTGCACGATTTGCTACTGTACCAATGAATTGCCCCGCCGATCATAGACCGGCGGGGCGATTCTTCAATGGGTTGTCGTGCTCCGGATGCTCCGGTTTTGCACTTATCCCTTGGCTTTGCGACCGCGCTTCACGCCGGGCTTGCGGCCCAGGCCGATCTTCTTGGCCAGATCGCGGCGCTTGTCGGCATAATTGGGGGCGACCAGCGGATAGTCAGCGGGCAGGTTCCAGCGCGCCTTGTAGTCATCCGGGGTCATGTTGTGGTGGGTCATCAGGTGGCGCTTGAGCATCTGCAGCTCGGTGCCGCAATCCAGGCAGATCACCTTGTCCGGCTTGACCGAAGCGCGGATCGACACTGCAGGCTTGAGCGGGGCGGCTTCCGGTGCGGGGGCGGCCTGGCCCAGTCCGGCCAGCGCGTTGTAGACGCTGCTGATCAGGTTCGACAGCTCTTCCGCGCCGACACTGTTGTTGCTGACGTGGGCAGCGACAATATCGGAGGTGAGGGTGATCAGCGTTTCGTTCATGTCGGACTGTACGGAATCCATGGGTGTTCCCTTCTCAATCAAATTATGCGCGACTTGTTGTTATTTGTTTGTTTGAGCCCTGTGGGCGTGCAGGATTTACTGCCCTTCACTCGCAATAACAAGGAGAATCGCGACAGAAATCGTTATTTCGTGGGAAATTTGGAGTTAATTGCAGGCTGGCTGCGGAAAGTTACGAATAGATCGGGCAAGCAAATGTAATTGCGTCGATTCTTCCACCGCTGGGTGCGCGGTAATAGTTCGGACGCAAGCCGATCGGCGTAAAACCGAACTGGCGGTACAGCTGTTCGGCCGGGTTGCCCTGGCGCATTTCCAGCAACAGCCGCTGCGCCCCGCGTTGCCCGGCATCGCGGGCCAATCGATCAAGCAGGTTGCGCCCCAGCCCCAGCCGCCGGCAGTCCGGAGTTACCGCCAGCAACAGCAGTTCTTCTTCCTCGTAACCGGTGCGCGAAAGAAAAAAGCCGGCCGCTGCTTCGTGCGGCAGGGGTTCCTGCCCGGTGGCGGCGATCAGTACGAAATGGGTATTGCCCAGCACCAGTGCATCTTCCACCTGGCGGCGGTTCCACGCCTCGCCATAGGCGGGATCGAAAGCGGCATCCATCACCGCCATCAGCTTGTCGAGGTGGTCCCCCCCCGGGGTCATTGCGCGCCGCCCGGCAGCCGCGCATCGGGGGCGCGGCCATAGTGGAGCTGCACATCGCGGCAGAGCAGCTCAGGCGGCAACAGCCCCAGACAGCGGGCATCGGGCAGCAACGGCAGCGCTTCGCCCGTTCCGCGCCGCGCCGTCAGCGCCTCGGCCTGCGATCCGGCGATCAGCGGGGGCAGGTCAAGCAGGGCGGCAGCTGGCGGACTGAGCGAGGCGGGTGGGGCCAGTTCAAGCCCCGCTGCGTCATAGTGCGCGACAAACCATTCGCCGTGCCCGCCGGTCATGCACACGCCCACCGCTTGCGCGCCGCGCTCGGCCCGGGCCATGGCGGCGACCAGCGCCAGGCTGGGATAGCCCAGCAGCTCTGCCCCCCAGGCCAGCGCAAGCGCGCGGGCCGCGGCCAGGCCCACGCGCAGGCCGGTAAAGCTACCCGGCCCCAGCGCCACCACGATCCGGTCCGCGCGGCCCTTGCCGGGCAGGGCCGCGATCATCGGCACCAGGCTTTCGGCATGGCCGCGGCCCAGCACGCGGCATTCCCCGGCGATGGCAGTTTCGCCGTCAAGCAGCGCGACCGAGCAGGCTTCGGTCGCGCTATCGATCACCAGGGTCAGCATGGCCGGGCCGGATGGCGGATCAGGCGATCCGGTTGAACGTGCCGAAATCGGGGCGCGGGCTGCGGTCAAAGATGCTGGCCGGATCGCCATAGCCCAGGGTCGAGATCATCACCGATTTGTAGTCCGGCGTCTCGGCCAGGAAAGCGGCGTCCACCGCTTCGTTTGAAAAACCGGTCATCGGCCCGGTATCGAGCCCCAACGCGCGCGCCGCCATGATGAAATAGGCGGCCTGCAAAGTGGTGTTGAGCATGGCTGATTTTTCGCGCAGCGCATCGTTGCCGGCAAACCACGACCGCGCATCGGCGTGCGGGAACAGCCAGGGCAGCTGTTCGTGGAACTGCATGTCGGCGGCCACGATCACGGTGACCGGGGCGGACAGGATCTTGGCCCCATTGGCGGGCATGGTGCAGGCGGCCAGCTTTTCCTTGGATTCCTGTGTGGTGCACCACACCAGCCGTGCGGGCAGCTGGTTCGCGGAAGTGGGAGCCATTTTCATCAGGTCCCAGATCGCGTGGAGCTGCGCGGTGCTGACCGGCTGGTCGAGATAGCCGTTATAGGTGCGCGCCGTATTGAACAGTTGATCCAGCGCGGCAGCGTTGAGCGGTTCGGACATGACTGGAAATTCCCCCCTTCGGTATTGTCTGACGCGCGATCAGGCCGCGCGCACTTCGCTCACTTCGGGAACGTAGTGCTTGAGCAGGTTTTCGATCCCGTTCTTGAGCGTCGCGGTAGAGCTGGGGCAGCCCGAACAGGCCCCCTGCATCTGCAGATAGACCACGCCTTCGCGAAAACCGCGATAGATGATGTCCCCGCCATCGTTGGCAACCGCCGGGCGGACGCGGGTTTCAATCAGCTCCTTGATCTGTTCGATCACATCGGCATCGGCCGGATCATCGCCCAGATCGGCATCTTCGGCGGGCACCACGATCCCGCTGGCGTCGGGCCCGCTGAACAGGGGGGCCTGGGTGACAAAGTGATCGAGCAGCATGGCCACGACCTGCGGCTTGAGGTCCGACCAGTTCACCCCCGGCGCGGCGGTGACCGAAATGAAGTCCCGGCCATAGAAAACCCCGGTCACATCGCCCAGGTCGAACAGCGCGCTGGCCAGCGGACTGGCGGCGGCCTGTTCCTCGTCAGTGAATTCGCGGGTGCCCAGTTCCATCACTTGCTGTCCCGGCAGGAACTTCAAGGTGGCGGGATTGGGGGTTGTTTCGGTTTCTATGAACATGATCCAAGCCATGTAGGCACAGCCGGGGCGTGGTCAAGGCCGCATGCGCCGCGCTTTGCTTTGGGTGAGACAATGCGTTCTATTCACTGGCCCTTAAACTTCGCGCTGCCTATGGTGCCGGCATGAGCCTTGCCATCAGCGCGCGCCGCGCCATCGCCGTCTTGTTGTCTGCCGCCTTGCTGGGAACTGTCCCGCTGGCGGCCAAGCCGGTTCCGGCCAAGCGCGCGGCCCCTGCGGCCAAGGCAGCGCGTGCACCCAAGGCTGCGGTAGAGACCGGGCCGTGGCTCTATCGCGGCAGCGATGTGCCGCAGGACAAGGAATGGATCTTTGGCGAACTGTCCAACGGGGTCCGCTGGGTGGTGCGCAAGAACGGGGTGCCGCCGGGGCAGGTTTCGATCCGCATCCGCATGGATGTCGGTTCATTGTTCGAAGCCGATAGCGAACGCGGCTATGCCCACCTGATGGAGCACATGGTGTTCCGCCAGTCGAAATACCTGGCAGACGGCGCGGCGATCCCCACCTGGCAGCGGCTGGGGGCGACCTTTGGCAGTGATACCAATGCCGAAACCAGCCCGATCAGCACCACGTACAAGCTCGATCTGCCCAATGCCAATGCGGCCAAGGTGGATGAATCGATGAAGCTCCTGTCGGGGATGATGATCGCCCCGACCCTGTCCGAGGCCAATGTGCGCGCCGATGTGCCGATCGTGCTGGCGGAAAAGCGGGAGCGCGGCGGGCTGGCCGAACGGATTTCCGAAGCGGTGCAGGGCACGCTGTTTGCGGGCCAGCGCGTGGCGGACCGCCCGGTGATCGGCACGGTAGAGACGCTGCAGGGCGCCAATCAGGCCTCGGTCCGCGCGTTCCATGCGCGCTGGTACCGGCCCGAACGCGCAGTGGTGATCGTGGTGGGGGATCTTGATCCGGCGGTCATGTCGGCCACGATTGCCAAGTATTTCTCGGACTGGCCGGTGCAGGGCAAGCCGGTCGCCCCGCCGCCCTATGGCGATCCGGTTGCACCCAAGGGCAGCGATCCGGTGAACCCGGTGGGTGAGACCCGGATCGTGGTCGAAGGCCAGGTCCCGCGCGGGCTGACCTATGCCGTGCTGCGGCCGTGGCGCCCGGTGCGCGATACGATCGTCTACAACCAGGGGATCATGATCGATACGGTCGCCCAGGCGATCATCAACCGCCGTCTCGAAGCCAAGGCGCGCAGCGGCGGCAGCTACCTGTCCGCCGGGGTCAATCAGGAGAAATACATTCGCAGCGCCGATGCGACCTTTGTTTCGATCACGCCCAGCGGGGCGGACTGGAAAAAGGCCGTGGGCGATGTTCGCGCAGTGATTGCCGATGCCATGGCACAGGCTCCGACCGAGGACGAGATCGAGCGCGAAGTGGCGGAAATCAACGTCGCCTTTGAAAGCTCGGTTGAGCAGCGCCGCCTGCTGGCGGGGGCGAAGCTGGCCGATGACATGGTCACCGCGCTCGACATCAATGAGACAATCGCCTCGCCCGAAGTGGTGCTGGGGATCTTCAACCAGAGCCGCGCGCTGTTCACTCCGGCGGCGGTGCTGGAGCACACCAAGCGTCTGTTCAAGGGCAATGTCACCCGCGCGATCTATATCACGCCCGAGGGCAAGGAGGCCGATGCGGCGGCGCTGAAGCTGGCGCTGTCAGCCCCGGCCAAGGCCGATGGCAATGCCCGGCTGGACAGCAAGCCGATCCGTTTTGCCGATCTGCCCAAGCTGGGCGAACCCGGCCAGGTAGTGGCCGATGTGCCGACCGGAGTGATGGGGATCGAACGGGTCGAACTGGCCAACGGCGTTACCGCGCTGCTGTGGCCGACGGCGGACGAGCCTGGCCGCCTGACGGTCAAGGCGCGCTGGGGGGCGGGTTACCGCCAGTTCGCTTCGGGCGATGCGCCTTACATCGCATTGGGCGATATGGCGCTGGTCGGCTCGGGTATGGCCACGCTTGGTCAGGAAGAGATCGACCGGGTTTCAACCGGGCGCAAGATGGGCTTCGATTTCGAGATCGACGATTCCGCGTTCCAGTTCACCGCCAACACCCGCCCGGCGGACCTGGCGGACCAGCTTTACCTGTTTGCCGCCAAGTTCGCTCTGCCGCGCTGGGACGTGGCGCCGTTCACCCGGGCCAAGGCTGCGGCGCGGTTGCAGTATGAAAGCTATGCCACCAGCCCGCAGGGCGTGCTGGGCCGTGACCTCAAATATATCCAGCACGGCAAGGACCCGCGCTTTCACACCCCGACCCCGCAAGAGATCGAGGCGGCAACTCCCGAAGGGTTCCGGCAGGTCTGGCAACCGGTGCTGGAACAGGGCCCGATCGAGCTGCAACTGTTCGGCGATTTCGACAAGGCTCAGGCGATCGAAGCGCTGAAGAATACCTTCGGTGCGCTCCCGCCGCGCAAGCCATTGCCGCCCGAACTGCAAGTGCCGCGCTTTGCCGAACCGGCGGCCACCGCCACGCCCTTGGTGCTGACCCACCGCGGCGATCCCGGTCAGGCTGCTGCCCTGGTCAGCTGGCCGACCGGGGGCGGGATGACCGGGATTTCGGAAAGCCGCCAGCTGCAGATTCTGTCGGACCTGTTCCAGAACCGCCTGCTGGATGCGATGCGCGAAAAGCTGGGGGCGAGCTATGCGCCGCAGGTCAACAATGACTGGCCGACCGATCTGGACAACGGCGGTTCGATCATGGCGATTGCGCAGCTGCAACCCGATGCGGTGCCGGTGTTCTTCGCCACCGCGAACGAGATCGCCGCTGATCTGATCGCCCGCCCGCCCAGCGCGGACGAACTGGACCGCGTAATCGAACCGCTGCGCCAGCAACTGACCCGCGCCAGCACCAGCAGTGCTTTCTTCATGTACCAGCTGGAAGGGGCGACCAGCGACCAGCGCAAGTTCGCCGCGCTGCGTACGCTGTTGCCGGACTTTACCCGCACCACGCCGGTGGAAATGCAGGCCCTGGCCCGCAAATACCTGGGCCCGGCGCGCAGCTGGCGGCTGGCAGTTATCCCGGACGGGCAGAAGCTGGTCACCCGGTTGCCGGCTTCTGCACCGCCAGCGGAAGCCACGCGCTAGGTTCGGCCCTTTCCCTGCCGAAGCGGCACTGCGATGCCACACCCCGGCAACAAAATTGCCCGATCGGGGCGGTGGGCTTTGCAAGTTTTGCATTTGCCCGCCCGTGCCGCTATGGGGCGCGCTCTTTGACGTGAGGAGCGAGTGCGCGAGATGACCACCTGGACCCCCGAAAGCTGGAAGGCGCACGAAGGCCGGCATCTGCCGTCCTATCCCGACGCCGCGGCGCTGGACAAGGTTACGGGTACGCTCACCAGCTTTCCCCCGCTGGTCTTTGCGGGCGAGGCGCGCGCGCTGAAGGCCGATCTGGCGGAAGTGGCGGCGGGCAAGGGCTTTCTGCTGCAGGGCGGGGACTGCGCCGAAAGCTTCGCCGAATTCCACCCCAACACGATCCGCGACACCTTCCGCGTGCTGCTGCAAATGGCCGTGGTGATGACTTTCGCCAGCAAGCAGCCGGTGGTGAAGGTCGGCCGCATGGCCGGGCAATTCGCCAAGCCGCGCAGCTCACCGGTGGAGGTGATCGACGGGGTCGAACTGCCGAGCTATCTGGGCGACAATATCAACGGGATCGAATTCACCAGCGAAGCCCGCATTCCCGATCCGCAGCGGCTCCTCCAGGCCTATTCGCAAAGCGCTGCGACGCTGAACCTGCTGCGCGCCTTTTCGACCGGTGGCTATGCCAACCTGCGTCAGGTCCACCAGTGGACGCTCGATTTCATGGACCGCAGCCCCTGGGCTGACAAGTTCGCCGAAGTATCGAACCGGATCGGGGAAGCGCTGGACTTCATGGCCGCTTGCGGGATCGATCCGCAGAGCGTGCCGCAGTTGCAGGGTACCAGCTTCTACACCAGCCACGAAGCGCTGCACCTGTCCTACGAACAGGCGATGACCCGGCAGGATTCGCTGACCGGCGACTGGTACGATTGCTCTGCCCACATGCTGTGGATCGGCGATCGCACCCGGTTCGAAGGATCGGCGCACGTTGAATTCCTGCGCGGCGTGGGCAATCCGATCGGCTTCAAGTGTGGCCCCAGCCTGGCCCCGGACGAATTGCTGCGCCAGCTCGACCTGCTCAATCCGCAGCGCGAAGCCGGGCGGATCACGCTGATCAGCCGGTTCGGCGATGAAAAGGTTGAAGCGGGGCTGGCGCCGCTGGTTCGCGCGGTGAAGCGTGAAGGGCACCCGGTGGTGTGGTCCTGCGATCCGATGCACGGCAATGTGATCAAGGCCGAAAGCGGCTTCAAGACCCGCCCGTTCGACCGGATCCTGCGCGAAGTGCGCGGATTCTTCGCGGTCCACCGCGCCGAAGGCACCCATGCGGGCGGCGTGCATATCGAGATGACCGGCCAGAACGTGACCGAATGCATCGGCGGCGGTGTGGCGATCAGCGATGCCGCGCTGGCTGATCGTTACCAGACCCATTGCGACCCGAGGCTCAACGCCGCGCAGTCGATCGAACTGGCGTTCCTGGTGGCCGACATGCTCAACGAAGAAGCAATCGACCGCGCCCAGCGCGCGGCCTGACGGCGCGGCGCAGGCGGGGCGTTCAGCCCAGCTTGCGCACGTCGGTCAGCTTGCCGGTCACCGCCGCTGCCGCCGCCATTGCGGGGGAAACGAGGTGCGTGCGCGCACCCGGCCCCTGACGGCCAACGAAGTTGCGGTTGCTGGTGGAGGCGCAGCGCTCCCCGGCGGGAACCTTGTCCGGGTTCATGCCAAGGCAGGCCGAACAGCCCGGTTCGCGCCATTCGAGGCCCGCTTCGATGAACACGCGGTCCAGCCCTTCGGCTTCGGCCTGACGCTTGACAAGGCCCGATCCGGGGACGACCACCGCCCACTTCACATTGGCGGCCTTCTTGCGGCCCTTCAGCACCGCGGCGGCGGCGCGCAGGTCTTCGATCCGGCTGTTGGTGCACGAACCGATGAACACGTTCTGGACCTCGACATCCTCCATCCGTTGGCCGGGGTTCAGTCCCATGTAGTCCAGCGATTTCTGGGCGGCTTCCTGCTTGCTCGGATCGGCAAAGCTTTCGGGCGCGGGGACCACGCCGGTGATCGCCACGGTATCTTCCGGGCTGGTGCCCCAAGTCACGGTCGGAGCGATGTCCGCCGCCTGGATCACCACCACTTTGTCATATTGCGCGCCGGGATCGGTTGCCAGGCTGCGCCACCAGGCCACGGCCGCGTCCCATTCGGCGCCCTTGGGGGCATAAGGGCGACCCTGCAGGTAGGCAAAGGTCGTGTCGTCCGGCGCGATCAGTCCGGCGCGGGCGCCGTGTTCGATCGCCATGTTGGACACGGTCAGGCGTCCTTCCAGACTGAGGTCGCGGATCGCCTGGCCGGTATATTCGATCACATGGCCGGTGCCGCCTGCCGCGCCCAGCTGGCCGCAGATGTGCAGCACCAGGTCCTTGGCGGTAACGCCGGGCCCCAGCTGACCCTCGACGCGCACCTCCATGCTCTTTGACTGGCCCAGCAGCAGGGTCTGCGTGGCGAGGACATGCTCGACCTCGCTGGTGCCGATCCCGAATGCCAGTGCGCCAAGCCCGCCGTGGCAGGCTGTGTGGCTGTCCCCGCAGACAATCGTCGCGCCGGGCAGCGAAAAGCCCTGTTCGGGGCCGACCACGTGGACGATCCCCTGTTCCGCATCGGCATCGCCGATATAACGGATGCCAAACTCCGGCGCATTGCGCTCCAGCGCAGCCAGCTGCTGCGCGCTTTCCACGTCGGCAATCGGAATGCGCTGACCCGCGGCATCGCGCCGCGCGGTGGTGGGCAAATTGTGGTCCGGCACGGCCAGTGTCAGGTCCGGGCGGCGCACCGTGCGCCCCGCCAGCCGCAGCGCCTCGAACGCTTGGGGGCTGGTCACTTCGTGAACCAGGTGGCGGTCGATATAGATCAGGCAGGTGCCATCGTCGCGGCGTTCCACTACGTGGGCGTCCCAGATCTTTTCGTACAGGGTGCGGGGTTTGCTGGCCATAATGCCTAGCGCCTTAAGCGCGGTGCGCGGGGCAATGCAAGAGCGGTGGGCAAGCGCGCCGATGCTATTCGTTGCGGGTCCAGATCCAGCTGCCTGCCCCGCCCAGCACGGCGAGCGAGATCAGCACCCACGGCCAGCCCAAAGTCAGCTGGGTAAACACCGCCCCGGCGCTCATCGCCAGCAGTGCTGAAATCTTGGCCCGGCGCGGGATCGCCCGCCGATCGCGCCATTCGCGCAGGGACGGCCCCCAGCGCGGGTGGGCATAGAGCTTTTCGGCCCATTCCGGGCGGCCGCGGGCAAAACAAACGGCCGCCAGCAGCAGGAACGGCACGGTCGGCAAAATCGGCAGCAGCGCGCCGACTGCGCCCAGCCCGACACAGGCCAGACCCGCGCCCTGCCAGGCCAGCCTAGCCGGCAGCATAGCGCGCCGCCGTTTCCCGGATCAGCGCGATCATGTTGGGCACGCCCTGGGTGCGGTTGGAGGACAGCTGGCGGCTCAGTTCGAAGGGAGCGAGCAGCGCGGCAATATCGGTATCGGCCACTTCGGCGGCAGGCCGGTCCTGCACAGCGGCGACCACCAGCGCGACGATCCCCTTGGTGATTGCGGCATTGCTGTCCGCCAGGAAATGCAGGCACCCATCGTCCTGCGGCATCGGATAGACCCAGACCGATGCGGAACAGCCGCGCACCAGCGTGGCATCGGTCTTCAGCGCATCGGGCATCGGCTCCAGCTCGCGCCCCAGTTCGATCAGCAGGCGATAGCGTTCGTCGCCTTCGAGGAAGTCATATTCGTCGTGGATGTCGGACAGGCTGCGCATGGGCGGGGCTTTAGCACCTGGGCTTGGCCATGCAACCTGCGCGGAGGGAGTTACCCCGCCAGCCCGCCGGGCCGGGTAAAGGCGTAATAGGCGACATAGAACCAGCCCAGAACGCCGTGGACCAGCGCCCAGACGATCGACTTGTGCAGGCTCCAGCTGATCGCCACCGCGATCGCGCTGCCCAGACCGATCCCGGCCTTTGCGGCTTCGCCGGTGCTCTTCACAGGTCAACTCCCGCGGCGATGGCTTCGAGCTTGCGGATCCGTTCCTTGAGATCGGCGATCTCGATTCGGGCCATCCCGGCCGAACTGCCCCCTTCCAGTTCCGGGCGGTGATGATCCAGCTCGCGGGTCTTGAGGGTCAGCCAGCCTTGCCAGCCGCGCAGCATGGTGGCGGCCAGCACCATTGTCCCGGCGAGGGCGGCGGTGGAATAGATCAGGGTGTCGGTGATCATCACTGTTCTCCCGATAGGTCAATTGTCGCGCAGGCGTTCGATCTCGTCCGCCAGGTTGCGGGTATGGCGGCCGTCTGTTGCGATCCGTTCCAGCACGTGGACCCGGTCGCGCAGCGCCTCGACCTCGCGCTGCAGTTCCAGCTCGCGCGGGCTGGGCTCGGCCGGATCGAGCAGCATATGCCGTCCCATCCGCCGGTCGATCCGGCCGCGCATATCGGTGCCGTTCCTGATCCGCGCCAGCTTGATCACCGCAAAGGCGATGATTGCAACGATGGCAACGACTGATCCACTTACGGACATGGCCATGGTTCCCTGTTGTCAGTTGGCGGGTTCGCGCAGGTCTTCGATCTCTGCGGAAAGCTTGGCGGTCTTGTCGGTGGCGATGCGTTCCAGCACGCGCAGGCGCGCTTCCAGCCGTTCGTTGGCGGCGCTGTCCGGTGCCTGCAGCGGGGCGCGGTTGACCTGCGCTTCCAGCTCTTTTTCCCGCACCCGCATCTTCGCCTTGTAGGCTTCGGTCAGCATGCTGGCGAAACCCAGGAAGCCTGCGACCACGATGGCAAGGCCGACAACTTCTCCAAAGCCCATCATTGTACCTTGTCCTTTTCCAGCCGCAGCGCCTCGATCTGGTGGGTCAGCTGATAGCCGCTGTCGGTGACGATCCGTTCGACATTGGCGAGCCGGTCCTTGACCGAGCTGATTTCAGCGCGGAGCTGGGCGTTTTCCTGGCTGAGCAGCTTGATCCGTTCGATCTCCTGGCTGCTGGTCTTGGGATAGACCGCCTGACCCCAGGCCCCGTCGAGCGGGTAGCCGTTCTTGATCCGCATCCAGGTGGTCAGCACCCAGCCGGCCGTTATCGCGACAAACGGAATTCCAAGCAGTGGCGCGGTGGTGCGAATAGCTTCCAGGGTTTCAGGGCTCATTTGCGCAGGTCCTCGATTTCGGCGGCGAGTTTGGTGGGGGCGTCGGTGACGATGCGTTCCAGCACCTTCACGCGGTCGGCAAAGTGGCTCAGCTGTTCGCGCAGTTCGGCGTTTTCGGCTTGCAGCTGCTGGGTGGTCTGGCTGTCGGCGCGGGGGGTCTTGCCGCCCCATTCGTCTTCCAGCGCATAGCCGTGGCGGGCGCGGATCCAGTTGTTGATCACCCAGCCGGCGGTGGAGATCGCGATGATCGCCAGGACGAATTCGGGGCTACCCCAGTTCATGCCTCATCCTTTCGGCTGGTCAGGCGCGGCGCATTGTCGAGATCGCGCAAGGCTTCGATTTCGGCGGCCAGGTTGGTGCCCTTGTCGGTAACGATGCGTTCCAGCACCTTGACCCGGTCTTCCAGCCATTCGGTGCGGTCATTACCGCCGCTCTTGCCCAGGGCGGCTTCGGCTTCGAGCTTGCGCACTTCCAGTTCGGCCATCTTGCGCTTGTGGCGGGTGGTGAGGGCCACGATCGGGATGATCAGGGCCACGATCGGGATCATCGCACCGATTTCTGCAACGCTCATTGCTATTCCCCCTCAGGAAGTGTCGTGCGGCTTAGCGCAGCTGTTCGATCTCGGCCGAAAGGCGCGGATTGCTGCTGACGTAGAAGGCTTCGACTTCGGCCAGTCGGCGGTCGATATCGCGCATCTGGGCGCGAACCTGCTTGGCCGTGCGGGCCGGCGATTGGCGCACGCCCTGCCAGAACTGCTGTTCGCTGCGGTCGCCATAGAGATGGCCGGGCTTCTTTTCAGCCAGCAAGGCCAGCGCAATGTACAGCGGGATGCCAAAGCCGGTGGAGAAAGTGAAGATCAGCATTCCCAGCCGGACCCAGAGCACATCGACCCCGGTGTAGTCCGCGATCCCGGCGCAGACGCCAGCGATCTTGCCGTTGATCTTGTCGCGATAAAAGCGGGTGCGCAGGCTGTTCACCGGATGGTCCTCCCCTTGGATTCGAGCAGCGCTCCAAATTCGCGCAGCTTTTCGTTGTCGGTTTCGCGGTCATGCGTGATGCGGGCGGGCTGGAAATCGGGATGGTCGGCACTGACCAGGCGTTCCACGGTGTCCATCCGGTCATCGAGACGCTTGGCGAGCTGATAGAGCTCTTCGAGCAAGGCCTCGTCGTCGTTGGTCAGCGTCGCGGCGGTCTTCCACTTGGTGATGTAGTGGAGGATGATCCAGGGCAACCCGACAACGATCGTCGGCACGAGGATAATCGGAACAAGTACGTGTTCCACGATCAGTCTTCCTTCTGTCCGTTAGCGGCGCCCAGCGCGCGCTTCATTGCTTCGAGTTCCTCGTCGATCTTGTCCTGACCGGCGAGTGCGGCGATTTCGTCGGCCAGGCTCGGCTTGGACGTGCCGTCGGCCAGGCTCAGCGCGTCGGCGCGGCCTTCGGCATAGTCGACGCGGCGTTCCAGCTGGTCGAACCGGGCCATCGCTTCGTCCACCCGCTCGCTGGCCAGCAGCGTGCGCAGCTTGACGCGGTTTTCGGCGCTTTCCAGGCGGGCAGCGATCGCGCTCTGGCGGCTGCGCGCTTCGCGCAGGCGGGTCTGGAGCTTTTCGATGTCCACTTCATAGGCGCGCAGCGCATCGTCGAGCACGGCGATTTCGGCCTTGAGCTGTTCGGCCATGTCGGCGGCCTTCTTCTTTTCGACCAGCGCCGCGCGGGCCAGGTCCTCGCGGTCCTTGCTCAGCGCCAGCTGCGCCTTGTCGCCCCAGTCGGCCTGCAGGCGGTCCAGCTTGACCGTGTGGCGGTGCATTTCCTTCTGGTCCGCGATGGTCCGGGCCGCGCTGGCGCGCACTTCGACCAGGGTTTCCTCCATCTCGAAGATGATCATGCGGATCATCTTTTCCGGGTCATCGGCCTTGTCGAGCAGGTCAGTGAAATTGGCGGCGATGATGTCACGGGTGCGGCTGAAAATGCCCATCAAGGGTGCTCCGAAACTGGTGAAGGACTGGCTGGTAGGAGTGGCGGTCTGGCGCATCCGCTCAACCTCGTCGTCAAACCGCGAGGTGCGGCGGCTGCCGCCATGGGTGGAAAAGGTCTGGACCGGAACCTCGCTGTGGCGGGGGGACTGAGTGCCGCCAGCGGGGGGCTGGGCGGGTTCCGGCCCAAGCTCTAGATTGAAGGGATCCTTGCCCATCAGGCGCCTTTCCGGTTCAGGCCGACCGCGCGGCAGGGGTCTGCTGCGCGATCTGGACCAGGGGATCGGCCTGCATCTGCTGGGCCAGGACGAAGAGGTTCATGCCGAGCATCGCGGCGATCGACAGAGCGACTGCCTTGTCGAGCTTGCTGGCGGACTTGAGTGACTTGGTGAACATGGTGTGCCTCGTTGAAGCGGGTTTGTTCACCTTTCAGCAAGGGGCGTGCCAAATGCGGTTCGGGGCCGATTTCCGCCAGTTCGGTGGCTAATCGACGAACGACATGTCGGAATATCTTCCCAATATTGGGAATTTTCGCTATATATTGGTCATGGAGCGCAACACGCAGTTCGTCGGCCAGTCCACTGCCTTCCTCGACGCGGTCGAACGCGCCAGCCGCGCCGCGCCCTTGCAGCGCCCGGTGCTGGTGATCGGGGAACGCGGCACCGGCAAGGAACTGATCGCCGAACGCCTGCACCAGCTGTCCCGCCGCTGGTCCGAACCGCTCGTCACGCTGAACTGCGCGGCGCTGCCGGAAACATTGATCGAGGCGGAGCTGTTTGGTCATGAGCAGGGGGCCTTCACCGGCGCTACCAGAGCGCGGGCCGGTCGGTTCGAGGAAGCCGACAAAGGCACGTTGTTTCTCGACGAACTGGCGACACTGTCCAGCGGGGCGCAGGAACGCCTGCTGCGCGCGGTCGAATATGGCGAGGTGACGCGGATCGGATCCTCGCGCCCGATCAAGGTCGATGTCCGGATCGTCGCTGCCACCAATGAAGACCTGCCGCGCATGGCCGATGAAGGCCGGTTCCGCGCGGACCTGCTGGACCGGCTGAGTTTTGAAGTCATCACCCTGCCGCCGCTGCGGGTGCGCGAAGGGGATATCGGCGTATTGTCCGAATATTTCGGCCGCCGCATGGCCGCCGAACTGCACTGGGAAAGCTGGCCCGGTTTTTCCGAGCTGGCGCGCCGCCAGCTGGAGGACCACCAGTGGCCCGGCAACGTGCGCGAACTGCGCAACGTGGTGGAACGCGCGGTCTATCGCTGGGACAACTGGGACCTGCCGGTGGCCAGCATCCAGTTCGATCCCTTCGTCAGCCCGTGGAAACCCGCCGCGCCGCCACGCGCAGACAATAGCAGCCCGGAACGCTCAGCCTCGCCGTCCGCCGCCGCGCCCGATCTTGAAATGGTCACGGACCTGCGCGGGGCAGTCGATGCGCACGAGAAGGCGATTCTGGAAACCGCGCTCGCCCGGCACCGTTACAACCAGCGCCAAACCGCGAAGGCGCTGGGGCTCAGCTATGACCAGCTGCGCCATGCGATGAAGAAGCATGGGCTGATGGAGCGGGGGTGATGCAAGCGCTGTTTGAATGGTTGGTTCAGGCCATCGGAGAAGCGCTTGTTGCACTGGTCAAATTTGTTCCGACCAAAAACAAGAAACGATCGCCGCGAAAACTGGCCGCAGCGGGATGCTTGTTCGTCGTGCTGTTCATGTTTGGCGGTGTGGTCTGGCTGGGCATGGTTGTGTCCCGCAACTAGCCACCCCGCCTCATTTCATCGAATACTGCCCGGCCTTTGCGTTGAAATTGGTGCGGGCCCAGGTTTTGGC